>JALFOF010000088.1 GCA_022773825.1 Prevotella sp.
GGACGGTGTACAAACAGCACCATGTCAGCATCCTGCTCTATGGCACCAGACTCGCGGAGGTCAGAGAGTTGCGGACGTTTGCCATCTTCACCCGGACGCTGCTCTACGGCACGCGATAACTGAGAGAGAGCTATGATTGGAATATCAAGTTCTTTGGCTAACCCCTTCAAGGAGCGTGATATAGTTGACACCTCCTCTTGACGACTGTTGAACTTCATACCGTTAGCGTTCATCAGCTGCAGGTAATCTATCATTATCACCTTAACGCCTTTCTCGCGCACAAGACGACGTGCTTTTGTGCGTAGTTCAAAAACGGAGAGACCGGGAGTATCATCGACATAAAGGGGCGCACCCATGAGGCGACCGATGTTGTTGTCGAAGCGTGACCACTCGTCTTGCGAGAGCTGACCGTTCATTATCTTACTGCCTGGAACGGAGCAGACATTGGATATCAGACGGTTTACAAGCTGCACGTTATTCATCTCCAATGAGAAAAAGGCTACTGGGTCATGGTTGTCAACCGCAATATTCTTAGCCAAAGACAAAGCAAACGATGTCTTACCCATGGCAGGACGACCAGCGATGATAACGAGGTCTGAGGGCTGCCAGCCTGATGTTACTTTATCGAACTCTGTGTAGCCTGATGGCACACCCGTAATACCGCCGGTGTTACTGTTGGCTGCTTTAAGTATGAGTTCACGAGCTTGGACTACCACGGGGTCTATCTGTGTGTAGTCCTGACGCATATTCTTCTGTGATATAGTAAAGAGTGCTCCCTCTGCCTCCTGCATCAACTCATCTACATCCTGAGCTTCGTCAAGAGCCTTCGTCTCTACGTTTGATGCGTATGTGATAAGCTGTCGTGCCAGATACTTTTGCGCAAGGATATGGGAGTGATAGGAGATGTTAGCTGACGAGGCAACAGTCTGGGTCAGGTCTACAATATATGTAGGCGCGCCGACCTCGTCATACGTTCCTTCGTGCTTGAGTTCCTCGCACACGGTCATTATATCCACTGGCTTTTCCCTCATATTGAGGGATTGAATAGCGTGATATATCTTTTGGTGGCGTGGCTCGTAGAATGTCTCTGGATGCAATATCTCTGACACGACGGAGAAGGCATCCGTGTCTATCATCAAAGCGCCTAGCACTACCTTCTCTATATCCACTGCCTGTGGGGGAATATGACCGAGTGTGGTATCGATGGCTTGTGTCGCGGAGCGTTTCCGTGAATTACTGATTGGTGGCATTGTTGTATGGGGTTATTGATTGGCGTTCAAATGAATTACATTAAGATAGCCGCCAAACTTTGAGGCTGTTGCAAAGTATGGACGGTCTGAGAATATTCCGAAGATGGTACTGCCACTGCCTGACATGGCAGCATATATGGCTCCATTGCTATAAAGCCACTGCTTTACATCCGCCAAGAGAGGTAACTTCTTGAATATGCTTACTTCGAAATCGTTTGTCAAATTATTGCGCCATGTCTCGATTGGCATCATTAGTGCGTCACGACAGTTCATAGCAGGCTTACATGGCACTATGCCTGAGTAGGCCTCCTTAGTGGATACTGCCACGTCTGGTTTAACGAGTACAAGCCATTTCCCGTCTAAGGTATCCCATCGGTCTGTAAAGGGATGTAACTGCTCTCCAATACCTGTAGCATAGACTGGCTGCGGACACGTGGAGTCGCTCATAATGAAGAAGGCACAGTCTGCTCCTAATCGTGCGGCGTATTCACACATCTCCCCCGTGCTTAGCCCCAATGAGAATTGACTGTTTAACAGGCGTATCATATATGCGGCATCGCTTGACCCACCTCCCATACCTGCTTGTGAGGGGATTGATTTATGCAGGTGGACTTGGATATGTGGCAGTGGATGATACTGTGCAAGCAGATTATAGGCTTTGACAACGAGGTTATCTTGTTCCGCGCATAGTTCTGATGTCCCTGTCACCCTCAAGTTGCACGGAGTGTTGGCATGAGGGGCATGAGACATATCTGTCACTTCAAGTACATCGGTAACGGGTAGCGGATAGAATACTGTTTCTATGTCGTGGTATCCATCCGCCCTGCGTGATACGACATTGAGTCCAAGGTTTATCTTTGCGCAAGGAAAGGTTTGCATATTAGTTGTTTAGTTGTTTAGTGGTTTAGTGGTTGGGTGGTTTGGTGGTTTCTTGCCTTTGGCATGCGACCAGAGGTCGAGCGGGTGGTTTGGTGAGGTGGTGGTTGGTGAGTTGGTGGTTTAGTGGTTGGGCGCTTTTTTCATCTGTTACACTTAACCAAACAACTAAACCACCAAACCACTAAACCACTAATCAACTTCTTTTACCCACAGTGTGCTGCAGGCATCGCTCGGCATTCGCCAATCGCCACGTGGAGATAATGACACCGAACCCACTTTGGGACCATCTGGCAAGCAAGAGCGTTTGAATTGCTGGGCGAAGAAGCGGCGTAAGAATACTCGCAACCATTTCTTTATGGTTTCTTCGTCAAACTCTCCCATGAAGGCATGGCAGGCAAGCATATAAATTTTAGATGGGCGGAAGCCACACCGCAGCATATAATAAAGAAAGAAGTCGTGGAGTATATATGGCCCGACGAGGTCTTCTGTCTTCTGTGCTATGTTGCCTTGTTCATCAGCGGGTATGAGTTCGGGGGAAATGGGAGTATCAATAATGTCAGTGAGTGTGGCACGGGAGTCTGTATCTATTCCACTCTCTGCCACGTATTGCACGAGATAGCATATAAGGGTCTTAGGGATAGAAACATTAACTCCATACATGGACATGTGGTCTCCATTGTATGTAGCCCAGCCAAGGGCAAGCTCGGAAAGGTCGCCAGTGCCTATGACCATGCCATTGTACTTATTGCTAAGATCCATTAGTATCTGTGTGCGTTCTCGTGCCTGACCATTCTCGTATGTCACGTCATGTACAGAAATGTCATGCTCAATATCCTCAAAGTGCTGTATGCAGGATTTCTTGATGGATACCTCTTTTATAGTAACACCAAGCGATTTCATCAATGCCATGGCATTGGTATAGGTTCTGTCTGTAGTACCAAATCCTGGCATGGTGACACCAATGATACCAGTACGCGGCAGTTTCAGTTTATCAAAAGTTCTTACGCATACGAGCAGTGCTAATGTGGAATCCAATCCACCACTGATTCCGACAACCACAGTGCGACAGTTGGTATGCACCAAACGTTTGGCAAGCCCCGCTATCTGTATGTTAAAGATTTCTTCGCACGCATCCTTCATATTTTCCAGCTCGGGTATAAAGGGTGTTGGGCTGATATTACGCATCAACGTAAAGTCATCCTGGCTTATGGAGTGGCAGTCTATGAAGCGGACGTTTCCTTGTTCCACTCTTCTCTGTGCATTAACGAAAGTAGTATTATTGCGTCGCTCCGCACGTAGTTTCTCGTAATCTATCTGCGACACGACCATCTGTGGTTCAAAAGAGAAGCGCTCGCTCTCTGCTATGCACTTACCGTTTTCGTATATCAAGGCATTGCCGCCATACACCACATCTTGCGTGCTTTCACCAAAGCCACTACCAGAATACACGTATCCACTCATGGTACGCGCACTCTGCTGCGAAAGCAGTTGTTGCAAATAGGCGTGCTTGCCTATAAGCTCGTCAGATGCTGACAGGTTGAAGATGATATCGGCTCCTGCAAGCGTAAGGAATGTTGACGGAGGCTCTGGCGCCCACACGTCTTCACAAAGTTCTACTCCAAACGTAGCACCCGTATAGGTGCGGAATATTGTTGGCTGCGCCGTCACCATCGTCTTGCTACCCGCATAGATTATCTCTGTTGGATGCGAGTCTTGCGAAGAGGCAAACCATCGTTTCTCGTAGAACTCACTATAATTAGGGAGGTATGTCTTTGGTATTATGGCAAGGATTTCACCTTTCTGTATCACAACAGCACAGTTGAGTAATATCATACCTACCTGCACAGGTGCTCCGACAATGACGATAATGTCAAGCTGGCGGGTGAAGTCGAGTAGCATGAGAACAGACTGCTCTGCCACGTCAAGCAATAGCTGCTGGCGGAATAAATCCTGACACGTATAGCCTGTTATGGAGAGCTCGGGGAAAACTATGACTTCCACTCCCTGCCCCTCTGCACGTGCTATCATCTGCTCTATTTCTTGGAGATTGAACTGGCAGTCGCCCACCTTGACGCTGGGGATGGCGGACGCTACCTTTATATATCCATAGTTCATCATGTATGTAATTTGAGTTTTCGTTCTTTAATCATTAGGTATCAACAATGACGAATCGCCGTAACTGAGGAAACGGAAGCTATTGTCCATAGCATAGTCATAGACCTTGTGCCAGTCATTTCCTATCAGGGCACTGACAAGCAGTAACAATGTAGACTGTGGCTGATGGAAGTTTGTAATGAGCATCTTCACAACATGATACCTATAGCCTGGTGCTATTATTATCTTTGTCGCGGAATGAAGCGTTGTCAGGTTGTTTCTATCCATCCACTCCAGCACACACTGCAATGCCTCCGATGATGGTATGTCGCACGGTGTATCGTATGGTTCCCACTGCTCTATGCATAGCTGTTCCTCTGCCAACATAGGATTACGGTATAGCCTACAGCCAATATAATATAGACTTTCAAGCGTTCTTACGCTCGTGGTGCCTACAGCCACAGCTTTCCCACCATGCGCAATAAGTCGCTCTATGAGACTGCGTTTCACGGCAATATATTCTTGATGCATCTCATGCCCCTCTATGCGTTCAGACTTTACAGGCTTGAAAGTGCCCGCCCCGACATGAAGTGTCACCTCATCACGCTCTATGCCATGAGCATCAATATCTGCCAATACATCTGCTGTGAAATGTAATCCTGCTGTGGGAGCGGCCACAGACCCTTTTATCTTTGAATATACCGTTTGATAAGTCACCTTGTCGTTCTCCACCGTCTCCCTGTTAAGATATGGCGGTATAGGCAGTTCCCCTATGGCCTCCAAAACGTCCGCAAACGATACACTGGTTGCATCCCAATCAAAAGACACCACATATCCTGTATGTTTTTCTTCTCCCAAACGGGCAGTAAGCGTTACGTCTTGTCCACACACATTGATGGTGCGGCTCAATGTGCCATTGCCAGGAGATGCTGTAGCGGAACGCCATTTCTTCAAATTCCCTATCATACAAACCCACTCGCAATGGCTATGAGCCTGAAATATCTGCTCATAGTCCAATGGCAAGAAAGGCTCAAGCAAGAATACTTCTATCTGTGCCCCGGTGAGTTTACGAAAATGCAGGCGTGCCTGGATTACCTTGGTGTTGTTATATACCAATAAAGACCCTTTTGGCAAATAGTTGGCTATATGCCTAAAGGCGTCATGGTGTATGTCGCCCTTGTTGTATATGAGGAGTTTGCTTTCATCACGCTTTGCCATGGGGAACTTCGCTATGCGTTCCTCTGGCAAGTGATAATTATACTCCCGTATCTGTATGTTTTTTGGATTGCTCAATATCTTGTTTTTTATAGGTTTGGAATAAAGGCGTATGCTACTGTGAGTATGAAAACAGACAACACTGTATCTACATCCAACTGTGAATATCCACTTTTCGTATATTGTGAAGAAACGAAATGCGATGATGGAGAAATGCGTTTGAACACTTTGCGTAACAATATATAGGAGACACCACCAGCTATGATGCCCCATATCATCCCAGCCAATATATCCGTCAGATAGTGTTGCCCGAGGTAAAGGCGCGTCCAGCAGTTTGTCAGCGACCATACAAACAAAACTATGCTCAAAGCTGTGCTCTTCACAAGTAATGCGAAAAACACTGCCAATGCCATGGTGTTGGCGGCATGTGAGGAGAAGAAGCTATAGTCCTTACTATGCATATTACCTGCTATCTGACTGACAAACATAACTTCCGGCGTATTGCATGGACGGGGGCGTTCCACCATTGGTTTCACCACCACATTCGCCATCAATGATGCCAATGCAACACAAAGTATCGCAAATCCAAAGCAGACCATAATCTGCTGCATATTGTCGTTGTTCTTTATTATAAGTATCAACAAAGCTACATATAGTGGCACCCATGTCCAGGCATTGGTCATGGTGAGAGCTATATGGTCCAGTATGCTACTGTCACTTCCAAGCAACCATTCTATCCCTATGTTGTCAATAGCTTCTATCATTTTTTTCTTTATGCTACCTATTTCTGTTGGAATATACAATCCCCGGGAAAGAGACGAAAGACATAGGCTTCAAATCTCTTCTACATCCTTGCTCTGCACCCACCCTTCTCTGCCGTCGGAAAGGCGAATACCCAGCCAGTCTTTCATATCATGGTCTGTGACCGACACCTTTGTGCCTTCGTGTATTATGCAGGCATCAGCAGACTTCAGTGTCGGCGACAGCTTAACCGAGACAACCTCCTTCATCACTATTGCCGCATCATGGTTGGCAAGAATTGTCTTACGTTGCCATGCGAAAAAGTTACCAAAGGCCGAAAGCAACAGCAACGACATTGAAGCGTAGAAAGATACACGCCTCACAAGCATATTGCCCATGAAGAGGTAGGCAAGGAACAGCAGCAACGCCACCCCGAAGGCTATAACAGCCATCTTTGCCCATTTGTCTATAGACATAAGACCTTGTATTCCCCTACACCATTGCATGAAGAACAATTCCGTCTCCGCGGGCATTTTGTCTATGGTCTTAGCGCGGGCTATATCTATGTTGTGCCGTACGTCATCGTTCATCGGCGACATCTTCTTTGCCTTCTCGTAATACAATATGGCTTGCGGAACATTGCCAATGCGGTAGTAAGCGTTGCCAAGGTTGAAGCACAACTCCATCGAGGTTCCTTCCTTCAATGCTTGTTGGTATAACCTCACAGCATTGTGGTAATCACCCTCATGGTATGCTATATTCGCCTCCGCCACAGCGTTCGCAGCCTTCAGTTGCGTAGCGCATCCCAGGCAAGATACAAAGAATAATATGTATATGAGCTTCTTCATCGTATATTGTCCTCTATCGTTGTTATCGCGTCTGTGGCTTTATCATACGTCTTCTGCATATTGCCCGTAGCGTCACCTGGTGCAAAACGTGCATACTCACATTCGTCTATCGCCTCAATGAAGTTCTTTATGACCTCTTCGGCTACTCCTCGCTCCTGTAACTTTCCTGCGATATTATCGCGTGTCAACTGCTCCACAGGCATGGCGAGTTTGTCACCTACATAGCCCCACAGTGCTCGCATCACCTCATCGTAGAAATCTCCAGCTTTACCCTGCGCCATGAGTTTTGCCGCTTTCTTCAGCCTTTTCCCTGCCACCTTGTTAGCTTTCCTGCCACGCGCCGTTGCTATATCGGCAAGTGCCATCGCTCTCTTCCTAAATACCATTACAAGCACGATAAACGTAAACAATATGCCACCATTGAGCAACAGATAAGCTTTTGAGCCAAAGAAGGTCCCTTCAAGTTTTTCCGGCTCTGGAGTATTTTTCATGATGTCACGTATGTCGTCAGCAGCCTTCTGTGAATAGTCTGTTACCGAAGCTTTTCCACCATTACCTTTCTCCACGTTTAATGTCATGGGCTGCGTCTGCAAGGTCTTATAATCCTTGCTCTTTGTATCGAAGTATACGAACGTCATAGCAGGGATGACATACTTACCCATATTACGTGGCACGATGAGTATATCATAAACCATGCTTCCCGTAACGCCCTCAGCGGTAAGCTTGGTCTTCTCTGTCACTTTCGCATCGTATTTGTCAAAATCCTTGGGTAACGTCAGCTCTGGCTGCTTAAGCAACTTCATATTGCCGGTGCCACTCACCACAAGCCTTACGTTCACAGGGTCTCCTGCCTTCACCGTCTGTTTGTCAAGCGATGCCGAGACAGAAAACCTTCCCACACCGCCAGAGAAGTTTGCAGGCTTATCGGGCAATGGTGTAACCTGTATGCTTACCGCAGGAGCTTTTATTTCTTTCTTTACCTCTATATATCCCGCCCCCCCGTTAAAGAAGGCCTCAAAGGGATCTACGTTGGAGTTTTGCTGCACCACTATTCCTTTGAAGGTAATACTGGGTATCTCCAGTTTCCCTGACATTTGGGGAAACATCACATATTGACTCCAAGTGACGCAGTTGTATGCCCTGCCTCCAACGTTCTCTATATGAAACGACTTCTGCTGTGGCAGTGGTATCTCTTGGGTGTGAAAGCCATTCAAGTCTGGCATCTTACCTTCAAGCTGCGTCAACTCCACCTGAGTATATACTTTGTATGTCAGTAATATCGGCTCTTGTTCATAAACCCGATTCTTATTCGCCGTCACCTTGATGAAGAGGTCGTTGCCGCGTATTTGTGCCCCCGCCCTGTCCACACGTGCGCCACGCCTTTGTTGTTGCCCCCCTCCTTGCTGCTGTGAAGACGATGGGGCTTTGCCCGTCACGTTTATCCGCAGAGCCTGCGATGTTGTAGCCTTTCCATTCACCGTAGCCCGTGCCGCTGGTATGACGAACGTTCCATTCTTTACCGCCATCATCACGTATGTGTATGTCACAGAAGCCGTGTGTGTGGTCTTTCCATTCACCATGGAGAAACTCTGCTGCGTACTTGTGCTTGGTCCCATCAGCACGTTAAAGGCATCAGGCACATTTCCGAGTCTGAAGCCGCTCACATCAGTGGTATTCACCACATATCTCAGGTAGAACTGCTCTCCAGCAGCCACCTGCGACGGTCCATGCACCTCTATCGATGCCGCATACAACTTCCCGCACCCTTGCTTCAGGGGGGAAAGGAGCATGGCAAGTAGCATCACTGTAACAAAACGTACATATCTCATAGTCCTCTTTCCAAAAACAAATCACCAATTCTTCTGGAGGCTGCGCTTACGCGGCTGGCTCATAGCTTTCTTCATTCGCTGCTGCGTGGCCTTTTCCTCCTGCATAGCGGCATTAAGCAACTGCTCCGCATTCTCCCGGCTCATCTGCTGTTCCTGCTGCTGGCTGTTGTCATTCTTGTTTTCTTTATTTTCGTCTTTATTATTTTCCTGAGACTTGTTCTTGTTGTCGTTATTTTTATCCTTATCTTGGTTATTACCCTTATTGTCCTTGTTGTCGTTGTTATTATTGTTATTGTTGTTATTGTTGTCAGGCGAATCTTTCTTCAACTTTTGGCATAACACCATATTATACCTCGTCTCGTTGTCGTGGGGTCTCAACCTCAACGCCTGCTTGTATTGCTCTATCGCTGGTCCATATTGCCTCCGCGCTTGCAGTATCACCCCCATGTTGTGATAACACATCGCCCTGCGCACCTTACTGCCCTCTGCTGCCGCAGCCTTGCTGAACATCTCCATTGCGGCAGAGTCTTTCTTCTGTGCCATCAGAGCGCATCCAAGGTTATACATTGCCTGAGTATTGTGCTGGTTTGCAGCCAACGCCTTGCGATACCTCACCTCCGACTTTGCTGGCGCATCCTCCGCCCCTGCCCGGTATTGTCTGTTTCCTGAGCGTATGAAGCTCCTGTCGCTTTGGGCGAAGCCTCCCGCCACGGCCCAGAGCAACAATGCCCCCACCGTCACTCCTCTCTTCTTAAACAGCCTTAGCCTACTGAAATAAGGGTTCACAGCCTCACTTATGCACACCTCTATCACTATAAGTATTATCGCCAGTATGCCAAAGGCCTGAAACTGCTCGTCATATTCGGAATAAACCACCGTGTCCATGTCACCGCGCTGCATCTTTGCCAACTCGTCATTTAGCCTTTCCTGTGCCGCAGAAGTGTTGTCCACGTGTATATATGTGCCATTCCCCGCTGCAGCGATGTCCCTGCACATATTCTCGTTAAGAGCCGTCATCACCGTATTCCCCGTATTATCCTGCATATATCCGCCACCTTCCGCTGGTATCGGTGCCCCGGAAGTGCCGCCTATGCCGAGGATAAACACCTTGTAGCCCTTCTCCAACGCCTCTTTCGCCGCTTCCGTTGCTCCGCCTTCATGGTCTTCACCATCCGTTATCACGATGATGGCTTTACCTATGTTCTTCTGCTGCGTGAAGCTGTTAGCAGCGAGGTTTATGGCAGCGGCAATATCCGTGCCCTGCGTCTGTATCAGCGATGGGTCGATATTTTGCAAGAACATCTTGGCAGACACATAGTCGCTTGTTATTGGCAGTTGCACGAAAGCATCCCCGGCAAAAACAATCATGCCTACCTTGTCTTTTGTAAAGTTATCCACAAGATTCTCTATCAGCATCTTGCTCTTTTGCAATCTGCTCGGCACTACATCCTGTGCCAGCATGGAGTTCGATATGTCAAAGGCTATGATAGCCTCAATGCCGTTACGCTTCTCGTGCGTCACTTTCGTACCCATCTGCGGTCGTGCCACCATGAGCGTCACGATGGCGAAGACCCCCTGCACCAAGATGAATTTTGTCCACCTGCGCTTTGCGGAAGCATCGGGCATGAGAGCTTTCACAAGATTGGCATCCCCCAACCTGCGTAGCATCTTCCTGCGCCGCCACTCTGCCCAGCCCATCAACATCACCATCATCGGTATAACGCAGAGGAGCCATAGGTATGTCGTATCTTCAAATCTCATATTCTTTTCTTAGTTTTTCCTCAGCAGCGTCAGCCTCAGCAGCACTTCCAGCGCAAGCATGAGCAACGCCGCAAGGGCAAACGGCTGATATGCCTCATAGCGTTTTGTGAACTTCTTCACGTTGAGCCTCGACTTCTCAAGCTGGTCAATGTCCTTGTATATTCTGCGCAGCTCCTTGGTGTTCGTCGCCCTGTAGAAATGCCCGTCACTCATCGCCGCAATATTTCTTAACGTCTTAGTGTCTATCTCCACGGGAATGTTAACATACTGCACCCCTCCTGCCACTGGCATAGGGTAACGCGCCACCTTATTAGTACCCACACCTATGGTATATACACGTATCCCCATGCTCTTCGCTATCTGTGCCGCCGTCATCGGCGATATGTCACCCATGTTGTTAGAGCCATCTGTAAGAAGTATCACGACCCTGCTTTTCGCTTTTGAGGCTTTTAGGCGCGACACCGCATTGGCAAGTCCCATTCCTATCGCCGTACCATCACTGATAAGCCCGTGGGCGGCAATGTCCGTCCTCACCGCCCTCAACAAGTTCAGCAACGAGGCATGATCCGTTGTCATAGGACATTGCGTGAAAGCTTCGCCAGCGAATATCGTCAGGCCTATATTGTCGTTAGGCCTATCTGTCACAAATTCCGCTGCCACCTGCTTAGCGGCCTCTATGCGGTTCGGCGCAAGGTCCTCCGCCAACATACTCGTTGACACATCCATCGCCAGCATTATGTCTATACCCTCAACGGTCTTCTCATCCCAAGCGTTGTGTGTCTGAGGATGCGCCATCGCCATAACTATGAGGACAAAGGCGGCACACCTCAACAACATGGGCAGATATATCAACCGTACGCGCCAGCTCATCGGTGCATTGCGGTAAACGGAAGCATCGCTGAAGGTGATGGAAGCCTCCATCTTTCTCTTTCCCCGGTTGCGGAACTGCACATACCATATAATATAAGGTATGAGCAACAGCAGCAGCAAGAAATATATCGGTTCTGTGAAAGTCATTCTTATTCTTTTGTTTCGCTTATGCTCTACTTAAGGAGTTATTGGGAGTTATTGGGAGTTATTTAGGAAGTCTCTCAGCCCCTCAGGTCATACAGCAACCAGCCTACATACACCATCAGCGCCACCTGCAACGCCACCATTATGGCGATGGTCCATTTCAGCGACAGCCTCATGCGCATAGTCTGCCTCTCCTGCTCCGTAGCCTGCGGCATTACCTTCTCCTCCACCGGTGTGTCATCAGTCTTCGTGGTGTAGATAAAGTCCACCGCCGACACGAGGTTACGGTCCTTCTCACCCACCCCTGCCGTGTATTTGGCGAATTTCACGAGGTCAGCGGTAGTGAAGAGCATCGTCATCTCTTCTATCTTCTCTTTGTCGCCATCAGCTTTGAGGCGTTCTATTATCTCCGCACTCGTCATCTCCATCGCGCTAAAGCCGAAACGTTCCTCTATATATTTCCTCAATACATCCGTCAGCTGCGTGTAATACGTCTTCTCGTCCACCAGCCCAACGCTGTCCTTTATCTCACCTATCGTCTTCAGTGCACGCTGGTGGGGAGGCACTCTCTTAACTATGCGCACCCTCAAGTGCACTGGTTTACCCGACTTAAGCCTTATCCATGCCAGAGCGCACAATATGTACAATGCCGCCATAAGCAGGCTCATCCACAGCACGTGTTCCCATTCCCCCCATTGGAAGGGGTTGTCCTGCACATCCTCCGGCCCGAAATACTGCTCCGGCTTCAGCGTGTCCACCGGCACCGTCAGCACCTTCAGCGCAAGACTCTTCGTCTCGTACACGCGCCCGTCCACCTTCACTTTCTGCGGTGGTATGTAGTACAGCGAATCCTCGAAGGCAGTAAGTCTGACGTGCTGCGTTATTTTAAGAAAGCCGTCGCCCGTGTCTATGGTGTCCACCATTGATGCCTCCACCACTTCCACCCCAGATGCCAGCATATCCTGCGGCTTCCAGTTGCTGAACGTCACCTGCTGACCTCTCCTCACGCTGGCGGTGACGTGCAACTTCGTCTGCTCACCCACCACCATCTGCGTGGAGTCTATCAGTGCCTCCACCGACACCTGCGGGTAGGCTGCGAGGGTACACAGCAACAATATGTATGTCAATAATGTCTTCTTCATCTTTCTTCCTTTTCCCCCTTACCTCCTCACTGCGAACAGCTGCCGCAGTGCCTGCACGAAATCGCCGTCGGTGGCCACTGACACGTAGTCCACCGCATTCTTGCGGAACACCTGCCCCAGTGCCTCCATTCGCTCAGTCCAATAACGCTCATGTGCGCGGCGCACGGCTTTACTTGATGTGTCGAGGTACATCTCGCGCCCCGTCTCCGCATCGCGCACTCGCAACAGCCCCACATCGGGCAGCGACTTCAGCAACGGGTCGTACAGTTGTATGCCAGCCACATCGTGGCGCGAGCGGCACACTTGCAGAGGGCGGCTGAAATCACCCGGGTCGTAGAAATCACTCATTACGAAGGCCGTACACCTGCGTTTCTGCATCCTGCCAAGAAACTCCAGCGCAGCGCCCACATCCGTCTTCTTCGACACTGGCTGGAAGTCCAGCATCTCGCGTATGATATACAGGATATGCCTGCGTCCTTTCTTCGGAGGTATGTATTTCTCTATCTGGTCAGAAAAGAAGATGACCCCAATCTTGTCATTGTTCTGTATGGCACTGAACGCCAGCGTGGCGGCAATCATCGTAGCCATCTCGCTCTTAGTCTGTGCGCGTGTCCCGAAGTTCAGCGACCCCGACACATCCACGAGCAACATGACCGTCAGCTCCCTTTCCTCCTCAAACACTTTCACGTAAGGACGGTGGAAGCGGGCGGTGACGTTCCAGTCTATGTCGCGTATGTCGTCGCCATACTGATATTCCCTCACCTCGGCAAACGCCATGCCCCTGCCCTTGAATGCAGAGTGATACTGTCCCGCGAACATATTGCTGCTCAGCCCGCGCGACTTTATCTCGATGCGCCTCACCTTGCTGAAGATGTCACCTTCCTTCTCTATCATGGAACCTCTACATTATTTATAATACGGCTCACTATTTCCTCTGCCGTCACATTGCTCGCCTCCGCCTCGTATGACAGTCCTATACGGTGGCGCAGCACGTCGTGCGCCACAGCCCTCACGTCTTCCGGAACCACATAGCCCCTGCGCTTGATGAAAGCGAACGCCCTCGCTGCCTTGGCGAGATTGATGGAGGCACGCGGACTGCCCCCGAAGGTTATCATAGCCTTCATCTCGCCGAGCCCGTACTGCTCTGGGTAGCGCGTGGCGAAGACCATGTCGGCAATGTACTGCTCTATCTTCTCGTCAATATACACCTGACGCACCACCTCACGCGCCTTTATAATCTCTTCGGCAGAACTTACGGGAGACACCTCCGGCAATGCCCCCGCAAGGTTCTCGCGCATGATACGCTTCTCCTCCTCCATCGTAGGATAGCCTATTACCACCTTCAGCATGAAGCGGTCCATCTGCGCCTCCGGCAGTGGGTATGTTCCCTCCTGCTCCACAGGGTTCTGCGTTGCCATGACAAGGAACGGCTTTGGCAGCATGAAGGTGTCGTCACCTATCGTGACCTGATGTTCCTGCATGGCCTCCAGCAGTGCCGACTGCACCTTTGCCGGCGCGCGATTTATCTCGTCCGCCAGCACGAAGTTTGCGAACACAGGCCCCTTCTTCACATGGAAAGCCTCATCCTTCTGCGAGTAAATCATGGTGCCCACCACGTCGGCAGGCAGCAAGTCAGGCGTAAACTGTATGCGACTGAACTGTCCGTCTATAAGGCTGGAAAGCGTTTTTATGGCAAGTGTCTTGGCCAATCCCGGCACGCCCTCCAGCAGTATATGTCCATCGCTGAGCAGCCCTATCAGCAGCGACTCTACAAGATGCTTCTGCCCCACTATCACGCGGTCCATGCCCGCGGTGAGATTTGTTACGAAATTGCTGTTCTGCTCTATCAGAGCATTCAGTTCTCTTATATCCATCAGTCTGTGGTCTTTGTACTATTATATTGTTTTGCAAACGCAAAGTTACGCATTTTTCCCACCAGATGCAAGAAGATTGCATAAAATAACATTTTATTAACGTTAGTTTTGGAAGTGGTGAACGGGAGTTAACCCAAGTTTGTTCTCTTGTATGTACTCTATGACGTAGCACTTTGAGATGGACGGATACTTCTGCCTCGCCCTGCCCACACGCTCGATGACCATCTCGTAGTTCTTGGTGCCATTCTTCTTGGCGAGTGAGTCCTTTGCTTTCTGCAGCTCCTCCTCAAAGCGTTCTTTGAACTTGCTGTTCATGGAAGTCCCCTTGAGTTCTTTTGCCCGGAAGCTTATCTCAACCAACCTCAGAATCCGAGCTGCAGGAGCACTTCCCGAGGGGACTTCTCCGAACGGCAGACATACTGAAAACGGAAGCCAGCCTCGACGTAGGGTTTCATGTGTGTGGACTCCCTCACGGAGGAGGTAAGCAGCTGGATGAGCTGCTCGCGATGGGTGGCGATGACGGAGGGGTCGTCGAGTGGGCCGGAGAAAGTGCAATAGTAGGTGTAGGTGCGGGTGGATTTGTTGAAGCTGACGCTGTCGGTGCGGGTGTAGTTGATGACGGGGGTGGGGCAATACTTGCGGGTGTAGTCGGCGGCGGCGCGCGCGGCTTTGTCTTCCATACTCTCCTGACACGACATGAGGAGAGAGAGGAGAAGAGGAATGAGGGATAAAAGGGTGTGCTTCATAACGGTTTATCTGATGTTCGCGGATGGGCTGTTGCCTGTTTGTGGGTACAAAATTAAGAAAATTGCACGACAAATACAATAAAAAATGCAAAAAAGTGTTTTTCCGCTTGTCTATCTATGAAATATTGTATATCTTTGTAGCTTGAAAAAGAATGTCTGTCCAGAGGAAGTTCTGATAAACGAGGAACGAGGTTAATGGCTTTGGGCAAGGCGTCAACAACAACAAAAGGAACGAATGGAGAAGATAAGGAATTTCTGCATAATAGCCCACATAGACCATGGCAAAAGCACGATAGCTGACCGACTGCTGGAATATACTAATACCATACAGGTGACGGAAGGGCAGATGCTTGACGACATGGACCTTGAGAAGGAGCGTGGCATTACGATTAAAAGTCATGCCATACAGATGGCGTACGAGAAGGATGGGGAGAGATATATTCTCAACCTTATTGACACTCCGGGGCACGTAGATTTCTCTTACGAGGTGTCGAGGAGCATAGCGGCGTGCGAGGGCGCAGTGCTCGTGGTGGACGCCACGCAGGGGGTGCAGGCGCAGACTATATCAAACCTCTACATGGCGATAGACCACGACTTGGAGATAATTCCTGTGATAAACAAGATTGACATGCCGGCGGCGATGCCTGACGAGGTGGAGGACGAGATAATAGAACTGATAGGGTGTGACCGCAAGGACATAATACGCGCCAGCGGCAAGACGGGCGAGGGAATACCGGAGATTCTTGACGCGGTGATAGAGCGCATACCGCACCCTGTGGGAGACCCCGAGGCACCGCTACAAGCCCTAATTTTCGACTCTGTGTTTAATAGCTTCCGTGGCATCATAGCTTACTTCAAGGTGCAGAACGGCTCAATAAAGAAGGGGGACAAGGTAAAGTTCTTCAACACGGGCATGGAATACGATGCTGACGAGGTAGGAGTGCTGAAGATGGACATGATACCGCGCGCGGAGATGGGCACTGGTGAGGTGGGCTACATCATCTCGGGCATAAAGGATGCGAAGGAGGTGAAGGTTGGCGACACTATAACTCACGTGGCAAAGCCTTGCGAAAAGGCTATCAGCGGTTTCCAAGAGGTGAAGCCGATGGTGTTTGCGGGGGTATATCCGATAGACCCCGCGGACTACGAAAACCTGCGCGCCTCGCTGGAGAAGCTACAATTGAACGACGCGTCGCTGTCGTTCCAGCCAGAGTCGTCCATCGCCCTCGGCTTCGGTTTCCGTTGCGGTTTCCTCGGACTGTTGCACATGGAGATAGTGCAGGAGCGTCTGGACCGTGAATTTAACATGGACGTGATAACGACGGTGCCGAACGTTTCATACATGGTGTACGACAAACAGGGAGGGGCGAAGGAGGTGCACAACCCTTCTGGACTGCCCGAAGTTACTATGATTGACCATATCGAGGAGCCGTACATCAAAGCGACGATAATAACGGACGCTAACTATATTGGTGGCATAATGAAACTGTGCCTCGACAAGCGCGGAGAGCTGGTGAAACAGGAGTATGTGTCGGGAAACCGCGTGGAACTGCATTTCATGATTCCGCTGGGCGAGATAGTGATAGATTTCTATGACAAACTGAAGTCTATATCAAAGGGATATGCATCGTTTGACTACCACATTGACAGTTTCCGCCCGTCAAAACTCGCCAAGCTCGACATACTGCTCAACGGCGAGCCTGTTGACGCTCTGTCCACACTGACGCACAATGACAATGCCGTGACATTCGGCAGACGGATGTGTGAGAAACTTAAGGAGCTGATACCGAGGCAGCAATTCGACATTGCCATACAGGCGGCGATTGGCGCGAAGATAATTGCCCGTGAGACGATAAAATGTGTGCGCAAGGATGTTACTGCCAAGTGCTACGGCGGTGACGTGAGCAGAAAGAGAAAGCTGCTTGAAAAGCAGAAGAAAGGCAAGAAGCGCATGAAGCAGATAGGCAACGTGGAGGTGCCTCAGAAGGCTTTCCTCGCTGTGCTGAAACTGGACTAAAGCGGCAAAGGCAAAAAGACCTGATACACAAAACCCATCTTAAACTATACACGAAATGAAAGACCTCAACATTCCATTGCGAGACATTGCGCGCGAACTGGCGCGCAGGTTCAGCACCATGTCGCACGACGAATTGGCCGTGCTTGAAGGCATTCTCGTACCAATGAAATTTGTCAAAGGAGAGAAAATTCTCTGTGCCGGCGATTATTCTAAATACATATATTATGTGCATCAGGGACTGGTGCGGCAGTATTACTTCAAGAATGGCAAGGAGATGACGAACTTCCTCGGGGTGGATGGCTCTGTGATAATGAGCATTGAGAGTCTGTTCCGCGAGACGCCAAGTCAGGAGACGATAGAGGCTTTGGAACCTTGCTACGTCTATGCCCTGCCGAAGAAACGCCTGGAGGAGGTGGCGCTGCACAACCAGAACATACAGATACTGTACCGCAAGATACTTGAGGAGGCGCTGATAGAGGCGCAGATTCATGCGGACTTGGTGCGTTTTGAAACCGCACAAGACCGCTACCGCCGTATATGCAAACAGATGCCTAAGGTGGTGCTGCGCGCACCGTTGGTATTCATTGCCAGCTATCTGCAGATGACGCCAGAGACCCTGAGCCGCGTGCGCTCCTCCACTTTGACATAATGTTAGAGAGGAGTTAAGGGGGAGTTATTTGGAGTTTGCGGGAGTTAACGGGAGTTAGCGGGAGTTATCTGGAGTTAACGGACAAGTGTATTTACGGTCTTACATTTGTCCGCTAACTTCTCTTTAACTCCAGCTAACTCCCCCTTAACTCCAGCTAACTCCCCCTTAACTCCAGCTAACTCCCCCTTAACTTCCCCTTAACTTCCCCTTAACTTCCCCTTAACTCCAGCTAACCTCCCTCTTAACTCAAACAAAAACAGAAATGAAAGAGCTATTATACATATTCATTGGCGGAGGCACGGGCAGTGTGCTCCGCTTTTTTATTTCCATGATATGGAGACATCTGTCGCTGCACCCACGATTTGAGGGCGTGGTATTCCCATGGCCCACGTTTATCGCTAACATCATAGGGTGCTTCCTGATAGGTCTGTTCTATCAATGTGGCGAGAAATGGGGACTATCACCAGAGGTGAGGTTGATGCTGACAACGGGACTCTGCGGCGGTTTCACTACATTCTCCACCTTCAGCTACGAGGGTGTGGCGCTGCTTAACGGAGGTTACTACGCAACGTACCTGACATACGTTGCTTTGAGCGTAGTACTGGGGCTTGCCGCCGCTGCCATACCATTGCTGCTCTTGTCAACACATAGTTAAACAAGAGCAGCAATGGGGGTTCTGACAACGAAAGCTATGGCGCGCTGTCTTAGACAACGCCGATTATATCTTGCACACTGGTGCAACCATGACTGTCAAGCCATGCGTTGAGACCATCGCGCACCTTTATCGTGACGGCGGGATCGAGGAAGTTTGCCGTGCCTATCTGTATGGCCGTAGCACCTGCCATAAGGAACTCCACAGCGTCCTCAGCGGTGCAAATACCTCCAAGACCTATCACAGGCACTTTAACAGCTTTTGCCACCTGGTGCACCATGCGCACCGCTACCGGCTTCACTGCAGGACCAGAGAGGCCGCCTGTACCTATTGAGAGCAGCGAGCAACGCTTCTCTATGTCTATCGCCATGCCCATGAGGGTGTTGATCAGCGACACGCTGTCTGCCCCCTCGCTCTCCACTGCACGTGCTATCTCCGTGATATCCGTGACATTGGGCGAGAGCTTCACTATCAGCGTCTTGTCATAACGCTTGCGCACCTCGCGCACAACGCTGGCTGCTCCCTCCGCGGTTGTGCCGAAGGCCATGCCACCATGCTTTACGTTGGGGCAAGAAATGTTTAGCTCTATGGCAGGGATATTGTCCAGTTCGTTGATGCGTGCCGCACACTCCCCATAGTCTTCCACGCAGGAACCGCTGACATTCACTATCATGTTTGTGTCGATGTCCTTTATTTCAGGGTATATATGCTTACAGAAATAGTCCACGCCCTTGTTCTGCAACCCCACACAGTTGAGCATACCACTTGCCGTTTCCGCCATCCTTGGATAGTCGTTGCCCTCACGGTGCGCTAATGTTGTGCCCTTTACTATTATGCCGCCAATCTCATTCAGGGGCACGAAGTCTTGAAACTCCACGCCGTAGCCAAACGTGCCTGACGCGGTCATCACGGGGTTCTTCAGTGCCAGCTTTCCTATTTGTACGTTTAGATTTGCCATTGTCCTTTTTGTTTTACTGCCATTCCAGCCTTTTTGAATTGATTACAGGTCCCTCGGTGCATATACACACATTGCCTTTGTCCTGCGTCTTCTCCACACAGCAAAGGCAGGCACCCAGTCCACACGCCATTTTGTTCTCCAGACTGACCTCACACTCCGTGTCGGTCTTTGCGGCATATTTTGCCACCGCCGCCATCATTGGCTTCGGGCCACAGGTGGAAATCATGTCGAAGACTTCGTTTGACAGTATGCTGTGATTGGTAACGAAGCCTTTTTCGCCTTCCGAACCGTCTTCTGTTGTCACGAATACCCTGCCGACAGCCTTGAAATCGTCTATCATAAGCAGGTCTTTCGCCGTGCGAGCACCAAGCAAGAAGGTTGCCTCGCCACCTTGTTCCTTTATCTTCTTGCCAAGGTAGAGCAGCGGGGCGACTCCTACTCCACCACCTACGAGTAAGTGTTTCGCCGTACTTTCTTTTGGCATAGTGAAGCCATTACCAAGGGGGAGCATGACGTTCAGCGTGTCACCAGCGTTTAGCTGCGCGAGCTTCCGCGTGCCATCACCAATGGCTGCCACCAGAAGGTGCAGCTCATTCTTCGCCACATCCACATTATTTATTGATATAGGGCGTCGCAGGAACGTGGTAGGTGAGCCGTCAACCCTTACCTCCACGAACTGACCGGGATGCATTTCAGGGAGCACCTCGCCGTGGGTCAGTTTTATGAGCACGTATTTCTCGTTGATGTGCTCTACGGATGTCACCGTCATGTCAAGACATTTTTTCATTGTATGTCGATGTTTACTTTATTATTAAATTCTCGTCAGTATGCGGAGCAGCAGTTTCCACACTTTCTCCACCGATGGTATATGCAGCCTTTCGTCAGGCGAATGGACGCCCCTCATCGTGGGTCCCATGGACAACATGTCAAGGTGAGGATAACGTTCAGCGAAGAGTCCACATTCCAGTCCGGCGTGGATGCCCACCACTTTCGGCTCTGTGCCGTAGAGTTCACGATAACATTCCACGGCGACAGAGCGCAGTTTGCTATTCGGGGTCATCTTCCAAGCAGGATAACCATCGCTGTGCCTTATCTCATCAGCGGCGGCAAGCTCAAAGACTGCCCTGACGGTATTCACCATATTGGTGAGATTACTCATCACGTTTGAACGCTGGCTGCACGTTATGACGCACTCGCCCTTGATGCCGTCATTGCCGCTAACGGTTGTCTTTACCACGGCAGTGTTTGAGGACGTCTCCGTCATGCCACCGAGTTCCTCGTCTTGGCATACGCTGAATACGCCGTTATGAACAGCCTGCAACGCCGTGATTATTCTTTTACTACAATCAAAAGGCATAACTCTCTCGGCATCAGCGCTTCCCATGTGCCATACTACAGCAGGTTCTGTAACGTGAAATTCTTCTTCCACGTCATGGCAGAAGATATTCCAGTCAACCCTTACCGTCTCTTTCTCCTCAAAGGGCACGGCAAAGACCACTGTGCCCTCACGTGTTATAGCGTTGTGAAGTTTGCCGGCATCGAAGCGTGCAAGCCTCAGGGGCATCTTGCCCTGCTCTTGATAGAGAAATCTTGCAAGCAGTTTTATGGCATTGGCTCGCTTCTTGTTTATGTCGTCCCCGGAATGGCCACCCGTCAGCCCTTTCACCGATGCCTCCATAAAGAATATTCCCTTCGGTGCGTCCTCCATGTCATATCGGAACGTGGCGGTGGTTGTCTTGCCTCCTGCGCACGAGACATAAAAGAGCCCTTCGTCCTCGGAATCAAGGTTCAGCAGCATAGAACCGCGCAGCATATCGCCCTTCAGCCCGGCAGCTCCTGTCAGCCCTGTCTCCTCATCACGAGTGAAAAGACATTCTATCGGCCCGTGCTCTATGCTGTCATCGTCGAGCAATGCCAGCTCCATAGCGCAACCGATGCCGTCGTCCGCTCCTAAGGTTGTACCCTGTGCACGCATCCATTCACCGTCGATGTAGGTCTCTATCGGGTCGGTCATAAAGTCTATGTCTTTCCCAGCAACCTTGTCGCACACCATATCCATGTGGCTCTGTATGATTACCGTGGGACTATCCTCATATCCTTTTGAAGCATTCTTGCGTATGATGACGTTGCCTGTCTCATCCACAACGGTCTCCAAGCCACGACTTTCGCCAAAATTCTTTAGGTAAGCTATCATCTTCTCCTCATGCTTCGAGGGTCTTGGAATATCGTTTATTTCCTGAAAAAAGCGGAACACCCCTTTGGGCGTTAAGTCTTTTTTAGTCATAATTTAACTTTTTTATAATGCTGTTTCGGTTTTTCTTGTTAACTTTGCAAACGCATCGGCTTACAAACTCGCTGCAAAATTACAAAAAATACTGAAAACGAACAACAATTATCGAATAAAATGACAAAGAAAAATCTTTTCTATGCAATGGCAGTAGGTGCGGTTGCAATGACACTGTGCAATTCATGCGACAAATCCCCAAAGGCAGACGCTGCCGCTCCCGCAGCGGCAAAACAGTCTCAGGAACTTAAACTGGCATACGTGGAGGTCGATTCGCTGATTACGCAGTATGAGTTCTGCAAGGAATACACGGAAATTCTCGAGAAAAAGAGCCGCAACATACAAAACACACTGCAACAGAAGGGACAGAAACTACAGGCTGACGCTGCCAACTTCCAGCAGAAGCTTCAACAAAACGCCCTCGACCGCCCTACGGCAGAGAGGATGCAGGCAGCCCTGCAGAAGCAGAATGCTGACCTTGAAGCATTGCAGCAGCGACTTGGCACCGAGCTGCAAGAGGAGACGAACCAATACAATCAGGCCCTGCACGACTCTGTGCAGCACTTCATTGCCAAGTACAACAAGACAAAGAAATACACCATGATATTCTCAAAGTCAGGCGACAACATACTGTATGCGGACCAGAGCGTGAATATCACCAATGAAGTCATCGCAGGTCTGAACAAGGCTTACAAGAAGGGCACCGTAACAAAGGACGGAAAGAAATAAAGGTAGCATCATCTACTCCTCTTCAAGCCCCTCCCCAGCCCTCCCAAGGGAGGGAGTCAATACCACTGAAGGCATTTGGCTCTCCACCTCGGTGGAGCTGGGGAGGGGCTTGAAGGTTTAGGAGGGAAGAAGCGAATTATCCACAACCTTACACCCTATCCAGATGAAAGAGATACATTGGGGCTTCATCGGCTGCGGCGAAGTAACGGAAAAGAAAAGCGGACCAGCTTTCAACCAGATAGCAGGCTCGAAGATAGTGGCGGTGATGAGCCGCAGCGGCGACAAGGCACGCTCATACGCCGAGCGACACAACGTGCCGAAATGGTACACTGACGCACAGGCTCTCATAGACGACCCGGAGGTAAATGCCATATACATCGCCACGCCACCATCGAGCCACGCCACATACGCCATCATGTCAATGCGCGCTGGCAAGCCAGTATATGTAGAGAAACCGCTCGCAGCAAGCTACGATGACTGCGCTCGTGTGAACCGCGTTTCGCAAGAGACACACGTGCCATGCTTTGTGGCTTACTATCGCCGCTACCTGCCATATTTCCAGAAGGTGCAACAGTTGTTGCGACAAAACCGTATCGGCAAGGTGCTCAACGTACAGATACGCTTTGCCTGTCCGCCACGACAGGTGGACTACAACGCACCGGAGGAACGCCCGTGGAGAATACAGCCCGACATAGCAGGCGGAGGCTATTTCTATGACCTCGCACCACACCAGTTGGATATGTTGCAACAGTTCTTCGGCGTAATAGTGCATGCCGAGGGGTACAGCGCCAACATCGGCGGACTGTATCAAGCGGAAGATACCGTGAGCGCATGCTTCCGCTTCGAGAACGGGCTGCCGGGCAGCGGCTCATGGTGCTTCGCAGGCCACGAGGCAGGGCGTGAAGACCGCATAGAACTGATAGGCGAAGAGGGCATACTGTGCTTCTCCGTCTTCGACTATGACCCCATACGCCTGCACACATCGCAGGGCATACAGGAGATAAAGGTGGAGAACCCTCACTATGTGCAACAGCCTCTGATACAAGCCGTGGTAGAGACGTTGCAAGGTAAGGGCGACTGCCAATGCACCGCACTCAGTGCAACGCCCACAAACTGGGCGATGGACAAGATACTCAGGAAATTCTGAGGGTGAGAAGAACGGATAAACTCACAGCAAGCAATCAATGACAAACAACCCAACAGAACCAAAGTGAGGCGCAGTATTCAAAGCATATTATTGATATTGTCAGCATACATCACATTCTCCACCGCCGCATACGCGGAAGCGGGGGATGTGGTGCTTTGCTATACACCAACCACCGCCGACACCACCTACGCCGCACTGCCTAAGGATAGCACAGACATCACCGCCGCAAGCGCTCTTCAGCAGCCTACGGACAGCATGAAGCAATTTAAGAAAAAAAGCTGGTTCATAAGGGCTTATAACTTTATCGACAGACTACTATCACCGCCCCGCGACAGCAACTACATAGACGTACAGAACTACAACTGGTGCGCGGAGCTACAGGTCACATCGCGCTTTGAGCAATATGAGATAGACGCTACCAGTTTCCACCTGAAACTATCGCCGCAGACGCGTACGAGGATTGGTCCGTTCTTCGGATGGCGATGGGCGTTTCTCGGCTACAATTTCGACCTGAAATCGCTCTTCATAAACAGTGAAGACACCGACCTCGGCGGCTCCGTGTATTCCGCGGCCTTCGGCATTGACGCCTTCTACCGCCGCGTAGGGGGCAACTACAAGATACGCAAGTTACAGTCTGAGGGTAAAGATTACAGCGACCTCGTCAAGGGCAAGACCTTCAACGGCATACACATCGGCATGTCGCGCCTCAGTTTTTACTATATCCTCAACTACAAGCAATACTCACATCAAGCCGCCTTCAGCCAGACTAACCGCCAGCTACGCTCTGCCGGCAGCCCCATCATAGGTGCGTCATACGCCCACAACAGAGTCACACTCGACTGGGAGAAACTCAGCGCCACCATCGGTTCGGCGATACAGGGCTACGTGCCGCCAAAGGTGTTCCAGACAATAAAGAACGACGAGTTTTCCGTAACAGGCGGATATGCCTACAACTGGGTATTTGCCAAAAACTGGCTTGCCGCAGGAGAGATGACCGGGTCGCTGGGCTATCTCGTGCACCACTCTGACGTAGAGGGCGACAGCAGCGGCTCCAGCTCGGTGTTCAAACAGATAGACACTTTCTATCGCAAGAACATAGCATTCAACAGCAACATCCGTATGTCACTACTATACAACAACGGACCGTGGTTTGCCGGCACGCAGACGATACTGTTCTACTACCAATACGGCAACGGCGCGGTGATGACACGCAACCTTCTTGGCTCGGTGTACGTTTACGTGGGATGCAACTTCTGACAAGCCACGCACCCCCTGCCACGCTATCGCTATGCTTTTACCCTGCAATCGCTATGCTTTCACAACGTAAACACATAGCGATTGCAGGGTAATCACTATGTGATTACTCGCGAAAAACGACGAGAGCGGTGGGAACGACAGCATTACCAAGAACGCGACAGAGCACAGATACACGTCCCACACTATCATAGAACAAGAAAAATGACCGGCATACACCTATTTCATTACGTTTTTTTTGCCTCGTAAAGATTTTTTTTGTAATTTTGCACTCGAATTGGTTGAATATATAATAATTTATCATACACAAATCTATTTTATGTACTTCACTTTATTAATCACCGTTTTAGTAACGGCTGTTTTCCTGGTAGTGGCGGCTTACATCACAGCCAAATTGCTGGGTCCACGCTCTTACAACCGGGTGAAGGGTGAACCATTCGAGTGCGGCATCCCTACGCGCGGCTCCTCATGGCTGCCAATGCACGTGGGTTACTACCTCTTTGCCATCCTGTTCCTCATGTTCGACGTGGAGACCGTCTTCCTCTATCCATGGGCAGTAGTAGTTAAGGATTTCGGTGCCATGGCATTGTGTAGCATTGGCTTCTTCATGCTGGTACTGGTATTTGGCTTGGCATACGCCTGGCGGAAAGGAGCATTGGAATGGAAATAAGGAAACCCGCAATCAAGTCTATTCCTTACGATGAGTGGAAAGACAACGAAACTCTTGAGCAGATAATAAACGAGCTCAACGAAGGTGGAGTGAACTGCGTACTCGGAAACCTTGATGCCCTCATCAACTGGGGCCGAAGCAACTCCCTGTGGTCGCTCACCTTTGCCACCTCCTGCTGCGGCATCGAGTTCATGGCTTGCGGATGTGCACGCTATGACTTCGCACGTTTCGGATTTGAGGTGACACGTAACTCCCCACGACAGGCAGACCTCATAATGTGCGCCGGCACCATTACCCACAAGATGGCACCCGTACTGAAGCGACTCTACGATGAGATGGCTGACCCGAAATATGTCATCGCCGTTGGCGGATGCGCCATAAGCGGAGGACCATTCAAGGGAAGCTACCACGTAGTGCGCGGCATCGACGAGTTCCTGCCAGTCGATGTGTACATACCGGGCTGCCCACCGAGACCCGAGGCAATACTCTACGGCATGATGCAACTGCAGCGTAAGGTGAAAGTAGAGAAATTCTTCGGAGGCGTGAACCAAAAGGAGAAGAACCCCAACCCACTGGTGATAAAAGACATCCCCAAGAAATTCGTGGAGGAGATGAAGAGCGCGGCACACGCCTGCGCGGACACCGTGAAGAAGGAAATCAATGACAGCTTTAAGTAAGGAGGGACAGCGGAATGAAACTTAACAATATAGTATATTCTTTCACAGAGTTTGCCAGCGAGATGGCAAAACTCCGCAATGAGAAGCATTTCGACTATCTCGTCACCATAATAGGCGAAGACTTCGGCGAAGAGGGACTGGGCTGCATATACATAATGGAGAACACTGACACGCACGAGCGCATCTCTGTCAAGACCATGGCAGAAAAGAAAGGCGACAGCGACGTGATATACAGCGTCACCTCACTATGGAAATGCGCCAACCTCATGGAGCGCGAGGTGTTCGACTTCTACGGCATAAAGTTCCTCGGACACCCTGATATGCGCCGCCTCTTCCTGCGTAATGACTTCAAGGGACACCCCTTCCGCAAGGACTATGTAGCAGAAGAGGGCTATTCACTGACAGACGACGAGGAGCGCGACTACACCATGCAGTACGAGTTGGACGCTGAGGGCAACTTGACAGAGAAACAGGTGCCACTGTTCGATGATGATGCATTCGTGGTGAACCTCGGACCACAGCACCCCTCCACACACGGTGTGCTGCGTCTGCAAACAATACTCGACGGCGAGACGGTGCAGAAGATTTACCCACACCTCGGATACATACACCGCGGCATAGAGAAGATGTTCGAGAATATGACATACCCGCAGACGCTGGCTATGACAGACCGCCTAAACTACCTCTCTGCCATGATGAACCGTCACGCTATCTGCGGCGTGATAGAAGAGGCTCTCGGCGTGGAACTGAACGACCGCATCAAGACTATTCGCACCATAATGGACGAATTGCAGCGCATAGACGGACACCTGCTGTACCTCGGATGTTACGCGCAGGACCTTGGCGCGCTGACAGCATTCCTCTTCTGTATGCGCGACCGTGAGTATGTGCTCAATGTAATGGAAGAGACAACGGGCGGAAGACTCATACAGAACTACTACCGTATCGGCGGACTGCAGGACGACATAGCACCCGACTTCCAAGAGAACGTGAAGAAACTGTGCACTTACCTCAAGCCGAAGCTCGAAGAATACGCAAAAGTATTCGGCGACAACGTGATAACACACCAACGTCTTGAGGGCGTGGGCACCATATCAAAGGAAAACGCCATATCACACGGTATGTCGGGGTCTAACGGACGTGCCTCACAGTGGGCTAACGACCTGCGTAAGAACTACCCCTATGATATGTACGACAAGGTAGAATGGGAGCAGATAGTACTCGACGGATGCGATGCACAGGACCGCTATTACCTTCGTATCAAGGAGATAGAGCAGTCTATCCGTATTATAGAGCAACTGATTGACAACATTCCGGAAGGCGAATACTATATCAAGCAGAAGCCTATCATCAAATGCCCGGAAGGACAATGGTACTTTGCCGTTGAGGGAACAAGCGGCGAGTTCGGCGTTTACCTCGACTCAAGAGGCGACAAGTCACCCTACCGCATGAAGATACGCCCGATGGCTCTCACACTGGTGGGTGCGCTGGACGAGATGCTGAGGGGAACAAAGATTGCCGACCTCATAGCAGTTGGTGCCGGTCTGGACTACATTATCCCTGACATTGACCGATAATCACACCTTATTATATATATAAAGAAAACATTATGTTCGATTTCTCATTAATAACAACATGGTTCAACGACCTGCTCTTGAACACAATTGGGTGCCCAGAGTGGTTGACCATACTGATAGAGTGCGTGATAGTAGGTCTGCTCATCATTGTGGGTTACGCCCTGCTCGCCATAGCACTGATATTCATGGAGCGAAAGGTCTGTGCTTACTTCCAGTGCCGCCTCGGCCCCATGCGCGTGGGCCCATGGGGACTCTTGCAGGTATTTGCCGACGTGCTGAAGATGCTCATCAAAGAGATTTTCGTCGTTGACAAGGCCGACAAACTACTGTATGCACTTGCACCGATACTCGTTATCGTAGGCTCCATAGGAGCATTCGCCTTCCTGCCCTGGAACAAAGGGGCGGTGATACTCGATTTCAACGTGGGTATATTCCTCTATACCGCACTGAGCGCAATAGGCGTAATAGGCGTATTCATTGCCGGATGGTCATCAAACAACAAGTACGGCGTTGTATCTGCCATGCGCGGAGCAGTGCAGATGATATCATACGAGATGTCACTCGGACTATGCCTCATAACAGCTTGCATCCTTACAGGAACGATGCAGGTAAGCGGTATCGTGGAAGCACAGAGCGGTCCCTTCGGGTGGCTGATATTCCAAGGCCATATTCCTGCCATAATAGCCTTCTTTATCTTCCTCATAGCAGGTAACGCAGAGGCTAACCGCGGACCATTTGACCTTGCGGAGGCAGAATCTGAGCTCACAGCAGGCTACCACACCGAGTATTCCGGTATGGGATTTGGCTTCTATTACCTCGCAGAGTTCCTCAACCTCTTCATCGTTGCGGGCATGACCAGCCTCGTATTCCTCGGCGGATGGTGCCCAATACACATCGGAGTGGAAGCATTTGACGCGGTAATGGACCTCATTCCCGGCATAGTATGGTTCCTCGGCAAGGCTTTCGCCATGGTATGGCTGCTGATGTGGATAAAATGGACTTTCCCACGCCTGCGTATCGACCAGATACTGAACCTCGAATGGAAGTATCTCATGCCTCTGGCACTGTTTAACCTCGTGCTGATGACCGTATGCGTAGCATTTGGTCTGACCGGTATCATGGGTGCAAGCATAGCCGTGGCAGCCGTTATGATAGTGCTGCTCGCAGTGATTGGCATACGCGCGCTGAAGTTCCGCGCCACATTCGCAGAAGACCAGAAGCTTGTCGGAGCAGACATCGCAACACGTACTGACAAGTAACATAAAGCAAGAAGACAATGGCAAACAACAATTCATATTTCGGCGGTATCATCGCAGGACTGAAGACGTTGGTCACAGGTATGGACATCACCATGGGTGAGTATGTCACACCGAAGATAACCGAACAGTATCCAGAGAACCGCAAGACACAGCATGTAGCAGAACGTCACCGTGGTACGCTGGTGATGCCGCACGATGAAAACGGCAAGAACAAGTGTATCGCCTGCACACTATGCGAAAAAGCGTGTCCGAATGGCAGCATAAAAATCGTCACACAGATGGTTACCACAGCGGAAGGCAAGAAGAAAAAGCTCCTTCTCGATTATCAATACGACCTCGGTGACTGTATGTTCTGCCAGCTATGCGTCAATGCCTGTCCGCATGACGCTATCAAATTCGTCAAGGATTTTGAAAACGCAGTGTTTAACCGCGACGCTCTCAAGCAGCACCTGAACGTTCCTCCCACGCAGACGGAACTGGACGAATATGCTGAGAACGCCAAGAAAGCTGCCGCAAAGGCGGAGGCTGCTAACAATAAGGAGGAGAAATAAGACCATGGCAAATATTATAATGTTCGCTATACTGGCAGTAATAATCATCGCTGCCGCTATCGCCTCTGTGGCGGCGAAAAGAATCATGCGTGCAGTAACGGCACTGTTGTTCGTGCTTTTCTCCGTAGCAGGAATGTATTTCCTACTTGATTACACATTCCTCGGCACAGCACAGTTGAGCATATACGCCGGAGGCATGACGATGATTTACATCTTCGCCATACAGCTTATATCCAAAAAGACGCTGCAGGGCATAAGGGAGAAGCTTGAAGTAAAACGCATAGCCATCGCAGCCCTTGTCGCAGTAGTGGGTCTTCTCACCGTTGTAACGATGCAACTGAAGTCTGCTTTCTTCGAGAAATTCGCAGAGCAACCAGACGTAGAAGTACCAATGGAAAAGATAGGCGCTGCCCTCATGGGCTCTGAGAAGTACCAATATGTATTGCCATTCGAGTTCATTTCAGTGTTCTTGCTGGCTTGTATCATCGGTGGTCTCGTCGTTTCACGTAATCAAAAGGAGGACAAATAAGTTATGGTACCAGTAGAATGTTTCTTCGTACTCAGTGCGATACTTTTCTTTATCGGCGTCTTCGGTTTTGTAACACGCCGCAACTTGATTGCCATGCTGGTCAGCATAGAGCTTGTTCTCAATGCTGTTGACCTTAATTTCGCAGCCTTTAACCGCCTGCTTTTCCCCAACCAGCTGGAGGGAATGTTCTTCACCCTGTTCTCAATCGGTGTGAGTGCGGCGGAGAGTGCTGTGGCAATAGCTATCATTCTCAATGCCTACCACCATTTCCACAACGACAAGGTGACAGGTATAAAGAACATGAAATACTAAGAAGTCAAACCATGTTCGCCGCGATGTCCCACATTTCGGCAGACAAGAAAACAAAAACAGCAAAACAATGGAATACGGTTATACAATAGGTATATTACTTCTTCCTCTGCTTTCATTCTTGATAATCGGTTTGACTGATTATTTCAGAGGCAAGAAGGGATGGTCCCACAAGGCGGCAGGTCTTATTGGTACCTGCTCTCTGGGTATGGTAACCATCCTCAGTTACGTCACGGCGTTCCAGTACTTCGGTGCTGACCGTCTGGCAAACGGTACGTTCCCAACCATCGTGCCCTACAACACCACGTGGCTGCCGCTTGGCAGTCTGCACTTTGACCTTGGCATCCTCCTTGACCCAATCTCAGTGATGATGCTCATAGTCATATCCACGGTGTCGCTGATGGTGCACATTTACTCTTTCGGTTATATGCACGGGGAGAAGGGATTTCAGCGTTATTACGCCTTCCTTTCACTCTTTACGTTCTCCATGCTTGGCCTTGTAGTGGCGACAAACATCTTCCAGATGTATATGTTCTGGGAGCTTGTGGGCGTCAGCTCCTACCTGCTCATTGGTTTCTACTACCCGTTGCAGGCGGCAGTGCACGCCTCTAAGAAGGCGTTCATCGTGACACGCTTCGCCGATATGTTCTTCCTTGTCGGCATATTGATATTCGGTTACTACACAGGCTCATTCAATTTCTCCTTCGCAGGAGAGATACAGGGTGCCGCAGCCGACACGTTCACGCTGTGCAATGCTGACAAAGCATGGACGGCAGGTGCCATGTTGCTTCCCACAGCCTTAGTGTTGATGTTCATAGGCGGTGCCGGTAAGTCCGCTATGTTCCCGCTTCACATTTGGCTTCCCGACGCTATGGAAGGCCCGACGCCAGTGTCCGCGCTCATACACGCAGCCACCATGGTCGTAGCAGGTGTGTTCCAAATCGCGCGTCTCTTCCCCTTGTGGATAGAGTATGCCCCCGACCAGATGTCGATAATAGTAGTCATCGGTGCCTTCACCGCTTTCTATGCGGCGGCAGTAGCCTGCGCTCAGAGCGACATCAAGCGTGTTCTCGCCTTCTCTACCATCTCGCAGATAGCATTTATGATGGTAGCTCTCGGTGTCTGCATGCCGGGTCACGGTGGTGAAGCCGTTATAGACAACCACGCATCCCTTGGTTACATGGCCTCATTGTTCCACCTTTTCACCCACGCCATGTTCAAGGCGTGCCTCTTCCTTGGTGCCGGTTGCATCATCCACGCAGTACATTCCAACGAGATGTCAACCATGGGCGGCCTGCGCAAATATATGCCTGTCACCCATGCCACGTTCCTCATCTCATGCCTTGCCATAGCGGGCATACCGTTCTTCTCCGGCTTTAGTTCCAAGGACGAAATCATATCTGCCTGCTTCGCCTACTCACCCCTTTGCGGATGGTGGATGACTGGCGTGGCAGCCATGACGGCATTCTATATGTTCCGCTTGTATTACGGCATCTTCTGGGGCACGGAGAACAAGGAGCTTCACGCTCACCACACCCCTCATGAAGCCCCTTGGACCATGACACTGCCCCTCGTCGTGCTCAGCGTCATCACCGTCGGCGTGGGTATCTTCAGCACGCTGGGTGGTTTTCTGCATTGGGACTGGGCGAGCTTCGGCAGCCTCGTCACGGCTTCGGGCAAGGCATACACCATCCATTTCGATGGTGCCATCGCCGCCACCTCAACCATCATCGCCATCTGCTCCATAGCTCTCGCCACCTATATATATAAAGGTGAGACACAGCCAATAGCAGAAAAGATGTACTCTCTCGCACCTCGTCTCCACCGTTGGGCTTACAAGCGCTTCTACCTGGACGAGGTATATATGTTCGTCACCCACAAGATACTGTTCCGTTTCGTATCCTATCCCGTAGCATGGATTGACGAGCACATCATCAATGGCTTCATAGACTTCACGGCATGGGGTGCCAACGCTGGCGGCGAGAGTATCCGTTCCACTCAGGACGGCGACGTACGCAGTTACGCAGTATGGTTCATCACAGGTGTCATAGCACTCACACTGCTCGTAGTATGCCTGTAATCAACATCTAACCCTTTAGTAACTTCAACAACAATGAGTATATTATCAATATTCGTAGTAATCCCCGTCCTGATGCTGCTCGGCCTCTGGCTCGCCCGCAACATCAATCAGGTGCGCGGCGTGATGGTAGCAGGCTCCACCTGCCTCCTTGCCCTCAGCGCATGGCTCACGCTTGATTTCATCTCACAGCGTGCCGCTGGCAACACTGCCGAGATGCTCTACACCTACTCCACAGTATGGTTCGCCCCGCTGAACATAGCATACGCCGTGGGCGTTGACGGCATCTCCGTTGTCATGCTGCTTCTCTCAAGCATCATAGTCTTCACCGGTACCTTCGCTTCCTGGAAGCTGAAGCCACTCACCAAGGAGTTCTTCCTATGGTTCACGCTCCTTTCCACAGGCGTCTATGGCTTCTTTATCTCAATAGACCTCTTCACCATGTTCATGTTCTACGAGGTCGCCCTCATCCCCATGTACCTCCTCATAGGCTACTGGGGCACAGGCAGGAAGGAGTATGCAGCCATGAAGCTCACCCTGATGCTTATGGGCGGCTCCGCCCTTATCATCGTAGGTCTCATCGGCATCTATTTCTTCAATGGTGCCACCACCATGAACCTGCTTGAGATAGCCCATGCCCACGCCATCCCCGTGGCAGTGCAGAATGCGCTCTTCCCGTTTGTCTTCATCGGCTTCGGTGTGCTTGGCGCACTCTTCCCCTTCCACACATGGTCACCCATAGGTCACGGTTGCGCGCCCACCTCAGTGTCCATGCTCCATGCAGGCGTACTTATGAAGCTCGGCGGCTACGGCTGTTTCCGCATAGCGATGTTCCTCCTGCCCGACGCGGCGCAGAACCTTGCGTGGATATTCCTTATCCTCACCACCATCTCCGTGGTCTATGGCGCGTTCTCCGCTTGCGTACAGACAGACTTGAAGTTCATCAACGCCTATTCATCAGTATCCCACTGCGGTCTCGTGCTCTTCGCCCTCCTCATGATGACGAAGACCGCCTGCACCGGTGCCATACTCCAGATGCTCTCTCACGGCCTCATGACCGCCCTCTTCTTCGCCCTCATCGGCATGATTTACGGACGCACACACACCCGTGACATCCGTGAACTCGGCGGACTGATGAAGATAATGCCGTTCCTCTCCGTAGGCTACGTTGTGGCAGGTCTTGCCAACCTCGGTCTCCCAGGCTTCTCTGGCTTCATTGCCGAGATGACAATATTCGTTGGTTCCTTTGAGAACGCAGACATCTTCCACCGTTGTTGCACCGTGATAGCCTGCACCTCCATCGTGGTGACAGCCGTGTATATCCTCCGTACCGTAGGATTCATACTCTTCGGCAAAGTAGCCAACCCACACTTTGAGGAGCTTACCGATGCCACATGGGACGAGAAGTTCGCCGTTTGCTGCCTCATCTTCTGTGTTGCTGCCCTCGGCAGCTTCCCACTCTGGGCCAGCGACGTCATCCTCAATGGCGTTACACCTATCTTACAGAACATAGCAGCAATGTAACTCACCGTCAAAACAAACCATAACAATGAACTATTCTCAATTCTTGAATATGATACCGGAAGCCACACTAATGGCAATCCTGGTAATAGTGTTTGTGGCCGACTTCTGTAGCCACGGCAAGGCGGAGCGCAAGTGGTTCAACCCCTTCGTCTGCATCCTGCTGCTCGCGCAGTTAGTCATCAACCTCTGCCCCGCCACGGAGACAGTATCGCTCTTCGGAGGCATATACCATGCCACCCCGGCGGCAAGCATGATGAAGTCCGTACTCACCTTCGGCACCCTCGTTGTGGTACTACAGTCACGCAACTGGCTCACCGTCACCGAGACCAAGTGCGAGGAAGGCGAGTTCTATATGCTCACCATCTCAACCCTTCTCGGTATGTTCATGATGATGAGCGCAGGCTCCTTCCTCATGTTCTTCCTCGGTCTTGAAATGGCATCAGTCCCCATGGGCTGCATGGTGGCGCTCGACAAGTTCCGCAAGAACTCGGCGGAAGCGGCGGCGAAATTCATCCTCACCGCCACATTCTCCTCAGGTGTCATGCTCTACGGCATCTCCTTCCTCTACGGTTCCACCGGCACACTCTATTTCAGTGACTTCGCCTATGCGATTACCCTCTCCCCAATGTCCATCATGGGCATGATATTCTTCATTGCCGGCCTCGGCTTCAAGATATCCCTCGTGCCCTTCCACTTCTGGACAGCAGACACATACCAAGGCGCGCCCACCACAGTCACGGGCTACCTTAGTGTCATCTCAAAGGGAGCGGCAGCGTTCACGCTTGTCACCCTACTCTACAAAGTGTTCTTCGCCCTTTCCACCTTCTGGATATTCGCGATGTACATCCTCGTAGTACTCTCCATAACCATTGCCAACCTCATGGCCATACGCCAGACAGAGTTGAAACGCTTCATGGCCTTCTCCTCCATCTCACAGGCAGGCTACATCATGCTCGTTGCCATAGGCAGCAGCTACATCATGAGCATAACGGCGCTGATGTACTATGTACTCATCTACATCGTGGCAAACATGGCTGTCTTCACCATCATTGCATCAGTGGAGAACGCCAGCGGCGGCAAGACAGACATGGCAACATACAACGGTCTCTACAAGACGAACCCCAAGATGGCATTCCTTATGACCCTTGCCCTCTTCTCGCTCGGCGGCATCCCACCTTTCGCCGGAATGTTCTCCAAGTTCTTCGTCTTCCTTGCAGCCGTTGACGGTCGCCCAAGCGTCATGCCATACCTTGTTGTCTTCATCGCCCTTGTCAACACCGTAGTGTCACTCTACTACTACCTCCTCATCGTCAAGGCAATGTACATCAACAACGAAGGCGAGCCCTTAGCCACATTCAAGATGGATGGCAACACCAAGCTCACCCTCGCCGTATGCACCGCAGGAGTGCTGTTCTTCGGAATAGCAAGCTGCGTGTATGACACCCTTTACAGCGCGGCAGCAATGTAAAGACATATCCTACAATACAGGGAAAGCACCCATATCGCACCACGGAGTCAACACCTCTAACGTGCCGTATGGGTGCTTTCACGTTCACGCCATTACGCCCGTTAAGACAGCCCGGGCAGCGTCACGGCAATCGCATAGCTTTTACACAATAATCACTTAGCTTTTACATTGCAATAGCATAGCTTTTACACAGTAATAGCATAGCTATTGCAACCAGGCCTGACAGCCCGCTCATCATACACCACATCAACATGGGGCAAAAAGGCGCAGAGACACAAGAAGCGAAGCCCCCTCCACCCAGTCAAGGGAGACACTGCGCGCTATGCTTCCCAGCACCGATACGACTGCGAAAAAGCGCCATTACGCAGTTGACTTAATGACGCTTTTTTATCTCTTTTTCACTTATTTGCGTGTAAAAATTTGCGTATATCCAAAAAATGTTATAACTTTGCACACCAATATTGGAACTATGATTGCAACAATAAACAGAATACAGGTAAAGCAAGTGACAGACAAGAAAGGGATGGATGCCTTCGTCCAGTTCCCGAAGTCACTTTATGCCGGTGTCAGTCAGTACGTTCCAGATATGGACAGCGATATACGCGACACTTTCAAACCTTCTAAAAACAAAAGCCTTGCCAATGCCGACATACAGGCATTCGTGGCCTTCAGAGACGGCGAGGTGGCTGGACGCATAGCCGGAATAATAAGCCACAAGGCCAACGAGATATGGCAGAAGAAGGTGGTGCGCTTCTCTATGATAGAGTTCATAGAGGACATCAACGTGGCAGAAGCACTCATAGCAGCCGTTGAGGAATGGGGATACAAGCGCGGTATGACAAGCATACAAGGTCCAATGGGTATCACCGATTTCGACAAAGAAGGCATGCTGATAGAGGATTTCGAGATGGGCGGCTCCTTCCTGGAGTACTGGAACCCTCCCTATTACAAAGACTTTCTGGAAAAACTCGGCTTCAAGAAAGAGGCTGACTGGCTACAGATAAGGATAGAGGTGCCAGAGAAAGTACCAGCGAAATACGCACGCGTGGCCCAGTTGTCAAAGGAGATGTTCGGACTGAAAATAGTGAAGAAGTCAAAGAAAGACGTTTACCGTGGATATGGACAGAAGATTTTCGACCTGCTGAACCAAGCATACGCCCCACTCTTCGGCTTCTCGCCATTCACGCCAGAACAGGCACAGGACTTCCTCAAGAAGTATGTTCCGCTGCTAAACATGAAGATGCTGACGTTCATCGAGAACGAAAAAGACGAGCTTGTATGCGTTGCCATAACGGTGGCAGACTTCTCCGACGGACTAAAGAAGAGCAAGGGTAAGGTATTTCCCAAAGGATGGTACCACCTGCTGAAAGCCATAAAATGGAAGACGGGCAACAAGGCAGAGCTGATGATAATAGGCATACGCCCCGATATGCAGGGACTCGGCATCAATGCGCTGGTCTTCGACCACCTCATACCTATATACAACAAGATGGGCATCAAGTGGTGCGAGACGGGACCGCAGCTGGAAGACAACGTAAGGGAGCTGTCGCAGTGGAAGCCTCTGAACCCGTCGATGGTAAAAAGACGCAGATGCTGGAAGAGAGAGATAGACGCCGCGACATTCACCACCACGCTATACCACCGCAAACACTCAACAGGGAAAGCAGCAAAGGAATAGCACCGCCAGCGACAAACGCCGGCACCAAGAACAAAAGAAACAAACAACAATAATCCCCCCGCGGCCGGTAGAGGCTGGCAAACGCACACATACGCCCCCAATCACCTTGTGGTGGCAGTGCGGCAAGGGTAAAAAGCAACAAGATGAATAGAGTAGTAATAACAGGTATGGGCATCTGGTCGTGCCTTGGGCAGACACTTGACGATGTCCGTCAGTCACTTTTCGAAGGTAAAAGCGGTATAATATTCAGCCAAGAGCGCAAGGATGCGGGCTTCCGCTCCGCCCTCTGCGCCAATGTACCGCAACCTAACCTCAAGCCATTTGTACCACGCAACATGAGGCAGTTCATGCCAGAAGAGGCACAGTACGCCTATATGGCAACGAAGGACGCCCTTGAAGCGGCAAAGATAGACCAGGACTTCCTCGACAAGAACGAAGTGGGCATAATATACGGCAACGACTCTGTGGCAGAGGCCACAATGAAGGCTCTCGACAAATTCCGTGAGTTCAAAGACACCTCTGCCTGCGGTAGCGGCGCCATCTTCCAGTCAATGAACTCCACGGTGACGATGAACCTCGCCTGCCTCTTCAAGCTGCGCGGCATAAACCTCACCTCCTCCGCTGCCTGCGCTTCCAGCTCGCTCGCCATAGGCAACGCCTACCTGCTGATAAAGAACGGTCTGCAAGACTGCATCATAGCCGGTGGAGCACAGGAAGCCAATATGTACAGCATAGCATCCTTCGACGGTATCCAAGCATTCTCCACACGCGAGTCTGACCCCACAAAGGCATCACGCCCATTCGACAAAGACCGCGACGGACTGGTACCAGGCGGTGGCGCTGCCACGGTAATACTTGAGAGCTACGAACACGCCGTGAAGCGCGGCGCACCGATACTCGCTGAAATCGTGGGATGGGGCTTCTCCGGCAACGGTGACCATATCTCCACACCAAACGTAGCTGGTCCCGCACGCTCATTGGAGCTCGCAATAAAGAACGGCGGCGTTGACATTAAGCAGATAGGCTACATCAACGCCCACGCCACTTCTACCCACGCCGGAGACGGACGCGAAGCAATGGCGATAGCACAGATATTCGGTGACTACAAAGTGCCCGTGACATCAACAAAGTCACAGACAGGACACGAAATGTGGGCGGCAGGCGCTGCCGAAACAATCTACTCCATGCTGATGATGAAAAACGGCTTCATAGCCGGAAACATCAACTTCAACGAGCCGGATGAAGAGACAGCTTGCGTCAACATCATACCCGAAACAGTGCAGACACACTTCGATATGTTCCTGACAAACTCATTCGGTTTCGGCGGAACAAACTCCACACTGATAATAAAGAACCTGTAAACCACAGAATTTTAATTACACACCAACCACATAACAAGAAACAAAATTATGACACGCGAAGAAATTATTGCAAAAGTAAACTCAGTACTCGCAGAAGAGTTTGAGGTAGAAGAAAGCGTAATCACTCCAGATGCCATCGTCAAGGAAGCACTCGCACTTGACAGCCTCAGCCTCGTTGACCTTGTAGCACTGATTCAGTACACATACAAGATTAAGATTCCTGCTGAGGACCTCCCGAAGATTAAGACATTCAACGACCTCTACGACTATATAGAGAGCCACCTGTAAACCGTTAGGAGTTGTTTAGCCGCTTCGTTTTCAGCCACACCATACAGGCTGCCGGCAAAGCGACTAAACAACTATACGACAATACCACAACGGGATGAACATAACAGAACTGATACCACAACGCTCGCCCATAATGATGGTCGATGAGTTATTGCGCGTGGAAGGCGAGGAGGCTGTGTGCCAACTGCTTGTCCGCGAAGACAATTTTTTCATCGACAGCGACGGCCTTATGGCAGAACCCGGACTGATAGAGCACATCGCCCAGTCGGCTTCCGCTTTCGCAGGACACAAAGCCATCGCGGCAGGAGCCACACAACCACCTGTGGGCTATATTGGCGAAGTGAAGAATTTCCACCTCTATGCCCGTCCCAAAATCGGAGATGTCATAACGACAACGATAACAATGGGGCCGGAAGTGGAGGGCATAACCATCATCCGTGGGGTGTCCACCGTTGGCAACGACACCGTAGCCGACACCACAATGAAGATATTTGTAAAGGAATAAGCACAGCAAAGCACCGCTATCATGTTATTGGAAAACAAGTTCTACAAAGTCCTCAGCAAGGAGACAGATGGCTTATCGGGACGATTTACCGTGGCAATACTGCCCGACTGCAACGTCTATGACGGTCATTTCCCCGGTGACCCCGTATGCCCCGGCGTGTGCAACATAGAGACTATCAAGGAGTGCGCCATGCTGCTCACCGGCGAAGAACTGCGCATCAACAGCATAAAGCAATGCCGCCTCACCGCTATCGCCACGCCCACAGTATGCCCTGAGGTGGACATCACCATCACAGCCACACCTTCCGCCAACGGCATGTACACCATATTGGCAACGATAAAAGACGACAACCAGACTTACATGGACTACAAGGGCACCATGGAGAAGGTAATACACTGAGACATGACACATCTTTTCATCAAGATATACGATTACTTTAGACACCATCGTGCAGCCCTTTGGCTCTCGATGGTCTTTCTGTTTATAGTAACAGGTTACTTCGCCACCCGGATACATCTGGAGGAAGACCTCAACAAACTCATGCCATCGTCAAAGAATGAAGACGGCACAACCAAGATGGCGTTTGCCGACCTGCGCATCAAGGACAAGACATTCCTGCTCTTTGAGGCACGTGGCAAGGCCAAAACTGGCGGCGATGACATGACCGCCGCCCTCACCTCCGTCTGCGATGAGTTCGTTGACTCGCTCCTATCCCGCGACGAAGCCAAGGATTCCGCGCGGAGAGCCATCGGCGATGTGTTCTACACCATCCCCGAAGACCTCATGTTCGATGGCGTATCCTTCCTCACCGAGCACCTGCCGGCATACATAGACACCAGCGCATACGCCGCTTTCGACACACTGCTGACACGTGAACACATGACGGCGCAGATGCGACAGAACGCGGAAGACCTGCAAGGAGCGTTCGGAGATATGTTCCCCGAACTGATAGAAACAGACCCAATAGGCATGCGTAGCGTACTGATGCAGCAGCTATCACCCGTCATGCAGACTACGGGAGGAGCGTACAAGACCATCGACGGGCACTTCTTCGTACCCGATTCCACCGTCTGCGTTGCCTTCATCACGCCGCAATTCTCCGCCACTAACACCGGTCAAGGCTCGGAACTGTTCCGCACCCTCAACGCACTCATTGACACCTTCGCCGTCAGTCACCCCGACATCAAAATCAGTTACCACGGCACTCCGGCCAGCGGGTTCTACAATTCTTCCACCATCAAGAACGACCTGACGGGCACCATCATCGGTTCGCTCATCCTTGTGCTGGCAGTTCTGTTCGTATGTATGCGCAACAGGAACACCATCCCGTTGCTCCTGCTCCCTGTTGTCTTCGGCACGCTCTTCGGATTGTCACTAATGTACTTCATAAAAGGGCAGTTCTCACTGCTCGCCCTCGGTATCGGCGCGATAGTACTCGGTGTCGCCATGAGTTACGTGCTTCACATATTGACGCACTACAAGTACGTTGCCGACGCGCGCAAGGTACTTGAAGACGAGGTAAAGCCTGTGCTCCTCGGCTGCCTTACCACCATAGGCTCCTTCATGGGGCTTATCTTTATCAAGACAGACTTGCTGCAAGACTTCGGTCTTTTCGCCGCCTTCGCCATCACAGGCACCACCCTTTTCGCCCTGATATACCTGCCCCACCTCATGCCTTTGGAGCGAAACCGCATCAACAAGACAGCGTTCAGGCTCATAGACAAGTTCAACACCTACCCCTTCGACACCAAGAAGCCGCTCCTTTACATCATCGGAGCAGCCACAGCCGTAAGCCTTGCCTTCTACATAGCTAAGGGCACGGAGTTCGATGCCGATATGGGCAACCTCGGTTATCTGTCAGACAACACCGAATATTCGGAGCAACTGCTGCGAAACAAGACCTATACCGCCGACAAGACCAAGTACTTTGCCGCCCAAGGTAAGACCATGGAGGAAGCTCTAGGCAACTTCTCCATGTTGTCAGCAAAGCTCGATTCCCTCCAAAAGCTGGGACTCGTGAAGGACTATACCCATACCAACGTCATCTTCGTGCCACTCAATGAGCAGCAAAAGCGCATCGAAGCATGGAAGAACTACTGGACTGCCGAGCGTCTGTCAACGGTTCGTCGGCTCATAAACGAGACCGCGCCGCAGGCAGGTCTCACCACTGACGGCTTCGAAACATTCTTCCATGCCGCCACCGCCGACTACTCCCCCGCCCCACTCTACTCCGCCGGCATCATACCACCAGGCTACCAGTCCACACTGATGGAGCAGACCATGGCAGGCGACTACCTCTGCTTCACCTCCGTGCGCTGCGCCAACGACTCCATACGCGGTAAGCAAACAGACTACAACCGCATCTGCGACGCTATCGCCACGCAGCCTAATATGCTTGTGCTCGACACCTATTACTATACCACCGACACGCTGACAGAGCTTAACGACGACTTCAACGTGCTCCAATGGGTCAGCATGGCCTTCGTCTTCGTAGTGCTACTGTTCAGTTTCCGCTTCAACCTACGCCACACGCTCCTTGGCTTCGCTCCCATACTGCTTAGCTGGCTCATAGTGCTTGGTGCCATGGCGATGTTCAATATCAGGTTCAACCTCATCAACATCATCATCTCCACCTTCATCTTCGGCATAGGAGTAGATTACAGTATCTTTGTAATGAACGGGCTTATCAGCGACAGCGCAGCCAAAGCAGGCAGAGACCACAGCGTCCTCGCTTATCACAAAACGGCAATCTTCTTCTCTGCCTTCATCCTTATCGTCACCGTTGCCTCCATGCTCCTTGCCAACCACCCCGCCATCAAGTCCGTAGGCTTCGCCACCCTCGTAGGCATGATAGCCGCCGTGGTACTCTCCTACGTGCTTCAACCGGCGATATTCCGTAAGATAAACAAATGAAGTACGACGTAATCATTATCGGTTCCGGCCTTGGCGGGCTGGAGTGCGCTACCATGCTGAGCCACCACGGACTGTCAGTGCTCGTCCTTGAGCGGCAATTGCAGCCCGGCGGTTGCATGCAGAGCTACCGCCGCGGCAATATTCACCTCGACACTGGGCTGCACTACGTTGGCGGCATAGCAGAGGGGCAACCCCTTCACGAAGCCTTCAAGAACCTCGGCCTGCTCGACCTGCCATGGCAACGCCTTGACCCCGAAGGCTTCGACCGCATAACGATAGGCGATGAGACTTTCGCCTACCACGAAGGCTATGATGACTTCGCTCGCGTCCTCGCCGACCGCTTCCCCTCGCAGAAGGCAGCCCTGCAGGAATACGTCGATATGCTGCGCCGCTCCGACCGCGACCAGCTGCAAAGTCTCGACAATACAGTGTCCGCCGAGACCACATTCATGAACGCCCAGTTCACCACTAACGCCTACCAATGGCTGCGCGAGAAGTTCAGCGACGAACTGCTGATAAACGTACTCTCTGGCTCCTCCCTCAAGATGGAGCTCCATAAGTCCACCCTGCCACTCTTCACCTTTGCCCACGGCAATGGCAGTTTTATACAGAGTAGCTGGCGACTTGACGGCAGCGGCAACGACCTCGTCAACAAACTCGTGAGCAATATCAGAGGCAACGGCGGCGAGGTGCTCTGCGGCATGGATGTCACCCGTTTGGAAGAGAAGGACGGCAGGATCACCGCCGCGCTATGCAGCAACGGCGAACGCTTCGAGGGCGATATGTTCATAAGCAACATACACCCCGCCGTAACCTGCGAGCTACTCGCTGGCAGCACCACAGTCAAGAGCATATACCGCAAGCGCATGGCAGCCCTCGCCAACACCTTCGGAATGTTCACCGCGTCACTGAAACTCAAGCCGCGCGCCATCCCCTACTTCAACCACAACAAGTTCATCTACGCAAAACCCAACGTGTGGGAGATGTCAGAAGAAGGGCACGACGGCTATGGCGTGCTCGTCAGCTGTCCCTACTCCGCCACGGGCTACGCCACGCAGATAGACCTCCTCACCCCCATGTTCTGGAGCGAGGTACAGCAGTGGGAAGATACCACCGTGGCACGCCGAGGCGACAGCTACAAAGCCATGAAACGCCGCAAGGCCGAGGCCATCGTCACCATAGCCGAGCAGCAACTGCCCGGGTTGCGCGACGCGGTGGAAGAAATCTACACCAGCACGCCACTCACTTACCGCGACTACAACAAGACCCCGCAAGGCAGCGCATACGGCATACGTAAGGATTTCAACCAACCCATGATGACAATCCTTACACCCCGCACCCCGTTGCCCAACCTAATGCTGACAGGACAGAACCTCATGTTGCACGGACTGCACGGAGTCACCATGACAGCACTATTCACATACAAAGCCATATTACAACAACAATGAAGAAAACACTATCCACACTACTATTGCTGCTCGTCAGCACCGTACTCCTCGCACAGAACGCGCAATATCAGAAAGCCGTAGCGAAGTACAAGACCGTCTCCTCCCTCACCGCCACCGCCGTCAAGACCAAGCACAAGAGCAGCGTTGCCAAGGACGCAGTGGCGCAGGGCACACTCTACGTAAAGAAGCCAAACAAAGTGCTCATCACCACCAATGGCGGCAAGGACGCACTGCTGATGAACGGCACCAACTTCACCATGACCGTAAGCGGCAGGAAGTTTAAGACCAACAGCACACAGAACCCACAGTTCAAGACCTTCCAGAACGTGCTTGAAAGCATCTTCACCGGCGGCAGCATAGACCTGTCAAAAAACAACGATGTAGAGATAACCAAGAGCGGCAACAACGTGGTGATCACCATCACCCCGACCGTTGACAAGAAGAACGCCAAGCGCCAGCTCTTCACCTCCTTCGTCCTCACCATAGACAGCAAGACCTCCGAGCTGCGCACCCTGCGTATGAACGAGAAGAAAGGCAACTACACCGAATACAAATTCTCTGGCTACCAGTTCGGAGCCACCGTGTCTGACAGCCAGTTCAAGTAAACCACTCTGTTAGTGGTTTAGTTCTTTGCAAGCAAAGAACCAAACAAGGTCGGAGGTTTAAGGTTTTGGGTTTAAGGTCACTTCGCCCAATCCGAAAGACCTAAGACCTACAACCAAACAACCAAACAACCATAATGGAAGAGATACGAGACATCTGCCGCATACAGGTAAAATTCAGCGAGATAGACTCCATGCGCCGCGTATGGCACGGCATCTACGTAAAATACTTTGAAGACGGCAGGGAGTCCTTCGGTCGCCATTACCCCGGTTGCGACTACAAGAAGATGCAAGACACCGGCATCTACGCCCCCATCTACGACATACAAGTGAAGTGTCTCGCACCGCTTGAGATGAACGACGTAGCCGTCATTCACACCATCTACGTACCCAAATTGGGCGCGCGCCTTGACTACCGCTACGAAGTTTACCGCGAGCGCGACAACCTGCTGTGCTGCAAAGGCTCCACCACGCAGCTCTTCATAGACCGCGACGGCATACAACTGTACGAGTGCCCCGATTTCTACGAGTCATGGAAGGCACAGTACTTGAAAAGCTAAACCGCAAGCGCGCGCCACACACACCATCACACCCCTTCTGTAAAAGCATAGCGATTACACTGTGAAAGGATAGCTTTCACCGCGTAATCGCTATGCTTTTATTGTGCAATCGCTATGCTTTTACAACTCCCCACAAAGGACAATACAAAGGAAAAAGATTGACAATCGGCACAAGACACGCCATATTTCAAGAGGGAATCCGTATCTTTTGCACCAGGAAGAAACCTCCAACGCCGTGCCGCACCTATGTTGTCATGCCCCCAAACCTTTACAGCCCCAACAAGGCTATGGCCTCCGACGTGAGGTAAGGCTTTATCCTGCTGTAAGGAATGCAGAACTCCGGCTTGCCTGCCGCATAGCAGGCTATCTCATACTGCCCATAGCGGAACACAAGACCTTTCTCCGATGGATAAGGAGTGTCGGCAGGCAGAGGTATCAAGGAGCCTTCTATCTGCAACATATTGCCAAGGGTGGCTTCCGTAACATTCTCGTCCTGCCCAGAGAAATAGCTTACCAATCCCTTGCGCAGCAGAGGCTGGAGCTGTTTCACGACAGAGGGTTTGAGGAAAGAGGTGAAGCGTTTGCCGTCTGATTTGCTGAACGTCATGCCCCCTACCCCCAGGCTACTCCCATGGGCACCGCCAGAATAGACATAGTGGTCAAGGCTGAAGACACAGTATTTCTCTGTCTCATACTCTTTCTCTATCTCCACATCTATCTGATACTGCATTACGTCAGGCATCTCAAACTCAACGCCCTGCTCTATGGCCATCTCCTTAGCCGTCACCACTCTCACTGTATGATCTTCCACAGAAGATGCCTTGAGGAGTTTGTATGCCTCAGCGCCATAATAACCGACAGCGGCTTTTACCTCTGGAGCGGCATCCTTATAGGGCGATATAATCCTTGTGCCGCCCTCAAAAGACAAAGCTTTGTCGAGCGCATCCAGCAAAGCCTTGCGTATGTTTCCCGACACGACATCGTCACCTGCGGGTGCCTCCACCTTGATGCTTACCTCGCAGTGCTTGTCAGACTTCTTGTACTTACCCTCAGTAAGTTTCAGTTTGGCGGGGACAGCCGCTGGCAGCGATGCCGGCTGCGCTGCTATGCTGTCAACAGATTCCGAGGCAGGTGCATCCGTCTTCTTGCCCCCACAGGAACAGAGTGCCGCCGCAAGCAGCACGTAACAGAGATTTTGTCTTGTCATAATTCTTTATCATATTGTTTTTTCTATTGCACGCAAAAGTACGAATAAAATGTTACCGAGACAAAATAATCATGGATTGTTATGGAATTTCAACATAATTCTTGTTTTTTTAGAAATAAAACATTACTTTTGCATCAACATTATAATAGAACGAGATATGAGACACTGCATAACCATAGCCCTGCTACTCTACGGCGTGCTTGCCGGCTTGGCGCAGACAAGCTTCCACTACAAGGGGAGAGCCATGACGACCAGTAGCCGATGCCTGCTGGTGGACAGGCGGCACGACAATCCCGACGCCTTCACTTTCAGCTCCGTGGGCGAGGCACTGCGCTTCGCCGAGCGGCAAGGGGGCAAAGACACTCTGTGGACGGACATATACATAGCACCGTCGGTATATTGGATTGACAACCCCGACGATGAGGCGGTGAGAAAGCCACTGCCATGCTTCACCATACCGTTTGGCATGACGGTGAACGCCAGCAGAATACGATTGAGGGGACTGGGAGAAACTGCCGAGGAGGTGGTGCTGGCCTGCAACAGGGGACAGACGCAGGGAGCGGAAGGCAACTTCACCATGTTCCACTTCACGGGCTCGCACATCGAGGCGGAGGGCATAACCTTCGGCAACTACTGCAACGTTGACCTTATATATAATAAAGACCCCAAGCAGAACCGTCGGCGGAGGAAAGAGGCTATAGTGCAGGCGCAGATAGCTATATGCAGCGGAGACAACTACCGGCTAAAGGATTGCCGTTTCATATCGCGCCTTAACCTATGTCCTTTTGTTGGAGCAGAACACACGGAGTTTGAGGACTGCTACTTTGAATGTACCGATGACGCGCTCTGCGGCACAGGCGTTTATCGCCGCTGCAGGTTCACGCTGTTCAGCAGCAAACCCTTCTACACCACCGACAAACGCAAAGGGGCTGTCTTTGAGGACTGCCAACTGCACAGCAAAACGCAGGGCACGCAGTATCTCACCAAGGTTAGCGGACCCGTAAGGATGAGAAACTGCCAGTGGACGAGCGATGACCCGAAGCTGCGAATAGAATGGTGCAAGCGTCCTGACCCGAAGCACCTATGCACCATGGAAGGCTGCACACTGAACGGCAAGCCACTGCACGTGGCAACACCCACAGAGCCCTTGAACGTGGAACTGCCACCGATGGCAGCGCAGATACAAACGGACATCATACCCGGAGGATGGACTCTGGACTGCCATAAACCCTTAGACACCATGGCATACGACTGGGAGGCGGACAACAGTCGCGGTGCGTGGGGCTACGGCGAGGGAGTGGATGGCGCAGAAGGCTCGTGGGGGATGGTGCAGTTGCAGAAAGGAGCACGCATGATGTTCACGCCACGCAATGAAAAGGAGGCGGTGACGAAACAGACGTGCCGTGTAAGTCTTGACCCCTGCAAGTCGGGAGGACAGGGCTTCGGCTCTGCAACAGGGCAGTATCTCGACATCTGCATAAAGTTTGACACACGCACACTCACTGGCTACGGCATCCGCTTCATGCGCACGCCTGACTATGACCACGCCGTGGAGACCTTCCTCGTAGAATATTCTGGCGGCGTCATAACGACTATCAGCCCCCCAGAACGCTGCGACATATTCAAGCGGGGATGCACCGTTACGCTAACGGCAGAGGGGCAGAACCTCACGGCAACGATAGAGAACAGCAACATAACCGAGGCAAGGCAGACACTGACCACGACAATGCCCCACCCCAACACCTTCGGGGGCTTCCACCTGCAACACACGGGCAGCACAGGGGCATCGGCGACAGTGGTGAAAAGCGTGTTCCTAAAATAGGGGTTAGTTGTTTAGTTGTTTCTTGCCTTTGGCAAGAAACAACCAAACAACCAAACAACCAAACAACTAAACAACTAAACGACTAAACAACTAAACGACTAAACGACTAAACAACAAACCAATGGACTACCAGAAGATAATAGACTATTATTTCCCCGAAGAGACAAACGGGGAACTGAGAAATATACTGCTGACACACAGTAAATGCGTGGCGGCAATGGCAATGGAGATATGCCTCAAGCATCCCGAGCTGAATACCGACTGCGCTTTCGTTTACGAGGCGGCGATGCTGCACGACATTGGCATCGTGAGATGCAACGCCGAAGGCATACACTGCTTCGGTCAAGAGCCCTACATACGCCACGGAATGATGGGGGCCAAGATGCTGGAGGAATATGCCAGCAAGTTCCTGCCATGCACAGACATCGCCCCCTATGCACGGGTTTGCGCCAGACACACCGGGACAGGACTAACGGCAAAGACGATAAAGGCACAAGGGCTGCCGCTGCCAGAGCAAGACTTCACACCCGAGACGACAGAGGAGCAAATAATATGCTATGCAGACAAATTCTTCTCCAAGACAAAGCTCGACAAACGCAAGACGCTTGGCGAAGCAGAGAAATCATTGATGAAATTCGGCAAAGACGGCGTGGAGGTGTTCCGTAAATGGCATGAGACATTCGGGTAAGCACGTATGGAGAGAGTTGTTAGTGGTAGTTATATGGAGTTAAATTATAAAAAAAACGATTTGCCCATCAATGGTTTTTTGTTACCTTTGCAGAATATAAGACACCTAACACCTCAGTGCATGAAATACGCGGAGTACATCAAACAGATAGAAATAGACTCACTATGGCGAGGCAGGAAGCACATAGTGTGGCAGCTCGACAGGCACATCAACGTGCTTAGCGGCGTGAACGGCGTGGGCAAGAGTACCATACTCAACAAGGTGGTGACACCACTGCTGATGGCTCACGGCAGGGTGGACAACGAGAACGGCGTACAGCTGCAACTGCATGAGGCTGACGCGGAAGCCATACGCTTCGACATCGTAAGGTCGTTCGACCGTCCGCTGATAAGTTCCGACATCACAGCACGCCTCGATTTCAAGATTGCCACGGAGCTGGACCTACAGCTCTTCAACCTGCAAAGACGCTATCTGGACTATCAGGTGAACCTTGGCAACAGGATTATCGAGATGCTGCAAAGCGGAAAACCTGACGCGCCGCAACTGGCGCAGAGACTATCGGAAAGCAAGAAGCAGTTTCACGACATCGTGGACAAGCTCTTTGAGGACACGAAGAAAAGCATCATACGCACCGAAAACGAGATACGCTTCCATCAGATGGGCGAGGTGCTGATGCCCTACCAACTGTCGAGCGGCGAGAAACAGATGCTCGTCATACTCCTCACGGTACTGGTGGAAGACCAGCAGCCATACGTGCTCTTCATGGACGAACCAGAGGTAAGCCTGCACATAGAGTGGCAAAAGCAGTTGCTAAGCATCATCATGCAACTCAACCCCAACGTGCAGGTGATACTGACAACACACTCACCCGCCGTGATAATGGACGGGTGGACGGACAAGGTAACAGAGGTAAACGAAATAGAAGTAAAGTAAATGCCACTGACTGACTACATATCCAGCGACTATGTAAACGCCGCCAACAAGCTGAAAGGCAAGAAGGCACGCAGGCGCATCGTGGCATACGTGGAGAGCTACGACGACATTCTGTTCTGGAGAATGGCACTCAGTCAGTTTGAAGACGAGACACGCTATTTCGAAGTGATGCTGCCAAGCCGCACATCCCTCAACAAAGGCAAGAAACAGGCGCTGCTGTCGATAATGAAACAAGGGGCGGGCAGCAACATGATGGCCTGCGTGGACGCGGACTACGACTTCTTAATACAAGGCGAGACATACCAGTCCGACTTCATGCTGAGCAACCCATACGTGGTACACACCTACGTGTATGCCATAGAGAACTACCAATGCTACGCCCCATCGCTGCACAACGTATGCGTCATGGCTACGCTCAACGACCATTCCATCTTTGACTTCCTGGCATTCCTCACAGAATACAGCAGGATAATATTCCCACTCTTCGTATGGAGCGTAATGCTTTACAAAAAACGAGAATACTCCAAGTTCTGCATAACAGACTTCAACAAGGTCATCGCGGTAAAACATTCACGCATACAAGACATGATGAACAACGTGGAAAGGGTAAGGCACAAGGTCAAAGTGAAACTGAATGACCTGCGCCGCCAATGTCCCGACAAGAAGGAAGACTACCTCAGGACAAAGCAAAGCCTGCTGCAACTCGGCGTAACACCAGAGACGACATACCTATACGTACAGGGACACCACCTCTTCGACACCGTGGTAGCACCAACAGTGCAGACAGTATGCGACGAGCTGCGACGAGAACGCGAGAGGGAGATAAGGGCAAAGGCACAGCACGTGGTGCAGCTACAGAACGAGCTGTCAGCATATAACAAATCACAAAGCGACATAGCCTCAATGCTGAAAAAGAACTTTGGTTACACCATGTCTGCACCATACCAAAGGATGCTGAAAGACATAGAGAGGATAATTAACAGCAAATAGTGGTTTGGTGGTTTAGTTATATGTAATGAAGTTATACACTCCGCTCGACCTCCAGTCGCTTGCCAAAGGCAAGAAACCACTCGCTCGGCGGCACAGCAAAAAAAAACTCGCCCCTAAAAGGGGCATATATCTATAGGATAGGGGCTCGTCCCTATCATCGAATGTTTACTTCCCCATGCCCCTGTAAGGGGCTAATACAACAAAAACAACGAACAATGATAGATTTCACCTTTTATTCCCCGACAGAATTTGTGTTCGGCAAGAACACCGAAGAAAAGACAGGACAGTTGGCACTACGCTACGGCGCAAGCAAGGCGCTGGTGATTTACGGCGGCGGCAGCGCCGTTAAAAGCGGGCTGCTCGGCAGAGTGGAGAACGCTTTGCAAGCACAGGGCATCACCACCGTGCTGATGGGAGGAGTGAGACCCAACCCAACAGACAGCAAAGTATATGAAGGCATAGAGACAGTGAAGAGAGAGGACACTGACTTCATAATAGCCGTAGGAGGCGGCTCCGTAATAGACACAGCCAAAGCGATAGCTTGCGGAGTGAAGTACGATGGTGACTTCTGGGACTTCTTCATCGGCAAGGCGCAAGTAGCGGAAGCACTCCCCGTAGGCGTAGTGCTCACCATACCAGCGGCTGGCTCAGAAGGCTCCGGCAACGCTGTCATCACAAAAGAGTCCACACAGCAAAAACTGGGCATAAAGCATCCAATGACATTACGCCCCAAGTTCGCCATAATGAACCCAGAGCTTACCATGACACTGCCAGCATGGCAGACAGCCTCCGGCATCTGCGACATGATGATACACATCCTTGAACGCTACTTCACCAATACGGAAGACACCGAGATAGGCGACCGTATGTGCGAGGGAGTGCTGACAGCCATAATCAACGAGGGACGCAAAGTGATGGAAAACCCAATGGACTACGGTGCGAGAGCCAATATCATGTGGAGCGGCATGGTAGCACATAACGGCACCTGCGGAGTAGGATGCGTAGAAGACTGGAGCAGCCATCAGCTGGAACACGAAGTGAGCGCGATGTACGATGTAACACATGGCGCGGGACTCGCTGTAATAACGCCAGCCTACATGACCTTCATGGCAAAGCACCACCCCGCACGCATAGCTCAGTTCGCAGTTCGCGTGATGGGGGTAACACAAGATTTCGGCAACGAGGAAGCCATCGCGATGGAAGGCGTCAGACGCTTTAAGGCCTTCCTGCACGATGACCTCAAGCTGCCCGTTACATTCAATCAATTAGGTATAGAAAACCCCGACATTCCCGAAATGGTAAAGCGCCTGCACAACAACAAAGGCACGAAATTCGGATTCTTCTACCCCATCACACCAGAGGTAAGCGAAGAAATATACAAGCTGGGGATGTAGGTATCTTGCCCCCTCCCATGCGGAGGAAGATTACTAAAGACAAAAACATGGACAACAACGAACAGATTAACATGGAGACTCCAAGTGCGGAACCTCCAAAGGCAACGCCCAAGAAAGCAAGAAGGAAGACTGCGCAGAAGCAAGCTGGCGAAACACAAGAAACAGTAAAGAAGACAGCACGCAAACCGCGAGCGCAGAAGACGACCAAGAGTAAAACACCGGCAGAGGGCAACGCGGAACAGAAAGAAAAGACAGAAGAAAAACAAGCGGAAGAGACCATAAAAGAGTCTAAAGCCATACAACAGCAACCCGCAACAAAGGAAGACAAGCAAGAAGCTACTCTGCTGGCACAAGCCGAACAGGCAACAGCCACACCGTCGCAAACCGACAACGCACGCCCCTCAGAAGCGAAACAGGAGCAGAAAATACCGTCACTGCCATCCATACAAATCAACAACATCGTAGAGCTGGCACAAGCCCCCATGCGCAGCATCGTCCTCACAGACCAGCAGATACAGCAGCTCACGATGGAGGAGATAAAGAAACGCCACCACTTCCTTGAAGAAACACTGGCAAACGTATTGGACTACGACGTGGTAATCAGCGACACCAACATCTGGCTGGAGTTGCTCATCGGCTACACATCAAGCCACTCCGACCCACGCTTCAACGCCCGCCTACAGTTTGAACGCCAGTTAGAGTTTATCTCAAAACTGACACACCACCGCGGAGGACGCTTCCTGATAATGGGCGAGACATACGAGGAAATAGACCGCTTCGCCGCCATGCAAGACCCCTCCAACCACCGCGACGCAGACTTCACCGACAGCGTGGTATGCCTTAACACCGCCGCACGGCTCGCCAAGCGACTCATCCTCGCACAGCAGCGCGAGAACCGCCTGCGCATCGACGGCGTATGCGCCGAGTCACACCACGCCTCATTTGCCGACCCCGCCATCATCAGGAAGGTAGCAGACCTCTTCGCCGAGGGAAAGAAAGTGCTATTGCTCACGAACGACGCGTCAGTAGGTATAAGAGCCATGGGTATCTGCGACGACCTGCAACGCCATAACAACATATCAGACGCGGAATGGGATGAGCTCTACGCCCCATTGCGCCCAATGGTCTTCACCTTTGACGACCTCAAGCAACTCGACTTCTACACACGCCAATACCATTACATACAGATGGCGGCAGGCGCACAATGGATGGAAGACATCCCCCATAGCACCCATCGCAACCGCCCAGCCCCCCTCGCACTCTGGATGGACGCCTTCCGCCCTGGCGACAAGCATCGCGGCGACAACCTTTTCACCGAACAAGAGAAGCAGACGCAGCAGAAACAGAAAATCCAGAAACAGCAAGAACAGCAAAAAAAGCAACTGGCACAACTTGAACAGCAGAAGAAACAAAACGCTCGGAACGCAGTGACACTTCTTTGCAAGCAAAGCGACCAAAGGTCGAGCGCACCCAGCGAAGAACCCCAACAACAGAAGAAACAAGGACAGCAGAAACAACAAAAGAAGGCTGACCCCACACCTGCCGCTTCGGAAGAGCAGCCAAAAACGAACAATCCCACCCCACTGACCGAGCAAACACTTACAGAAACACCACCTGTAACAACAGATAAGAAGGACGAGCAGAAACCAACCGCGCGCAGCCGCCGCAAGCCACAGCGCAACCGTCGCGGCAATACCGAAAAGACAGTTGAGCCCACCGAAACAACAGTTGACGCATAATAAGAACCCTATTTCGCAAAAAAAATCGTCAAAACATTTGGTGATATAAAAAAAAATATCTACCTTTGCACCGCAATTAGGAAATGACACTCTGAAACGGTGCGTTAGTTCAGTTGGTTAGAATGCCAGCCTGTCACGCTGGAGGTCACGGGTCCGAGTCCCGTACGCACCGCTGAACACACAACCAAAAGAGCCAGATGAAATAACTTCATTTGGCTCTTTGTTATTTTAGTCGTATAGTTGTTTAATTGTTTAGTTAGATATCTCAGAGCGCAGCCTTTCGCCTTACATACAAACCGCTCGGCTCTGCCGCTTCTTGCTAAGGCAAGCGACTAAAGTCGAGCGGCAAAGCAAGAACTAAATCACGATAATGGCAAGCAGGATAATTACTGTATATTATGTTCAAACGACAGAATTGATAAAAAAATGCAAATCTGAGATATAATTAAGGAAAATTCACCTCTCAATATTTGCCGTACAAAATAAATTACGTATCTTTGCATCGACAAAAAACAAAACACATGCCCAAACACAACAATAACACATATTTTATTAACACTTAATCTCAGAAACATTATGAACAAAAAATTCATCTGTACCGTCTGCGGTTACATCTACGAAGGTCCAACACCACCAGAGCAGTGCCCACAGTGCAAAGTTCCCGCATCAAAATTCAAAGAGTTAGAAGAGACTTCCGGCGGCATCCAGTTCGTTCAGGAGCACGTCATCGGTATCGCCAAGGATTACGGCGTTGACGAGGAAATGATTAAAGACCTCAACGCACACTTCAACGGAGAATGCACAGAGGTAGGCATGTATCTCGCTATGAGCCGTCAGGCTGACCGCGAAGGCTATCCAGAGGTGGCAGAAGCATTCAAGCGTTACGCATGGGAAGAAGCTGAGCATGCAGCTAAGTTCGCAGAGTTGCTGGGCGATGTAGTATGGGACACGAAGACAAACCTTGAGAAGCGCATGAACGCAGAGGCTGGTGCCTGCGAGGACAAGTTCCGCATTGCGAAGAATGCGAAAGATAAGAACTGGGACGCTATCCACGACACCGTGCACGAGATGGCGAAGGACGAGGCACGCCACGGCAAGGGCTTCGAAGGACTGTACAACAGGTATTTCAAGTAATTCTGCGTTATAGAGGCTTAGGAGGTGCTAAGGAAGCACCATGACAGGCATCAAGGCATGGGGCGCTATAACGCTCCAAGCCTTTAGACAAACAACAACAAACTGTCTAATCACCAAACCACTAAACGACAAAATCAACATACTGAGTGAAAAGGTTCATACCTATTATAATTATTTCATCTATCATCATCGTCTCTGCTCTACGCGCCTGCCGGAGTAGAGACGATGCCGTTTCTGGCGCTTCAACGACAGAAGCGCAACAGAAGCCGATAGATAAAGCATTGATGTCGCGAACAGACTCCTTCATATCCGCGCAGAAAGCCGTTGGCACTTTGGGACTTATGCTCTATGACCTCACTGCCGAACGCTGCGTATATGCCTATCGCGCAGACGTACCCATGCGCCCCGCATCGTGCATGAAGCTACTATCATGCATAGCAGCATTGCGCAAAGCCGGCACCAGATACGAATACCGCACACGCCTGTACACCGCCGGTCGCATGGAGAAGGACACTCTTTACGGAAATCTAATCCTTAAAACACAGTTCGACCCCTTCTTCAACCGCGACAGTCTCCATGTGCTACTCGGCACCCTGAAACAGAAGAACATCAAGGCAATAAAAGGAAAGATAGTACTCGACATGGCTTTCATCGAGCCAATGAACCATGAGCAACACTGGACCATGGGTGACTTGAAGGTAAACCGCATGGGACTGATATACCATGGGTATAGGAAGATGCGCACAGAAACCCTATATGCACTGCAGGCTATTGGAGCAAAGGTTCACAAAGACAGCATCGTCTTTGGAAGACTCGTCCCACGCAAGGCTACTCAGATAGGCGAGATACGCACTCCAATACACTTCGTCGTAGAAAAAGCATTGAAGAACTCCTCCAACATCAACGCAGAATCGCTGATGTACCTTCTTGGCTACACCGTGCACACTGGCGGCAATTTCCGCAAGAACGGCATTGTTGCGTTGAGGAGATTTGTTAGCGACGAACTGGGAATGGACCCGTCCAAGGTCTGCAATATAGAAGATGGCTGCGGCTTATGTCCCGACGACAGGCTCACGCCAGAGTTACTCATCGCCTTGCTCAACTATGCGTACAAGCACCCAGCCATATACAATGAAGTGCTGGCGAGCCTGCCACTCTCTGGCACTGACGGCACACTGTACGACCGTCTGCGTAAACCTAACGTGCTCGGTAAGGTGAGAGCTAAGACGGGCACACTGACACGCGAAGGCGGGATAAGCACATTGGCTGGCTACTACACAGGAAATGACGGGCACCTGATGGCCTTCTGCGTTATGAACAACGAGTGCCCTGTGATGGATGGACGCTGGTGGCAAGACAGATTCTGCGAAAAAGTACTACTACCAGCAATGTCACGGTCAGCAGGGCACAAAAAAAATTGATTGTCTCACGACAACCAATCTTCATTAACCTTAATAATCTAATACCATGAAAAACTTTTTGCAAAGTTACGATTTAGTTCTGTAACCTGCAAGATTTCATGGAGAAAGAATGATGTAATTAATTTATTTTATACGTTTTACCGTCCCATTTTAGTTTTCTTTGCGTCAAAATAGCTTGCAAACGTGTCTTGTCTTCCTTTGACGTCATTGGCACATTCTGCTGCAACACCAGAGTTTCGGCATCAGAGAAATGCGCTTCCACCATACGAAACTCTATCAGTTTCTCCAGCTCCGCGAAGTTCTCTTGGCTCATAGTGTCAGGACGCTGAAGCAATGTCACGTCATCGAAGACTACGTCAGCCACCTTTTCCCACACATTATTATATATATACGCCACCGTTTCCCTCTCTGGGACAGCGACAGTGCGCAGCAGACAATAGAGGCTGTCGCCGTTAACCGTAGCGACCCTCGCCATCTCTATCGTCAGCGTACTGTCTATCTTCAACTCCATCAACTCTGTCTCGCAACGGTTCAGCGTCACATCGCGTTCAAAATGTGAGTGTAACACGGCAGCAGTAGAGTCGTCTAACCGCTTGAGATTTCTCAGTTCGGCACGCTGGTTCTTGTCAAGATACGGGAAGATACTGTCAGGAATGTTGACAAACATATCGCCGACACTCTGCGCTTGAGCGGCATACGTGGCAACCGCCATCACGAAAGTAAACAGAAACCTATACATGATTTATTTCTTTTTCTTCATTAAACTATACGCTGTGTAAAGCCCGAGCTCCCCAGCCTTGCTGAAATCAGCCTTAGCCTGCGCCACCTTTCCCATGGCGAGGTATGCCAATCCACGGTTGTAATAGGCGTATGACAAACGGGTGTCTATGTCGATAGCCTGTGTAAGCAGAACCACAGCCTTGTCATAGTCTTTCATTCTGGCGCAGAACGTGCCGTGGCAATAGAGCACGTATGCGTTGCCCGCATCCCGACGGTGCAGTTCCGCGAAATCACTCGCTACCCCTGCTTTCCGCAATTCCATCTCCTGCGGTGTAAGACCTTTCTCGTATTCTGCCGTCATTGCAGCGCATACCGTCCTCTGCCACAGCGCAATATAGGACGTGGAGTCCATTTGCAGATAGTCATCAATGTCCTTCCGCGCCTCTTGGTAGTTCTGCGAGGAGGAATACGCCACAGCTCTCGTCATGAGCAGGTTAGCAGCCTCGGTGGCATCCTTCGTCTTGTGCATCGCCTCAGTGATTGCGTCCACCACGTCATTTGTAGGTATTCCCGTGCCCTCTCCCACTACACCGAGCACTGGCAGGCTGAGGGAATAGCGTTTTGCTAACGGGCTCACCTTCACGCGGAACTTCTCTACCTCCGCGTCGAACAGCGATACCGTGGAGACTGTTGTGCCTACGCCACCCATTGTCAACGCAAGATATGGCTGATACTGTTCCTTCACCTGACGGTTTTGCACTCTTCCGCGGTATTCGCTCTTGTATTCCTGCGCCTGCTCCGCCTCATCCTCCATTACTATCTGGTTGTATTTCTCGGGGTCTATGTCGCTTAACTTTCGCGCCTCTGCCACCTTGGAGCGCGACCACCTGTTTTGGATACCGAGGTGTTTGTCCATCTGTGCCTTGAGTATGCGGTATTCGTCCTGTTCCGCCTTTGCCGTCATGCCCAATTTGCGATAGCACTCGGCACGGTAATGCAGGCCTGTCCAGAAATTGGGAAACTTATTTATCACCTTGGTGTAGTCGCGTATCGCGCCACGCAGGTCGCCTATTCTGTCGAGCAGAGTAGCACGGTTGAAGAGAGCCATCACATTGTCTGGCTCAAGAGCAAGCACATAGTCGAAGTCTTCTATCGCTCTGTTATCATCACCCACTTGCAACCTCAGCAGTCCCCTGTTGTAGTGTGCGAGGAAATTGTTTGGGTCAGCCTCCAAAGCATCATCGTAATCGCTCATGGCACCGCGCAGGTTGTGGAGCCTCAGCCTTGCCAACGCCCTGTTGACGAGGCTTCCAGCATCCTTGGGTTTGAGGTGCAACGATTTGGAGAAGTAGCTGTCGGCTTCCTTCCACTGCTCCTTACGCAGTGCGAGGTTCGCCCTCACCCTCCATGCGCTGGCGTTGAAGGAGTCCACCGCGAGGCTGTTCACTATCCATTTTTCGGCAGACAGTGTATCTTTCTTATTTAGATACACCTCGGCTTTCAACAGGTATGGCGGCGCATACTTCTCCCAACGCGATATAATGGTGTCGAGTTGCGACAGCGCCGCGTCGTAATCTTTCTGTTCCATGTAGCAGGCGGCGCGGTTATACCAATAGTTGCGGTTGGAGGGGTCTTGCTCTATGGCCTTGGAATAGTCTGCTATCGCTCCGTCATACTGCTCCAGCCTTATTCTTGAAATACCCCTAAGGTCATACAGTCCCGTTATGTAGGGATTCAACTCTATAGCCTTTGAGGCGTCGGCTTCCGCGCCATTCCAGTCATCAAGGTAGTATTTGGCTATGGCGCGCAGCTGCCATGGTTCCCATAGGTATGGTTTCTGCGACAGTGCCTGGTTGAAATACTGTATGGACAGCACGTAGTCCTCGTAGTGTAACGCCACCTTTCCGCTCAGTATCAGGCGGTCCACCTTATACTGGGCATGCAGGCACACGGCAGACAGGCAGAGCAGTAGCCCTGCCATCACTCTATTTGCCTGTTGGCAAAAGGAAGTACCATACCTGTTATTATCCCGTGCAATCCCCAATGGTGGTGTTTGGTTGTTTAGTTGTTTGGTGGTTTGGTGGTTTGGTTCTTCGCTGTGCGAAGCGGCAGAGCCGAGCGGTGTGGTGATTTAGTCGTTTGGTTGATTGGTTGGTTGATTGATTGGTTCTTGCTTTGCCGCTCGACTTTAGTCGCTTGCCTTAGCAAGAAGCGGCAGAGACGAGTGGATTGCAAGCCTATTCAGTTAATTATCCATTACACTTAACTAAACCACTAAACAACTAAACCACTAAACCACCAAACCACCCTCCTTTACTTTCCCTTCGGTGCCTTGACCTTGTATCCGCAGCGGAAGCGTCCCTGCAACAGTGCGCGCAGTTTTGACTTGATGAGCTGTTTGCGCAGTGGCGACAGGCGGTCGATGAACATCTGCCCCTCAAGGTGGTCGAACTCATGCTGCATTACGCGTGCCAGGTAGCCCTCTACCCATTCCTCATGCTCCACGAAGTTTTCGTCCATATATCGCACAAGTATGCGCGTAGGGCGCACCACCTTCTCATGTATAGCAGGTACCGACAGGCATCCCTCCTCTGAGGTAGAGGTTTCACTGTCATCGTACTCCACGATATGCGCGTTGATGAACACCTTTCTGAGACCTTCGTACTCGGGGAGGTCTTCCTTCAGCACGTCAAGGTCTATCACCACGAGCCTTATGTCAAGTCCCACCTGTGGCGCTGCCAGTCCTATGCCCTCGCTGTCAGCAAGGGTTTCCCACATATTAGCTATGAGAGCCTGTAAATCCGGATAATCCTTGTCTATATCGCGTGCCACTTTTCGCAGCACTGGCTGTCCGTATGTATATATAGGTAATATCATAAAATAAAATAAAGTCCACCTCGTTCTTTTCTTTCAAGGCGAGAAACGATGGTGGATGTTTTGCTTGGGTATACTATATTGATGAATTAATGGTGAGCCTCCTTGCCCCTGCCACTGTCCCTGTCAAGGGATGGCTGGGCGGATTTTCTGCAGATAGTCCTGCAGGATGATAGTGGCAGAAATTCTGTCCACGAGTGCCTTGTCCTGCCTTGCTTTTTTCCTAAGGCCGGCATCAAGCATCGTCCTGTGCGCCATCACCGAGGTGAACCTCTCATCGTAGCCCTCTATCGGTATCTCCGGGTGTGCCTTCCGCCACGCTTCCTCAAACTGCTTCACGCGCCTCAGGTTCTCCGATGGTTGCCCGTTGGGCTGCACTGGCTCACCAATGATGATACGCTCCACCTCCTCACGCTTCACATAGTCGTTGAGGAAGGGCATGAGTTGCTTGGTGTCAAGAGTATCAAGCGCACCAGGCACTATCTGCAACGTGTCCGTCACAGCCAGCCCGGTGCGTTTCTTTCCATAGTCTATCGCTAAAATCCGTGCCATCAGCCTGCAAGCAACTACTGTTTCATCAGCAGCCACGCATCAGGATAAGCGGAGCGCAAGGAATTGCGGCTCTCTACAGCGTTGGCCTTGGAGTCAAACGTTGTGGCTACAACGCGATACATATTGCGCTCGGAGTTGTATGCCACCTGCGCGTTGTAACCAGCCTTGGTGAGCGTGCTTTGCAAGCCTTCAGCATTGGCGCGCACGCCGAATGAGCCTACTACCACTGAATATGCCTTCAGCCCTGCCCCGCTGACAACGGTAAGGTTCTCTGAGCGTACTGGCACATTGTCGTTATTGTCTGTCACGGTAGCCTGCGCGGGCGACTCTACCAGCGGTGTCACCACGGGCGTATTCTGCTGCGCTGGCTCCTGCACCTGCTGCGTCGCAGGCTGCTGCTGTTGCGCCATCTCCTGAGCCTTTGCCTTTTCATACGCTTTACGGTAAGCGCTTTCCTTTGAAGAACCACATGATGTGAACGCCATAGATGCGCATATCGCCGCGCATATCATTACGTATTTTTTCATTATTATTCGTGTTAAAAGTTTATACTTACATCCTAATATGCCACAAAGGTAATAAAAAAAACGTTAGGATTTCGCCTGTTTCGGTATTTTTAACATAAACTTTTTCGCTTTTCAGTTATTTTTTTACTACATTTGCAAATAATTAAAGACAACTCTAATATTAACCCTTAAAACATTACTCTTATGAAAGCATTAGGTTACATTGGCGCAATCATCGGCGGAGCCGTTGCAGGCGCGACAGCAGCACTTCTTTTCGCACCAGAAAAGGGCTCAGAGACACGCTCAAAGATACAGGAGGCTGTGAAGGATTTCTGCGAGAAGCACGACATAAAGCTCTCCTGCAAGCAGATAAAGGAGATTGCTGACGACATTGAATAAAGATGTCATGCGCCCCTGCGCTTGCAGGCGGCAAGAATAGAACAGGTTGGAGACTGCCGGTGAGGAGAGCATCCCTGCCGGCAGCACACAATCTGGCTTGGCTGGCAAAAAACGCCCGCCGCACACCACTACCCACTATTAAACCTGCATAGCACCGTGTTGTCAAACGACAAAAACATAGAGAGAATAGCCGATTTCGTAGCGGAAGCCAAGGAATGGCTGCTACTGAAGAAGGAGTACACCAAGCTGGACGTGATAGACAAGGTGGTAAGGATAGTGTCAACGCTCACCATTGCCTTCGTCATTGCACTGCTCGTGCTTCTGGCACTGATATATTTCTCGTTTGCCGCAGCGTACTACCTCGCGGAGTTGTGGCAGTCCATGCCACTGGCATTTTTGGCTGTATGCCTCACATACATTATTATATTAGGCATAGTGCTTATGAAACGCCATGCCTGGATAGAGCGCCCGATGGTGAGATTTCTCATCACCATATTCAAGGATGATGCCAACGAAAGATAAAACCGCACTGCCATGCAACAGAAAAACAACAAGGCTCACGACACCATAGTCATCGACTCCCTTGAGGCTCTCGCCACGCGCAAGCAGCAACTGAAGGATGATATAGACAGCGCAGAGGAGCGTTTGGCTACCATTTGGCACGACATGTTCCGGCAGCCAACGGCGGAAGAGATGAGCTCACCGACCAAACGGCTGATGGCAACCATAACATCGGCCTCCGCACTGATAGACGGCGCACTGCTTGGATGGAAGCTGTACCGCCGCCTTGGCGGAACATCGAAATGGTTTCGCCGCAAGAAGAAGTAAGCAAGAAACAGACACTGGCAAAACAAAAGCGCCGTGATTACGATGTAAAAGCATAGAGATTGCATCGTAATCACGGCGCTTTTACTGTGTAAAAGCATAGCGTTTACAATTCAATCGCTATGCTTTTGTTGTTATAACAAGACAATGTAGCGAAAGCAAGTAGGCACGGCACCCCGCCGCCGAGGATTATTTAGCGAAAAAGAAGCAGAAATTTGGCACAGTGAGGATTTTTTATTACCTTTGCAGAGAAATAGGACGGCAGTGCCCTGGTCTTGTCGCTGGCGCCACAATGGCGCGAGAGGAAAGTCCGGGCAGCGCAGGGTGCTCCACTTGCGAAAGTACAAGCTATTGGCGACAGTAGGCGTAAGGCAGAAGAAAAGAACCGCCTCTTTTCGGGAGGTAAGGGTGAGAAGGTGGTGTAAGAGACCACCAGCCGGTTGGTGACAGCCGGGCTGTGCCTGCTGGAGGCTGCAAGTTCAAGTAAACCATCGTCATGGCAGGGCGACCCGCCCGACAAGGTTCGGCCTTACGATGGAGGGTAGAATGCTAAGCCGCAAGGCTAAACCAGCATGGTGACATGAGGGGTAGATAAATGACAGGACACCCACTTGGCGTGAGAACGCCAGAGGGACACAGAACCCGGCTTATAGGGGCACTGCCTTCCTTTTTCTTTTTTTAGACCTATGAGACTAAGAAACCTAATATCCACATCAAAACTGTTCATACAAGCACTGTGGGCAGACATCTCGCAGAAGCGCGTTATCGACACCGCAAGCAACTTGACCTACTCCTCGTTGCTCGCCATAGTGCCGATAATGGCGGTGGTGTTTGCCATAGCACGCGGCTTCGGATACTCCATACTCATAGAGAAATGGTTTACCACAACGATGGCGTCGCAGCCGGAAGTGGCGGAGATACTTATAACATTCGTAAACTCCTACCTGAAACATACACAGAAGGGGGTGTTCCTCGGCATAGGACTTGTATTCATGTTATGGACAGTGCTGATGCTTATCTCCAACATTGAGAAGGCGTTCAACGACATCTGGCAAGTGAAGAGGCAACGGAGCATTTTCCGCACTGTTACCGACTACATCGCCTTGTTGTTCCTTATACCCGTCGTCATAGTTATAAGCTCTGGCTTGTCAATATGGGTAACGGCACTAAACCACCAGCTGCACGACGTGGTAGTGATAGGTCCGGCAATGGCACTGATAATAGAACTGTCGCCATACGTGCTGCTATCGACGGCGTTCACCGCCCTGTACACCTTCATGCCCAACACAAAGGTGAGGCTGAGGTCGGCAATAGTACCGGGAATAATAGCCGGTGTGTCCATGCAATTGTTTCAGTTGGTGTATATCAACTCGCAGATATGGATTTCCAACTATAACGCCATCTACGGCTCCTTCGCCGTGCTGCCGTTCTTCTTGCTATGGATGCAGACCTCGTGGATTATCTGTCTGGTAGGAGCGGAGATTTCTTTTTGCAGGCAGAACGCGGAGGATTTCTATTCCTTCAAACCACAGGAGCCGAGTTTCAACTCACGGCTGAAGATGTCGTGGCGCATAATGGAGCTGGTAGGCGAGCGTTTCTCCGCCGGCGAGGCGGCGCTAACAGCCCTGGAAATAAAAAAACGCATAGGCATTCCTATGCGTTCTGTCAATACTCTGCTGTACGATTTACAGCGTATTCATTTCATTGCGGAGATGGTGCACGATGAGAAGGGCGACACGGCACAGTATCTTCCTGCCGAGGATATGAAGAACCTCACCAAGGAAGTGCTGGAGGAACGGCTCGCAAACCTTGGCGAGAAACTGTAGTTCCTCAATATATCTTACCCACAATCTTATACGTCCACGTGGCTGGCAAGAGTTTGCCCAACAGCTGGAAGAGATGGTATTGTGCCCCCACAGTGTAGTAAGCGCACGGGCGACGAGCCTCGGCAATGCTCAGCAGCTTACGCGCCATGCGCTCAGGAGCTATACCATTGGCTTCGTCATGCTCCATCGTAGCAATGGCTTTATCCATGTTTTGATAGACATCCGCGCCCTCAACACTCTTACGCCGCGCCTCGGTGAAACCCGTCTTTACATCGCCTGGCAACAGACAGCAGACGCTGATACCGAAAGGTCGCACCTCGTTGCGTAGGGACATAGCCAGCGCATTGACCGCAAACTTGGAGGCGGAATAGAACGACTGGAAGGGGATGGAGAAGACAGATGCCATGCTGCTGACAAAGATAATACTACCCCTGCGCGCCTGACGCATATAAGGCAGGACTGCCTGCGTGATGTTTACCGCGCCGAAGAAATTGACATCCATCTGCCGCTTGGCATCGTCAGCGGAGGTAAACTCCACTGCTCCGGAGATGCCCATGCCGGCATTGCTTATCAATATGTCCACTCCCCCACTCTCCTCTACAGCCATGGCAATGGCACGACAGCAGTCTGCCGGGACGGTAACATCGCAGTCAATGTGTGTTACACCAACGCTGTCTGCCCCATGGCGCGACAACTCATAGACTTTGTACCCCTTGGCGGCAAACAGTTCCGCCGTGGCTTTGCCGATGCCGGAGCTTCCGCCCGTGATGACGAGGGTCTTCTTGTTCATTGTTAGCTGTTACTTTCTTTTCTTATAATAATAATACCAGTAGGTTCCGAAATAGGCATCACGGATAGCGGACTCACGGAGCACGGCGGATTTCTGCGACCGCATGACCGTGAGGAAGTCGGCATAGTCTACCTGCATAGCCTGCATGGCAAGGGTATCTCTCACCTTATACCGCTCACAATACAACACGTATGCCTCTGCGTAATGCGTTGGCAAGGAGTCGTTTATACTATAATAGCGCGGGAGTTCACGCACAAAGGAGCGCAGGTCGCGGTCAAGCAGATAGGAACACAATAGATAGTCATGCGCCACAGGCTTCACAGTGCCGCGCCTTAGCTCCCTTTGCAAGAAGGCACTAAGCGGCTCTGCCTTGTCGCGCGGCACGATACCGATGGTCTGCCACAACAGTTTGTCATCGCCAAGCATGAAGATTGCGGAATAATCACACTGGGGAGAGAGGGAGCGGGAGCTGCCCGTGATATCATAATTGAAGAGCTTGTCGCCCAACTGCCCGGTGTTTGCGAGGGCAAGGGCACGAAGCATGGTGAGAGAGGAGTCGTTATCGTATTGCGGGAAGCCTACCTCAAGGGCTTTATCCCACTGCCGTGAGCGGCAGAAACGCTCCACCTCCAGTCGTGTATGCAGCGTGCGGTCAGTGTTGCCCATAGAATATGTCAACGCCATCATGCACACAAGGATGAGGATATTGGTCCACCATGGATGCGAAAGGAAAGCGGTGCTGCGCAGAGGCGTAAGGAAGGCTAGGTAAGTCCTTAGCTGGCGCGCCACGAAAGCATAGACAACAAGCAACAATGGCGACGCGACGAGCCACGGCATGGATGTGCGGACGCTATTACCACCGACATGAACAGCCGTCAACAGGCCAAGCAAGAGAAACGAGGGGAAGAATATCAGCGAGAAAGCACGCTGCGGCAGCCGCGTGAACAGGCTTACCACGAAGGCGAGAAGCGACAGAATGATAGTTATTACCGACACTCCCACGCCCCTATGATAGCGTGTCTGCCCCTCCGCCCACACGTTCTGCGTCATCGCAAGGAGGTCTCCTTGAAATGAAAAGACGTATGTTACGATGAAAATTACAAAAAGGATAGCACACACTACCTTTACAGTAGTGGTGCTATCTTTTCTCCTATGTATCATTTTCTTTACTTTTTTGCTTGTTTAGTTCTTCCTCAGAACTACGGCAGAGCGTGCTGGTATGTATAACTTCAGCCACTCTTTCTTGTCTTCCACGTACAGTGGGTCGTAGTTAGTGAGGTGGGTTACGCTGTCGTCTGCTAAACCATTGCCACCAAACTCCTTGGCGTCCGTATTGAGAACCACGTCATACGAACCCGTGGGAACAAGGAAACCGTAGTCCGCGAAAGAGCGTGTGGGTGAGAAATTGAACACGAATACGAGGTCACCGCGCATGAATGCCAGCACTTGGTCGCCGTCATTGTGCCATATTTCCTGCACAGGTGTCTTGTTAAAGTTCTTCTGTCCCTTGATTACCTCAAGCATCTTCTGGTCGAAGTCGCCAAGATAGTGGTAGCAAAGCTCCTTGTTGTCAACGAGATTCCACTGTCTTCGAGCGTATTTATAGCTCCAACCGTTGCCCTCACGCGGGAAGTCTATCCACTCAGGATGCCCGAATTCATTGCCCATGAAGTTGAGGTAACCGCCGTTTATGCTTGCCGCCGTGACGAGACGTATCATCTTATGCAACGCAATGCCTCTGTGTACCACGCCGTTTTCGTCTCCTTTCTTGAAGTGCCAGTACATATCCGCGTCTATAAGACGGAAGATAATGGTCTTGTCTCCCACCAAAGCCTGGTCGTGACTTTCGCAGTATGACACCGTCTTCTCATCGGCGCGGCGGTTCTTTACTTCCCAGAATATGCTTGAAGGTTTCCATTCTTCATCGCGAACCTCCTTGATCATCTTTATCCAATAGTCTGGAATACCCATCGCAAGACGGTAATCGAAGCCGTAACCGCCATCCTGGAACTTCGCCGCGAGGCCGGGCATACCGCTCATATCCTCTGCTATCGTAATGGCATTCTTATTCACTTCGTGTATGACAAGGTTGGCAAGGGTGAGGTAACAGATAGCGTTATCGTCCTGACCGCCATTGAAATAGTCACCATAACCACCGAAATCCACGCCAAGACCATGGTTATAATAGAGCATTGAGGTAACGCCATCGAAGCGATAGCCGTCGAAATGGAACTCTTCAAGCCAGTATTTGCAGTTGGAGAGCAGGAAATGCATCACGTTATCCTTGCCGTAATCGAAGCAAAGGCTGTCCCACTGGTTGTGCTCGCGACGGTCTCCAGGGTAGAAATATTGGTTCGGGTCGCCCGCAAGGTTGCCCAAACCTTCGTTCTCGTTCTTTACGGCGTGAGAGTGAACGAGGTCCATTATCACCGCGATACCGTTCTGATGGGCGGTGTCTATGAGGTCTTTCAACTCTTCGGGAGTACCAAATCGGCTTGATGAAGCGAAGAAAGAGCTGACATGATAGCCAAAGGAACCGTAGTAAGGATGTTCCTGTATCGCCATGATTTGTATGCAGTTATACCCTTCCTTGATAACTCTCGGCAGCACATTTTCCTTAAATTCCGTGTATGTCCCGACCTTTTCCGCGTCCTGTGACATACCGATGTGACATTCATATATGAGCAGTGGCGACGTAGTAGGCTTGAAAGTCTTCTTCTTCCACACGTATGGTGTCTCCGGCTCCCATACCTGTGCCGAGAAGAGCTTTGTGTTATCATCCTGCACAACGCGGCGCACCCATGCTGGAATACGCTCGCCTTGACCGCCTTCCCACTTAACGAGCATCTTGTACAGGTCGCCATGTTTCAGTGCGGTTTTAGGCAGTTTCAGTTCCCAGTCCTGCCCGTTTTTCATGCGTTTTAGTGCATATTTCGGGGTTTCCTGCCAGTTATTGAAGTCACCTATGAGGTATATCTCGGTGGCGTTTGGTGCCCATTCGCGGAACACCCATCCGCCCTGCTTCGTGCGGTGCAATCCGTAATGGAGGTGACCCGTAGCAAATTCTGAGAGAGTCTTTTTACCATTCCCCGTCAAGTGGTTTATCATCCATTCGGCGTGTTCGTGCCTTCCGCGTATAGCACCTTCGAAAGGCTCCAGCCACATATCGTTCTTCACGATGCCGATGTGCTGTGGTTGCTGTGCTGCCGCAGCCTTCTTGCATCTTGAGCTTTTCTTTGCCGTCGTGGTTTTCTTATCCACTGCGGTTTTCTTTGCTGTCGCTTTCTTTGTTTCTGCCATTGTCGTATTAGTTGTTTGGTGGGTTGTTTATTATGGTATCCGATTGTTTACGTGCTATATTCAAGCCTTAACTTTGAATATAGCCTTTTTTATTCCTGGCACATTTGCTATGCATGGAGCGTGTCCGTCCTGCGGGAAGAAGATGGCCATCATGCCTGGTCGGCAGGTAACATAGCTGCTCCCAGGTATTCCCGGGTATTTTGTTATGTCCTTTTCCTCGTTGTAAGGCACGTCATCGGGCAGGTCTTCAAGTGGCAGGTATCCGAAAGTCTCCTCCTCGTCAAGCGGTATCTGTATGTCAATCATGTTCCGGTGGGTCTCCATCACTGCCTCATCAGGCATTTTGCCCTTCGCTGTCGTAATGTTAACGAACAGGTCTTTTCCTTTGATGAGGTGCTTTCCTTCCTCAAGGGCGAGGAGGTCGTTCTCCTCTATGAACTTCACAACATCGGCAAAGAGTGGGTTCATGCCCACGTATAGCTTAAGGTTGTCTAATGTGTCGATTACCATAGTGTTGATATTTTAATTTAAGGATTAATGTGTTATATTATTATTTCTCGTTTCTCAGTCCCATGTCATAGGTTCCGCGCGCCGTAATCTGCCCGTTACGGTCTTTCTCCACGAAGTCGCCATCACGCTCATCGTTGGTGTATGCCCCTTCGAATCGCACTCCGTCTTTGCTTTCCTCGATGGCTTTTCCATTGCGTTTTCCCGCTTTGTATATGCCTTTGAACTTGGCACCGTCCGCATAATGTATTATCATCTCTCCGTCGGGCAATCCGTTTTTGAAGTTTCCCTCATACACGTCGCCATTCTTTTTCACCAGTTTTCCGCGTCCGTGCTGTCTGTCTGCCTTCCAATAGCCCACGTAGCTGTCTCCGTTTCTCCACACGAAGGTGCCCATTCCGTCCTTGTCGCCGTCGGCAAAGTGCCCTGTGTACTTGTCGCCGTTGGCATATTTGAACACGCCTTCGCCTGTTCTCTCTCCGCCCACGTAGTCGCCTTCGTACACATCGCCGTTGCGGAACTTGTAAACGCCGCGTCCATTCTGCAGGTCGTCGCGCCACATACCGTTGTAAACGTCACCCGAAGCGTATTTGAACACGCCCTTGCCAGCGCGTTTATTCTCCACCCACTGACCGTCATAGGAGCTGCCATCAGCCCAGTCGAAGTATCCTTTACCCCACTTCATGTCGTTCTTCCACTCGCCTTCGTAGTAGGCTCCGCCCTTGTACGTGTACTTGCCCTTGCCTTGACGCTTGTCTTGATGCCAGTTGCCGTCGTAAACATCGCCAGTGTAATAGTACATCACGCCGTGTCCCTGCTGGTAGTCCCTAAACCACAGCCCGTCATAACGGTTGTTGTTGGAGAAGTAGTATATGCCCTTGCCGTGCTGCTGGTCTTGGAACCACTGCCCTTCGTACCTTTCGCCATCGGTGAAGGAATACACTCCATGCCCTTGCCGTTTGCCTTTCACGTACTCTCCCTCAAAGGTGTCGCCATTATCAAAGCGTGTACTGCCTTTGCCATGGGGCTTCCCACCGAGCATTTCGCCCTGATAGAGACCTTTGTCGTGCGTCACGCACGAGCCAAGAACTATTTTCTGTGATGATGCCCCAAGGGGTAATAATATGAATATCAGTTGTATTAGATAGAATTTCACTGCCGTTTATAAGTTGTTGGTTTATGCGGTTTCTCCTGTGTCAAGCCGAGGGGCGAAGACTGTTCCACCTTCCTGCCATCGCCGCTGGCGCAAAACCGCATTATAGTATTGGTGGTTCAAAATTACTAAATTATTTTGGAAAAACAACCATCTCGCAACATTTTTTATAATAAATCTGTAAAATATTAGCAGAAACACATTGCTGCCAGAATTTTTATTATTACCTTTGCACATTATATAGACTATTTCCCAACTGGCAATCCAGCCGAAACAAAACAGTACAAGGACATGAAATATGTAGCCATCATCCCCGCTCGCTATGCCTCCACGCGCTTCCCCGGCAAGCCACTGGCAGTGCTTGGCGCGAAAACGGTCATCCAAAGAGTTTATGAACAGGTGTGCAAGCAGCTGGACGCGGCATGGGTAGCCACGGACGACCAGCGCATCTACGACCATGTGCGCTCGTGGGGCGGCAATGTTGTTATGACTTCTCCGGACCACAAGAGCGGCACAGACCGCATAGAGGAGGCGATGGAGAAAATCGAAGCCATGGGAGAGACGTTTGACGTGGTAGTGAACGTGCAGGGCGACGAACCGTTCATACAGCCGGAGCAGATAGCCACCGTGTGCCGTCTCTTCGAGGACGAGCAGACGCAGATAGCCACTCTCGGCATAAAGTTCACGCCCTCTGACGGCACACCCGCCGCAGCACCTTCGGACAGCGTGGCGGCGGAAGAGGCGTGGCAGCGCATCAGCAACGCCAACTCCCCCAAGATTGTCGTTGACAACAACGGCTTTGCCATGTATTTCAGCCGCTCAGTAATTCCCTTTATACGCGGAAAAGAAGTGGCACAATGGTCTGATGCCTTCCCGTTCCTGAAGCATATAGGAATGTATGCCTACCGCCGCAACGTGCTGAAAGAGATTACCGCCCTGCCGCAATCGCCACTGGAGCTGGCGGAAAGTCTGGAGCAACTGCGATGGTTGCAGAACGGTTACAGGATAAAGGTGGGCGAAACATTCACCGAGACCGTGGGCATCGACACGCCTGCCGACCTTGAAAAGGCTAAAGAAATGCTTTAACCTACCAAGAACCTCCTACCCTCAGAACTCTAACCGACGCAATGACAATGCACGCCACCATAACCCATAACCTCCTGACGCTCCTCGAACACGGAGCGTTCACCCTTCCCGAAGCATCCGCGGGCAGCGTGGAGCCCATGTCGCCGCACAAGTGGCGCCTGCTCACCGAGGCGGCCGCCAAGCTCAACATACTGCGTTTCGTGGCACGGGGGGCGGAACGTTTGAAGGAAAATCCGGCGTTGCCGTCCGCCCTGCACGCGGCAATAGCAGCACGGGGTGGCGGAAGCGACGAGGTGCCATTTGACTACTCCTCCGCCCACCTCTTCAACCTATGGACGCAAAAGAGGCTGGAGGAGGTGCGAGAGGAGGAGATGAACTCGCACGACACGTCTGACGAGACGCTCATACTGCTTGACATGATAATACGTAACGCCGAATACATCGTGACAAAAGACACGAACATAGACGGCATCGTCAGCATGGGTGGTTACATAAGAGAACACAAAGACAGCATAGACTACCAGAAACTCTGCTCGTGGCTCGCACGCATAGGACTGGTGCAGGTGGCTTCCATGGAGGGCAATATGCTCATCTCGTGCATGCACTTCAGCGCGGACGAGATGCCGTTTGTAATAAAACCCTTCCGCAAGGCCCGCCGCCTGTTTGTTGACACGATAGAGAACGCCTTCAGCAAACACTCTTTCAGCACCATGACACGCATGAACGTGGCGATGCTTGAGACCATAAGCCACCGTTTCTCCAGTGCCATATCACTTGTTACGGATATTGAGGAATAAGCCCCAAAACATTATTTCTCAACATCTTACACTCACATTCCATTTCTTTCACCGACACCTCGCCACGGCAAGGCATAGGTATTTCCTTGCAATCGCTATGCTTTCACCGGGTAATCGCTATGCTTTTACAATGCAATCGCTATGCTTTTGCGCTGCAATAGCATAGCGATTACCATACGACCACGCAAAAGAAAAAGGACAGCAGACTTTGGATTATGCCATAGTCTGCTGTCCTTTGTTATACTTTGTACGTGCCTACACCTTATATATAATATATAGGCGCGCGGCATCAGAACTGCCACCATTTCTTCTTCGGTGCCGGAAGGGCTCCGCCTACGTGGCTGGTGTTGCTGTTGACGCGTTCTCTTATGATGTCCTTCCACGTCTTGCCGTATGTTATCATCTGGTAGATGGTCCCCCAGTCGGGCAATCCTCCGACGCTACGGTCGTCTATCCACACATCTACTTTGAGCTTGCGCGAGAAGTGATTATTGTTGTGTTGCTCCTCTTCTGGATAGTCACGATTTACGGCATAGAACTCTACTCCACGCTCACGACACCAGTTTACGGCTTCCTCAAGCTGCTTTCCCTCGCGGACTGTCCACAGCACAAGGCGGTGATGGTCGTTGATAAGCATCTTGAGGGTGTCGATGGCGAAAGGTTGCTCCTTGCCTATCTGCGGGTAAGCGTCTGTTACTATCGTACCGTCAAAATCTACTGCGATTGTCATTGCTGTGCCTGACTTTATTTCTTGATAGAATCATCGTTTGGATTGCCATAGTGACTGCTTTGGTATGAGCCATAGCCGTATGAGTGGTAACCATACTTGCCGCCCATGCCTCCGCGTGAACCGTAGCGCCCGTATCCGCCGTAACGACCGTATTTGCCGTAACGTCCGTAGCCGTAAGCGTAGCCATACTTGCGCTTTGACATATCTATGCCATTGAGTGCGACGCACATATTGGGCAGTTTGCCGTTGTCGGCAAGGGTGGAAAGCTCTGCAAGCGCGGCCTTCTCGGTATAGTCGGCACGGCATACCGACACGGTAATGTCTGCTACCCTGCCAATCTGCAAGGTGTCGGTGACGATGCCCACGGGGGCGGTATCAATGATGACATAGTCGTATTCCTGCCTGAGGTGCTCAAAAATCATATCGAGTGAATTGCGCGAAACGAGCTCGGCAGGATTTGGAGGCACTGGACCTGCGGTGAGGATGTCGAGGTTCTTGTTTACGCCAGAGGGGATTATCTGACTGTTTATCTCCTCCGCTGTGGGGTTAGACTTTGTGAGCAGCATGGTGATGCCCTTGTTCTCTTCGCTGACTAACTGGAAGAGGGCGGCGAGACGGGGGCGGCGTATGTCGAGACCCACGAGGAGGACTTTCTTGCCGAGTAGCGCGAAGCTGACGGCAAGGTTGGCTGCCACGAAGGTTTTGCCTTCACCTGAGACGGAGGAGGTGAACATGATGACGTTTTGCTTCTCCTTCATCATAAACTGAAGGTTGGTGCGCATACCACGGAATATCTCTTCCATCTGGTCGTTGCGGTTCTCCCTCACCACTATCTCACCCTTGGTCTTTGCGCTCTCATTAGCCACGGCGATGTCGGCAATGATGGGTCGCGTGGTAAGTTTAGCGACGTCCTCATGCCCTTCTATGCGGAAACGAAGCATCTCACGGAGTATGAGTATGCCGAATGGGAGTCCGAGACCGAGGAAGAATGCTATAAGCATGACAATGCTGCCCCTCGGCTTTACCTTGCCCAAAGAGATGGGTTTGTCTATGAGTTTGCCCTTGTCAGCGGTAGCGGCGAGAGAGATGGAGTTCTCCTCACGCTTCTGGAGGAGCATGATGTAAAGGCTTGACTTTACTTCTTGCTGACGGCCTATCTCGGTGAGGAAGCGTTCCTGCTCTGGTGAGCGTGACAGCTGACTGGAGTACTTCGTATAACTGCGCATCAGCGCGTCGCGCTGTATGCGGGAATTCTTGACGGCTTGGTCAAGGGCGCGCTTAATTGAGCCCATGAGTTCATCGAGCTGTGTGGTGAGCATCACCACGTTGGGACTAAGCTCTGACGCACTGCTGAGGAGGCGGTTGCGCTCAAGTACGATATTATTGAACTGGCTTATGAGCGTAGTGGCTGCCGGGTCGGTAAGTCCTACGTTGGAAGGCAGTGTCTTATACTTATTGGTCGGGATGTCAACGTATTCCTTCAGGCTTTCAAGGAGCAGCAACTGTGTGCCCGTCTCGGTGAGTTTCTTTTCTGTCTCGTCCGTATTGGTCACAGCTTGACCTGCCGTGGCAACGAGGTCCACCATGTTATTGCTGCGCTTGTAGCTCTCTATTTTGCCGTCAGTGCTGCCCAGCTCGCTGTTGATTTTTTCCAGACGCTGGTTTATGAACTGCTCTGTGCGCACGGCAATCTCATTCTTGTCTATGTTGGCGAGCCTGTTATAGACTACGGCAACTTGGTTAAGATAGTCTATGCCGCGTTCCACTATGACATCGTTGTGCACGAGGTTGGCGATGGTTGTGGTCTTGGAAAGGGCCTCAACGTCCATGCTCTTGCTATAAGCCTCTGCCACCCTTGACGGGTTGTAGATAGAGACTTTGAGCTGACGGCCTTCTTTCATCAGTTCCTTTGCCTCCCTGTTGAGGGACATGGTGATGGTGCCGACCCGCGTCGGGATAGACATCGGGAGGTTACCTGACTTCTCAAACTTGCTGACATCCTCCGCACCAGGCATGAGATACTCGCCCTCGACAGTATAAACGCTGCCTTTGCGCGACACTTCAAGCTGGATACTGTTGGTCAAAGTGTCAAGGTGTATGGGGTCAAGGTCAACCGTTATCGGGTTGTTACCATACATCGGGCGGTCTTTTATGCGCCCCTCTGTCTTGTAGTTGACATAGAGTTTTAGGTCGCGCACTGCCCCTTCGGCGATACTTACAGACTTGAGAACTTCCAACTCGTTGTCAAATCCATCGCTGTTAGTGACGAAGCCGAGGTTCGCGGCGGCTTGTATCTTGTTGGCAGCACGCATATTTGTATCGTCCTCCTTGACAAGAATCTTGGCTGTTATCTGATAGATAGGCAGAGTATAGCGCAGATACACCACTCCTATGCACAAGCAAATAAACACGGATAACACTATCCACTGCCAGTTAAGCAAGAAGGATTTTATCAGAAACTGTAAGTTCACGAACCCAGTTTCGTTTTCCTCCTTTTGCATCTCGTTTGCAACTTGATTTGAATTTTCTGTCATATCTTTTCCTGTTTTTTTATTTCAAATACCAAATATAGACAGTATTACCCGACTATATGTGTGCAAAATTACTAAAATAATTTTAATAATAACGTGTGAAAAGACTTTTTTTTCATGCATAAAACGCTTTTATCTGCTTAAAATCATGTTTTATGGATTTTTTTATGTAACTTTGCAGACAATTACATAAAACTAAGTTCACATAATGGGCATATTATCTTTTTTTCAGAAACGCAACGACAATAATGTTAAGGTTGGCGGCATGGAAGACTACATGATGCTGATACGGGTGTATTTCCAGGCTGCAATAGCGGCGCAAGTGGGCATCAACAACATCGCCATGCTGCCCGACTTAAGGGTTTTCAAGACTACCTTCAAAGTGCATACGGAACATAACCGTCTGGGGACGGGTGAGAAAAACGCATGCCGGAAGATGCTGAAGGAGATGTTCGGACATAACGATGACTTCTTTAGGGAAATAGACAAGAGCATAGCAAAGAACTGCCGGAAGATGCAGGACGTACAGACTTACCTGCTACAATTCCAGCATTTCACGCAGGACACTATGATGCTGATGGGAAATCTGATGAAATTCAAGCTCAGAATACCATCCATCTTCAAGAAAGCAATATACTCTATGACAGAAAAGACGGTGAACGACCTGTTCAATAAGAACAACTTCTCCGACGCAGGCACACTAAAAGCCGTTGCTTCCGTTCGCAAATACAACCAGCGTCTGGGCTTCTCGCAGCAGTGGATTACTGACTTCGTTTACCAGATTGTAATGCTTGCTAAGAAAGAAAAAGCACCTGCGGAAACTACAAAATAACGTCAAACAAAGACAATGGCAGAGAAATAACGACAACAAAGACCAACAAAAAAAGATAAATCCTTTGGTTATTAGCGAGAAAATCGTTAACTTTGCCACGAATTTACCTAACAAATATGTCAAAAGCGGAGTCAAACATAAAGACATTCACTACGCAAGTTCGCCGACTGATACTCAAATTCTCTGAGTTGAAGCAGGAGAATGCGGAGCTATATACCATGGTTGACGAACGCGACAGGCTGATTACGGAACTCAAGAAGCAGTTGGAAGAGGCAGAAAAAAAATACGATGCGCTCATGACCGCAAAGATGTTGAGCATTGCCGACACCGACATTGAGAACACCCGGAAGAAGGTCAACAAACTTATTAGGACGGTAAATCAGTGCATAACACTGCTGAGTGAACAGCAGTAACGCACCGATGCCCACCTGATTGTGGGCTTGCCATTACATCCTCAGCGACAGATAGCTATGGAAGAAAACGTAAAGAAACAACATATCACTATCAACGTTTACGACACTCCTATATCTATAATGGTACCACAGGAGCAGGAACAGTGGTATAGGGAGGCGGGATCAATGATTAATGAGAGACTCAACGCCTACTTCAGCATATACAAAGGGCTGAAGAACGACAAGGAAATACTCTATTACGCCATGATAGATATAGCCTTGAGATGCGTCACCGAGTCAAAGAAAAATGATGTTTCGCCCATTACGGATATTCTCTCCACATTGTCATCAGAAATTGAGGATGCCCTAAAGAAAGCCTAAACGCAATAGAACGGGACAGCTATTGCTGGAAAATTGGCAGGCAACACCATCATAATGAGCGACAAACAACAAAAAAGAGAATATTAACCAAACAATTAATCCTTACATGACAAAAGAAATTATTATAGCAATAGCAGTTGCAGCCCTTATCATCGGGGGCTTAATAGGCTACTTGATTTTCAGATATGTAATCAAGGGAAAATACAATGAGATGCTTGCCAACGCAGAAAAAGCAGCTGAAGTATTGAAAGAAAAGAAGCTTCTCGAAGTCAAAGAGAAGTTCATCAACAAGAAAAGCGAACTGGAACGCGAGGTACAACAGCGCAACCAAAAAATCCAACAGACAGAGAACAGACTGAAACAACGCGAGATAAACCTCAATCAAAAGCAGGATGAGCTCGGTAAACGCAATCAAGAGCTGGACCAAATGCACCAGCGCATCGAGAACGAGAAGAAGCTCCTCGCACTTAAAGAGCAAGAACTCTCCGAGATGCAGATGAAGGAGCGCGAGAAGTTAGAGCAGCTTTCAGGGCTGTCT
>JALFOF010000034.1 GCA_022773825.1 Prevotella sp.
AAACAACTAAACAACTAAACAACTAAACATAAAAGCCATGAACAATTTATTTAACATCAAAGACTACGTCGTAGTAATTACTGGTGGCACCGGAATACTCGGCAGGTGCATCGCTAAATACCTTGCCCTTGAGGGCGCGAAGGTCATCATCGGCGGACGAAAAGAGAACGTTGGCGCCGAGATAGTAAACGATATACAGGCCGCTGGCGGCGTATGTGAGTTCGTAAAGATGGACGTTATGAACGTTGAACAGATGCAACAGGCGTGCGACTACATCGTCTCCAAATACGGAAAGGTGGACACTCTGCTCAACGCCGCAGGCGGAAACATGCCTGGAGCGACCATCTCGCCGGACCAAACATTCTTCGACCTCGCCCCGGAGCAGTTCCAGACAGTGCTCAACCTCAACCTCACTGGCACGGTGATACCCACACAAATCTTCCTCAAGCCTATGGTAAAGCAGGGTAAGGGCAGCATCATCAACTTCTCATCCATGTCAGCCTTCCGCCCCATCACACGTGTCTGCGGCTACAGTGCCGCAAAGTCTGGCATCAATAGCTTCACTGGTTGGATGGCGCAAGAGGCGGCACGCAAGTTCGGTGAGGGCATACGCGTCAACGCAATAGCACCTGGTTTCTTCATAACCGAGCAGAACCGCTCCCTCCTTACCAACCCTGACGGCTCGTTCACAGCACGCGGCGAGGCGGTGATACGCCAGACACCGTTCTCAAGGATGGGTGAGCCAGAGGAGCTGTGCGGCACCATACACTACCTGATGTCTGACGCTGCGAAGTTCGTTACCGGCACCGTGGCAGTGGTAGATGGTGGCTTCAACGTGACGGCAATGTAGGAGTTCAGTTGTTTAGTTGATTGGTTGTTTAGTTGTTTAGCGGTTTGTAATGCTGTATATTCACACCAACATTACCCACCTATCAACGAAACCGCTCGACCTCTGGTCGCTTGCGCAGCAAGAACCAATCAACTAAACAACTAAACAACCAAACAACTAAATAACTAAACAACAAGCATGGAAAGAACATGGAGATGGTTTGGCAAGAACGATAAGATAACGCTTGCCATGCTGAAGCAGATAGGAGTGGAAGGCATAGTGACGGCATTGCACGACGTACCACTCGGAGAAGTGTGGACAAGGGAGCGCATTCGCGACCTTAGGGAGTACATAGAATCCTACGGTATGCGCTGGTCCGTGGTGGAATCGCTGCCCGTCACCGAGACAATAAAATACGGCGGACCCGACCGTGAGCAGCAGATAGAGGTTTACAAGGAGTCTCTCGCCAACCTCGGCAAGGAGGGCATACACTGCGTGTGCTACAACTTCATGCCCGTACTCGACTGGGCTCGCACAGACCTTCTGCACGATAACCCCAACGGCTCAAGCAACCTCTACTTCAACTGGGCAGAGTTCGCTTACTTCGACATACACATCCTCAAGCGCGAAGGTGCCGAAGAGCAGTGGAAAGCCTTTAACGAGGCGCACAAAGACTGGCATCGCGACATCCTGGCGGAGGTGGCTCAGATTAAGGAGAACGCCACACCGCAGTACGACCACGACCTTGTGGAGACGATAGTGATAAAGACTCAGGGCTTCGTCAGCGGCAACTTCAAGGAGGGAGACGACAAACCCGTGGAGCTGTTCCGACAGCTTCTCGCCCTCTACGACGGCGTGACGAAGGAGCAGTTGCAGGCTAACATGAAGTCATGGCTCGAGGCTATCATGCCCATCTGCGACGAATACGACATCGATATGTGCGTACACCCCGACGACCCGCCGTTCCCCATCCTCGGACTGCCGCGCATCGTGAACTGCGAAGCGGACATACAGCACTTCCTCGACGCCGTGCCCAACGAGCACAACGGCCTCACCTTCTGCGCTGGCTCACTCTCAGCAGGCGGGCATAACGACATCACCGCGCTGGCGGAGAAGTTCCATGAGCGCACACACTTCGTGCACCTGCGCTCCTGCCACATCTTCCCCAACGGCGACTTCACCGAGGCGTCACACCTCGGAGGGCGCGCTGACCTCGTGGAACTGGCGCGTATCTTCGAGAAAGAAGAGCTGCGACGCATAGCGACGCGTAAGCCTACCACGCAGAAGCTGCCCATGCGCGTGGACCACGGCATGACGATGCTGGGCGATGAGGACAAGGGTTACAACGCCGGATACTCCTTCCTCGGACGTATGTTCGGGCTGGCGCAGGTGCAGGGCATACTCGCCGCCGTTGACAACGAGCTGGGGATAAAATACACACAGCCAGGCTTCTTCGGATAAAACCATAACCCTAAGTGCCGGGGCTGATGCAAGGTCAGTCCCGGCACTGCTTATATAACACAGCGAAATGACAAAACCCACCATTCTGTCACTACTCCTCTGCCTCACCATAGCGCTCACCACCATGGCGCAGAAAGTAGAGACAACCACCAGAGACTGCTTCCTCCCCGGCAGACTATGGTTCGACACCGCCGGCAAACTCATCAATGCGCACGGCGGAGGCATACTCTTCCACAACGGGAAATACTACTGGTACGGCGAGCACAAAGGCGAGATGTCCAACAACGCCCACGTGGGCGTCACGGTATATTCCTCCCACGACCTCTACAACTGGACCAGCGAAGGCATCGCCCTCACCGTCTCCGACGACCCTGCAAGCCCCATTGCCAACGGCTGCATCATAGAACGCCCGAAGGTTATCTACAACACCGCTACACGCAAGTTCGTCATGTACTTCCACCTCGAGCTGAAAGACCGCGGCTATGCGGCGGCAAACGTCGGCGTGGCGGTGAGCGACAACGTCACAGGACCCTTCCGCCTGCTGAAGCACGGCAGGGTGAACGCCGGGCAGTGGCCGCTCGGCATGACCGCCAAAGAGCGCAAGGAGGCTGCCAAGATGGACGTCAACATGGAGTGGTGGACACCGCAATGGCGCGAGGCGGTGAGCAAAGGGCTCTTCGTGGCACGCGACAACAGCGGCGGACAGATGGCGCGCGACATGACACTCTTCATCGACGACGACGGCAAGGCCTACCACATATACTCCTCGGAAGACAACCTCACCATACACATCGCCGAGCTGACAGCCGACTACCTCGACTACACGGGGCGCTACATACGCATAGACCCGACAGGACATAACGAGGCTCCCACCATTTTCAAGAAGGACGGACGGTACTACATGATAACCTCTGGCTGCACAGGGTGGCGCCCTAACGCCGCACGCCTGCTGACAGCCGACAGCATACTCGGCACATGGACGCGACACAACAACCCCTGCCGCGGTAAAGAAACGGAGCTGACGTTCCGCTCACAGGGCACCTTCATCCTGCCCGTGCAAGGCAAGAAGGACACATTCATCTTCCTTGCCGACCGCTGGAAGCCTGAAAACCCCATCGATGGCCGCTACGTATGGCTGCCGATAGAGTTTGAAGACGGTATGCCCGTGCTGCGATGGCACGACCGCTGGACGCTCTCCACTTTCGGCGAGTAACGC
>JALFOF010000042.1 GCA_022773825.1 Prevotella sp.
GTAAAAGCTGATGGTGGCTGTCCTTTTGAAATGCCAGAGGTGAAACTGCCTGAGATTCCTTCTTATACGGTTAATATCAAGGATTTCGGTGGTGTAGGTGATGGTGGGACCGTGAATACGGAGGCTTTTGCCAAAGCTATGAAACATCTTGACAGCAAAGGTGGCGGTAAACTCGTGGTTCCTGCGGGTATATGGCTTACTGGACCCATACAGTTTGAGAATTGCACTGAGTTGCATGTGGAGCAAGGTGCTTTGGTGCTTTTTACAAAGGATTTTGACGCATATCCTATGGTGTCAACGATATATGAAGGAAACACAAGCCAGAAGAAAATGGCTCCGTTATGGGCATGGGAGAAACATGATGTGGCAATAACTGGCTCTGGGGCGTTTGATGCGCAGGGACAGGCTTGGAGACCATCAAAGAAAGGAAAGTTCACGGAAGCACAGTGGAAGGAGTTGACATCAGGAAAAGGTGTGGAGCTGAAAGGCGTGTGGTACCCGGATGCCAAGGATGATGAAATGGCAGGGAAACCAGGAAACCCGGATATGAGAAGGGTGACACAGCGCCCAGTGCTGCTTGAATTTACCTCATGCAAAAGAGTGTTGCTGCGGGATGCTACGTTCAGCAATTCACCTGCATGGAACACGCATCCGCTGAAGTGTGAGGACGTTACCATAGACCATGTAACAATCCGCAACCCATGGTATGCGCAGAATGGTGACGGGCTGGATTTGGAATCATGCAACAGAGTGATAATAAGGAATTCAACGTTTGATGTAGGAGATGATGCTATTTGCATAAAGAGTGGAAAGAATAAGGAAGGCCGTGATTGGAAAATGCCGTGCCAGAATGTCTTGATAGAAGGATGTACTGTGCTGCATGGACATGGCGGTTTCGTGATAGGCTCGGAGATGTCAAGCGGCGCGAGGAATATATATGTCAATAACTGCTTGTTCAACGGTACGGATACGGGACTACGCTTGAAATCCACGAGAGGCAGGGGCGGCATAGTGGAGAACATATATGTGAACAATATAAATATGGTGGATATAAAAGGAGATGCCTTTACCTTCGATTTGTATTACGCCAATAAGCCCGTCGCAGGAAAGGCAGATGACGACTCTTCTTCTAAGGATGCTGTGCCTGCTGTTACGGAAGAAACTCCTTGTTTCAGGAACCTTTACATCTCAAATATAATCTGTCAGGGGGCAAAACGCGGAATATATTTCAATGGATTGCCAGAGATGCCGCTTGACAACCTTGTGCTGAAGAACTCGCTTTTCGTGTGTGATAAAGGCGCAGAGATGCATTATGCGCGAAATATAGTATTTGATAAGGTGAAAATAGTCAACTCGGAAGGAGAAAGGCTTGTAAAGACTGATGTGGACAACTTCGTCGAGAAGTGAGACGGGGAAGAATGAGTGGGATGGAATTTTGCGGTCTTTGCAAATAATGAGGATGAAAAGACAATGAAGAACGGATTGGTATTGGAAGGCGGTGGGATGCGTGGAATGTTCACCGCCGGTGCTATGGACGCATTTATGGAGGAGGGGCTGTCGTTCGATGGATTGATAGGTGTCTCTGCCGGAGCGCTCTTTGGCTGCAATTACAAGTCGAAGCAGAGGGGGAGGGCGTTGCGATATAATATCATGCTGAAGAATGCCCCTCATTATATGGGCTGGAGAACGTTTTTCAAGACTGGCAATATTGTCAATCCGCAGTTCTCCTATCACGTCTTGCCTTTTGAGATAGACAAGTTTGATGTAGATACGTTTGAGCATAACCCGATGGAGTTTTGGATGGTGTGTACGGACATCGTCACGGGCAAGCCTGTATATCACCGCATGGACACGTTCTCGCATAGAGAGGTGGAATGGATGCGTGCGTCAGCGTCAATGCCCGCTGTCTCCAGGCCAGTAAAGATTGGCGAGCAGCTGTTTCTTGACGGAGGGATAACGGACTCTATTCCACTGAAAGCGTTCCAAGAGATGGGGTACGGACGTAATATCGTGATACTCACGCAGCCAAGTGATTATTTCAAGAAACCTTTGAAGATAAATTGGCTTATAAAGCTGATGACAAAGAAATATCCGATGGTAGGCGAGTGCATGGCGCGCCGTCACGAAATGTATAACAGGCAACTTGAATACCTTATGCAACAAGAAGCGGCGGGTAATGCAATGCTTATATACCCAGAGGAAGCACTCCGCATAGGACGAACAGAATTGAACGAAAAAAAAATGCGACGAGTGTATGCCATGGGATATAAAAAAGCCAAAAATATGATGCCCGAGATAAAAGATTTTATCATGCATTGAATTACTAAGGATTGTTACTTCGTAGGTCCAAAAACAGCCTTTGGGGATAACAAAATAACAGAAAAACAAATATATTCTAAAAAAAATACGGGAAATATATTGCTGTCTGAAAAAAAAATAGTAATTTTACACCGAAATTATTATATAATTTGGCAGTTATTAGGCTTATCTTTGTCGAGGGCTTAGAGAGTGTATGTGATATATGCTTATGGCGCTTGACAAAAGGAGGTTTTTTAACTATTTGATAAAAGGATTAAAACTAACCAAAAAAACAATAGAATATGATTAATCTTAAATCAATTGCCGGATGTGTCGCTGTTGTTGCGTGCACACTTACTGCTTGTAATAATGCGGCTCCGGAGGCGGAAGGATTGAAATCTGGGTTGAATCCTGCGGATTTTGACACTGTGATTAACAAAAAACAGGTAAAACTCTACACCTTGCGTAATGCTAATGGCGTGGAAATCGACATTACCAACTTTGGAGGTAGAGTGGTTTCAATAATGGTTCCGGATAGGGACGGTCACTTTCAGGATGTTGTGCTTGGATATGATAATGTAGCACAATACGCAGACTCCGTAAATTCTCCGAGCGACTTTGGCGCTGCCATCGGTCGTTATGCTAACCGTATAAATAAGGGCCAGATAGAGATAGAGGGTCAGAAATATCAGTTGGCAACAAACAACTTCGGCCATTGCCTGCATGGAGGGCCTTCTGGATGGCAGTATCAGGTATATGATGTGGTGGAGAGCAATGATAGCGTGCTCAAAATGACGATAGCCTCTCCTGACGGCGATAACGGCTTCCCTGGTAATGTCAAGGCTACGGTAACATACACTCTGACAAGCAATAATGCCCTTGACATAGCATTTGAAGGCACAACGGATAAGACAACAATCATTAACATGACCAACCACTCTTACTTCAACCTCAGTGGTGACCCTACTACTACGGTGCTTGACCAAGAGTTGTGGATAAATGCAGCTAAGTTTACGCCTTCTGATGCTACTTATATGACAACGGGAGAAGAAAAGGCTGTTGAAGGAACACCGATGAACTTCACAACGCAACATGCCATAGGTGAGCAAATTAATGATACCACTTTCGAGCAGTTGAAGAATGCCAATGGCTATGACCATAATTGGTGCCTGCTGACATACAAGGATGGCAAGGGCGACGACACGACACCGTGTGCAAGGGTATATAGCCCAAAGACTGGTATAGAGCTGACAGTATATACATCAGAGCCAGGCCTGCAAGTTTATACAGGTAATTTCCTTGAGGGCAAGGTTATTGGTAAAAAGGGTGTTAAGTATCCACAGCGTTCAGGCATTTGCCTTGAGAGCCAGAAATACCCTGATTCTCCAAACAAAAAGCAGTGGGCTTCACCTCTGCTGAAGGCAGGGGAGAAATATACAAGCCATTTGGTATATGCGTTTGCCGTGAAATAAATGAGCAACAAGAGACGCGCATACGTGCGTCTCTACCTTATATATAATATAAAATATAAAACCTAAATAATCAGAAACTGAAATGAGCGTATTAGAAGCGTTAAAAAACAATGGATTTCAGACCATAGACTATGCAGTGTTCGTAGTCTATATAATAATCCTTGTTAGTCTTGGAGTGTTCCTCAGCCGTGGAAAGAAGGGTGAGGAGAAATCATCAACCGACTACTTCCTCGCGGGTAACACCCTTACATGGTGGGCTGTCGGTGCGTCACTTATTGCTGCCAACATTTCGGCAGAACAGTTTATCGGCATGTCTGGTTCCGCATTCAACTCAGGAATTGCAATGGCCGCATACGAGTTGATGGCGGCTGCTACTTTGTTGGTTGTGGGAAAATTCTTGCTGCCTCTGATGATAGAGAAGAAGGTGTTTACAATCCCACAGTTCTTGAGAGACCGTTATAATGATGGCGTAGGACTGTCATTCTCTATATTCTGGCTCTTCCTCTATGTGTTCATCAACCTTACATCGGTAGCGTGGTTGGGTGCTCTCGCTATAAAGCAGATACTTGGACTACCTGCTGTAATGGGAACGATGGCTGGTATGAGCGTGGATTTCACGTTGCTCACTATTATCCTCATCCTTTTCCTCGTGGCTGGACTTTATTCTATTTACGGAGGTCTGGCTTCCGTGGCATGGACGGACGTCATGCAGGTGACTTTCCTTGTGGGTGGTGGACTTATCACCGCGTATGCCGCATTGGACGTAATCGGGTCAGAACTACATATTGAAGGTGGAGCCTTGGGCGCTTTCTCTGAGATATACAGCCATTTGGGTAGTATAGATGGCGACAAGCACTTCAACCTTGTGGTTACAAGGAATGAGAGTATTCCAAATATTACCGATGACCCTTACTTCGATATTCCAGGTATAGTAGTTATCGTGGGTGCATTGTGGCTTACCAATCTTGGCTATTGGGGCTTCAACCAGTACATTATCCAGAAAGGTCTTGCCGCAAAGTCTCTTTCTGAGGCGAAGAAGGGTATGATTTTCGCCGCGTTCCTTAAGATACTTATCCCATTCATCGTATGTATCCCTGGCGTATGTGCTTTCTACATTATGAACGGTTCTTACGAGGGAACGCCGGTGCTTGACCTCCTTGGCAACCGTCTTGCCGGTTCCATAGAGCGTTCAGACGATGCTTACCCTTACCTTATACGTAACTTCACACCTGTATTCGTCAAGGGTCTCTCCTTTGCTGCGCTTGCCGCTGCAGTCATATCTTCACTCGCATCCATGTTCAACTCTACTTCAACCATTTTCACAATGGATATCTACAAACAGTATTTGAACAAAGGTGCATCAGAGAAGAAACTTGTAACCGTGGGACGTGTTACATCTGTATGCGCTCTTCTCCTTGCTCTTATAGCAGTATATCCAATAATGGGTGGTGCTGACCAGGCATTCCAAGTGATACAGGAGTATTCAGGCTTCGTATATCCTGGTATTGTAGTTATATTTGGACTTGGACTGTTGTGGAAGCGAGCAAGCGGTGTTGCTGCCGTAGTAACGGCGATAGGTACCTTCGCTTTCTCTATTCTCTTCAAACTAATACTCCCCGAGGTGCCTTTCTTGCTGCGTATGGGTTATGTATTCATCTGCCTCGTAGTCATGTTCTTTGGCTTGTCTTTCCTCTCTGGCAGGACAAAGCCAGCGGAGAAACTTGCAGAGAATGTGGTGAAGACACAGTTGAAGTATGCTTACATCTGCCTTATCAGCGCAGTAGTATGCTTTGTGATAGGCATCGTGAGCATCTTCTCTACGGATATGCAGAACCTTGGCTTTGAGGCTGTGTTCTTCCTTGGGGCAATGATGCTCTCACTCTTCATTTATCTCCGCAGCAATGCTCTTGATAAGGTAGAGGATGTGAACTCTATTGGCGTTGATATAGAAATATTCCGTACCGACCGTACTTTCAATATCGGTGCCGCAGGCGTGATAATCATTCTTGTGATACTTTACTCAATACTTTGGTAAAATATAATGAAGCGATTGTGGGGCATCGGGTAAGATATTCCATGCCCTGCTATCGCCTTTTTAGACAAACATAAACCTAATCCATATTAAAGATAAATGCTATGTTAGAAGAACTCAAGCAGAAAGTTTTCAAGGCAAATCTTGATCTTGTTAAGCAGGGTCTCGTTATCTTCACGTGGGGTAATGTCTCTGGCATTGACAGAGAGAAAGGTCTTGTAGTGATAAAGCCCTCGGGCGTGAGCTACGATGATATGAAGGCTGACGATATGGTTGTTGTTGATTTAGAGACGGGGAAGGTGGTGGAAGGAGAACTTAACCCTTCTTCTGATACCCCGACACATCTTGTGTTGTATAAGGCTTTCCCAAACATACAAGGAGTGGTGCATACCCATTCTACGTATGCGACAGCATTTGCGCAGGCAGGCAAGGATATTCCTAATATAGGCACTACTCATGCAGACTATTTCTACAAGGACATTCCGTGCACACGTGACATGACCGAAGCAGAAGTAAAGGGAGCATACGAGTTGGAGACTGGAAATGTTATTGTTGATGAGATATTGAATATCCGCAAGATTAATCCAGACCATACACCGGCGGTGCTTGTGAAAAACCATGGACCTTTCTCTTGGGGTACGTCACCAGACAATGCCGTGTATAATGCCAAGGTCATGGAGCAATGTGCCAAGATGGCGTTTGTCGCTTTTTCCGTCAATCCTTCGTTGACTATGAACCCCTTGCTTATAGAAAAACATTATATGCGTAAGCATGGTCCTAATGCCTATTATGGTCAGAAGGGACAAAAACATTAAAAAAGAATCTATTAACGAACAAAATCTATAAAACTATGATTGAAGCATTTAAGAACCTTGAAGTATGGTGGGTAACAGGAGCACAGTTACTCTATGGTGGTGATGCCGTTGTAGCCGTTGATGCACACTCAAACGAGATGGTGAACGGTCTTAATGACTCAGGAGTGTTGCCAATAAAAATTGTATATAAGGGTACTGCCAATTCTTCCAAAGAGGTAGAAGCTGTGATGAAGGCTGCAAACAACGAAGAGAAATGCGTTGGCGTTATAACATGGATGCACACCTTCTCTCCCGCAAAGATGTGGATTAAGGGTATGCAAGCATTGCAGAAGCCTCTGCTACATTTCCATACGCAGTATAACGAGCAGATACCTTGGGATACGATGGATATGGACTTCATGAACCTTAACCAGTCAGCGCATGGTGACCGTGAGTTCGGCCATATCTGCGCACATCTCCGCAAGCCGAGAAAGGTGGTGTCAGGTTATTGGAAAGATGAGAAGCCCCAGCAGCAGATAGCTGTATGGATGCGTGTATGCGCTGCATGGGCAGACTCCAAGGATATGCGTATTCTCCGTTTTGGTGACCAGATGAACAATGTCGCAGTAACGGATGGTGACAAAGTAGAGGCAGAGGTTCGTCTGGGCTATCATGTAGATTACTATCCAGTTTCTTCTCTTATGGAGTATTATAAGGTCGTTACGGACGAAGAAGCTGATGCCCTCGTAGAAGAATATAAGCAACTTTATACCATCGTGCCATGTGAAGCCGGCCAGGAAGTTTACTGGGAAAAGGTAAAGAATGCTGCAAAAGCGGAGATAGCCATCCGTCGTGTTCTCGAAAAAGAGGGAGCAAAGGGATTCACAACGAATTTCGATGACCTTGGCGGTGCCGATATCAACGACCCGCATTTCCTCGGTTTCGACCAGATACCAGGACTTGCATCACAGCGTCTCATGGCTGAAGGTTACGGATTTGGTGCGGAAGGCGACTGGAAGTCTGCGGCACTCTATCGTACATTGTGGTTTATGACGCAAGGGTTACCAAAGGGAGCTTCTTTCCTTGAGGACTATACTCTCAATTTTGACGGTGCTAATTCTGCGATATTGCAGTCACACATGCTTGAGATTTGTCCTCTCATCGCAGCCAACAAGCCACGCCTTGAGGTACATTTCCTTGGCATAGGCATCCGCAAGAGCCAGACTGCGCGTCTTGTCTTCGACTCAAAGACAGGCGATGGCATAACAGCAACAATCGTTGACCTTGGCAACCGTTTCCGTCTTATCGTCAATGATGTAAATTGCATCGAGCCAAAGCCGTTGCCAAAGCTCCCTGTTGCCAATGCACTGTGGATTCCGCAACCATCATTTGAGGTAGGGGCAACAGCATGGATTCTGGCTGGAGGCACGCACCATTCTTGTATGTCTTACGACATCACCCCAGAATACTGGGAGGATTATGCGGAGATTGCTGGCATAGAGATGATACGTATTGACAAGGATACTACCATATCTAACTTCAAGCAGCAGCTCCGTAACAATGAAGTTTACTATATGCTGAACCGCGCATTGATGATGTAATCAATCCACAGTCAGTAATTTAATAGTAATATATATAATGAACGCAAAAGAAACTATACAAGCAGGTAAAGCCATTCTCGGTATCGAGTTTGGCTCTACCCGTATAAAGGCTGTGCTCATTGATGAGAACAATAAGCCTATTGCACAGGGAAGCCATGAATGGGAAAACTCCCTCGTTGATGGTCTGTGGACTTACAGCATAGAAGAAATCTGGTATGGTCTTCAGGATTGTTATGCGGATATGCTGAAAGACGTTAAAGCACAGTATGATTGCACCATAGAAAGACTTGCTGCTATCGGCATTTCTGCAATGATGCACGGTTATATGGCTTTTGACGCTAATGATAAGATTCTTGTTCCTTTCCGCACGTGGCGTAACACCAATACTGGCGAGGCAGCGGCTGCGCTCTCTGAGCTCTTCGTTTATAATATCCCTCTACGTTGGAGCATTTCACACCTCTATCAGTGTATATTGGAAGACAATGACCATGTGAAGGATATTAAATTCCTCACAACTCTCGCTGGTTACATTCATTGGCAGCTGACGGGAGAAAAGGTTCTTGGCGTGGGAGATGCTTCTGGTATGTTGCCGATAGACCCGGAAACGAAGAACTACAATGCAAGCATGGTGAAGAAGTTCGATGACCTCATTGCTCCCAAAGGCTATCCATGGAAGCTTCTTGACATCCTTCCCAAAGTCCTTGTCGCAGGCGAGGGGGCAGGTGTTCTTACCGAAGAAGGTGCTAAGCGCCTTGACGTCTCTGGCAGGTTGAAGGGTGGGGTGCCACTGTGTCCACCAGAGGGAGATGCAGGAACAGGCATGGCTGCAACAAACGCAGTAAAACAGCGTACGGGTAACGTGTCGGCTGGCACATCCTCATTTTCTATGATTGTTCTTGAGAAGGACCTTTCCAAGCCATCAGAGATGATAGATATGGTTACTACCCCAGACGGTTCTTTGGTAGCCATGGTACATTGCAACAACTGTACTTCCGACATCAATGCTTGGGTTAAGCTTTTCAAAGAATATCAGGAACTCCTTGGCATACCAGTTGATATGAATGATATCTATTACAGGCTGTATAACAATGCCTTGAATGGCGATGCCGATTGTGGAGGTATCCTTTCATATAACTATATCTCAGGTGAACCCGTCACAGGGCTACAGGATGGTCGTCCCCTTGTGGTACGTTCTGCCAACGACAAGTTCAATCTTGCCAATTTCATTCGTTCCAACCTTTATGCTACAGTAGCGGTACTTAAACTTGGCAATGATATCTTGTTTAAGGAAGAGAATGTTAAAGTTGACCGTATCACTGGACATGGAGGTCTCTTCAAGACGAAGGGGGTGGGGCAGAGGATACTCGCCGCGGCACTTAACTCTCCTATCTCTGTGATGGAGACAGCAGGTGAAGGCGGAGCATGGGGCATAGCACTCCTTGCTGGTTATATGGTAAACAACAACTATGACTCTTTGAGCCTTGCTGATTATCTTGAGCAGAAAGTATTTAATGGTGACACCGGTATAGAGATTGCGCCTTTACAGGAAGACGTAGAAGGTTTCAATCGCTATATTGAGGTTTACAAGAAAGGACTTGCTATAGAGTCAGCAGCGGTGCAGAACAAGGATTAGTGGAAGTATGGCAAGATACGTTATAGGCTTGGATTATGGTACAGACAGTGTACGCACCCTCATTGCTAATGCAGAGACCGGAGAGTGCGTCGCCACCAGCGTAAAGCAATATAAGCGTTGGCGGAAACGACTATACTGTAATCCAAGCCTTAACCAGTGGCGTCAGCATCCGAAAGATTATCTTGAGTCACTTGAGACAAGTGTCAGGGAAGCACTCTCACAATGTGCCCCCGATGTCGCCAGTCAGGTGGTTGGGATAGCTTTTGATACGACAGGTTCTACGCCTGCCTTCACTGACGAAACAGGAACGCCTCTTGCCATGTTGCCAGAGTTTTCTGACAACCCCAACGCCATGTTCCTCTTGTGGAAAGACCACACGGCAATAGCGGAAGCAGAGGAGATAACCCGCCTCTGTAAGCAATGGAAGATAGACTACACCAAATATCTTGGAGGAGTCTATAATGCGGAGTGGTTCTGGGCAAAGGCCGTACATGTTCTACGCGAGGACGACTCCGTAGCCTCCATGGCATATTCCATTGTAGAGTGCTGCGACTGGCTTCCCGCCGTCCTTACAGGCGTAAGAGCCTCAAAAGATATTGTGCGTAGCCGTTGCGCTGGTGGTCATAAAGCCATGTGGCACAATGATTGGAGAGGTCTTCCCTCAGAGGAATTCCTCATCGCCCTTGAGCCGAAATTAGCTGGTTTCCGCTCGCGCTTATTTCAAGAGACAGCAACGGCGGACAAACCTGTTGGCAGACTTTGCAAAGAGTGGGCAGACAGGTTGGGCTTGACTACCAATGTCATCGTGGCAGGAGGAGCATTCGATTGTCACATGGGTGCGGTGGGAGCATCTGTTACCCCGAACACCCTTGTACGCGTTATGGGTACCTCTACGTGTGATGTTATGGTAGCACCATACGATGAAATTGAAGACAAGTGCATCAAAGGCATTTGTGGGCAGGTTGACGGCAGTGTAATACCAGGCATGATAGGTCTCGAAGCTGGTCAGTCAAGTTTCGGCGATGTGTATGCAATGTTCAGCAATATCCTTGAGTTTCCTTTGAGGAACATCCTTCCCGAGCTCCTACGTGAAAAACTCACACGCTTTGAAATAGAGACAGTTATAGAAGACGCCTGTGACAGAATCATAGCGTCGCTAACAAAGGAGGCGGAGAATATTCCTATTACTGAAAACACAATGATAGCCACTGACTGGGTCAATGGTCGTCGTACCCCAGATGCCAATCAGCTTCTCAAAGGCTCTATATGCGGTTTCACCCTTGCTACTACCGCTCCACGCGTATTCCGTTCCCTTGTGGAAGCCACGGCATACGGTACGAAAGCCGTAATAGACCGCTTTGAGTCGGAGGGCATCCGTATTGATCAGGTGATAGCCATTGGTGGCATAGCCTTGAAGTCGCCGTTCATTATGCAAACCATGTGCGACGTAATCAACAGACCAATCAAGGTGTGCAATACAGACCAAGCCTGTGCGCTTGGAGCTGCCATGTTTGCGGCCACAGCGGCGGGAGTATATAAAAAAGTGGAGGATGCCGTAAAGGCAATGAATAGCGGTTTTTCCAAGGAATATCATCCAATAGAAACGAATGTGGAGATTTATTCCAGATTGTATAACCAATACGATTTGTTAGGCAAATTCACAGAGAAAAATATGTATTGACAATATTCATAATACAAATAAGATATAAGTATGAATGACATCAAAGTTTTGAATCATGCTGCGGACAACATACGTATCCTTGCAGCAGCAGCAGTAGAAAAAGCAAAGTCAGGTCACCCAGGCGGTGCTATGGGTGGTGCGGATTTCATTAATGTACTTTATTCCGAGTACCTCCAGTACGATCCTAAAAATCCCGAGTGGGTTGGTCGTGACCGTTTCTTCCTCGACCCTGGCCACATGGCACCAATGCTCTATGCTCAGCTTTGCCTTGCTGGCAAGTTCACTCTTGACGAACTCGCACAGCTTCGTCAGTGGGGAGCTCCTACGACAGGCCATCCAGAGTTTGAGATTGCTCGTGGCATAGAGAACACCTCTGGCCCTCTCGGTCAGGGACACGTATTCGCAATCGGTGCAGCCATCGCTGCCAAGTTCCTCGCCGCTCACACTGGCAACCCAACATTTGAGAAGGAGACCATTTACGCATATATTTCAGACGGTGGCATAGAGGAAGAGATTTCACAGGGTGGCGCTCGTGTAGCATCAGTCCTTGGTCTCGACAACCTCGTGATGTTCTATGATTCTAACGACATCCAGCTCTCAACAGAGACAAAGGATGTTCTCAACGAAGACACCGCGGCCAAGTATCGTGCACTCGGATGGTACGTTATAGAGATAAACGGCAATGACGCCGCACAGATACGTAAAGCAATAGAAGAGGCTAAGGCAGTCAAGGGACAGCCAGCACTGATTATTGGTAAGTGTATCATGGGTAAGGGAGCAGTCAAGGCTGATGGTTCTTCTTACGAGGCAGATTGCAAAACGCACGGTGCGCCTCTCGGTGGTGACGCTTTTGTCAATACGGTTAAGAACCTTGGCGGCGACCCAGAGAACCCATTCCAGATATTCGATGATGTCAAGGAACTGTATGCAAACCGCGCCAAGGAGCTTGAAGCCATCTGTGCAGAGCGTTATGCAGAGGAGAAGGCATGGGCAGCAGCTAATCCAGAGAAGGCAGCTCAGCAGGCTGAATGGTTCAGCGGCAAGGCTCCGGTGGTTGACTGGTCAAAGGTTACACAGAAAGACAATGACGCGACGCGTTCCGCTTCAGCAGCGTGTCTCAGCGCCCTTGCCGAGCAAGTGCCAAACATGATATGTGCTTCTGCTGACCTCTCTAACTCCGACAAGACAGACGGTTTCCTTAAAAAGACACGCGCCCTCACAAAAGACGACTTCGGCGGAGCCTTCTTCCAGGCAGGTGTAGCCGAGCTCACTATGGCATGCTGCTGCATCGGTATGGCACTCCATGGTGGTGTCATCCCAGCCTGCGGCACATTCTTCGTCTTCTCAGACTATATGAAGCCTGCGGTGCGTATGGCTGCCCTTATGGAACTCCCCGTTAAGTTCATCTGGACACACGACGCGTTCCGAGTTGGTGAGGACGGACCTACCCATGAGCCTGTAGAGCAGGAAGCACAGATACGCCTTATGGAGAAGCTGAAGAATCATTCTGGCAAACCCTCTGTCCTCGTGCTTCGCCCGGCTGACGCCAAGGAGACAACCGAGGCATGGGCACTCGCAATGGAGAATACCGCAACCCCGACAGCCCTCATCTTCTCTCGTCAGAACATTACCAATTTGCCAGAAGGCAACGACTACTCACAGGCTGCCAAAGGCGCATACGTCGTTGCAGGCAGCGATGAGAACCCAGACGTTGTCCTCGTAGCTTCTGGCTCAGAGGTGTCAACACTCGTTGGCGGAGCAGAGCTCCTGCGCAAGGATGGAGTGAAGGTGCGCATCGTCAGTGTACCGTCAGAAGGCCTCTTCCGTCAGCAGCCATTAGAGTACCAGCAGAGCGTTGTACCTGCTGGAGCAAAGGTGTTTGGCATGACGGCAGGTCTCCCCGTTAATCTTCAGGGATTCCTTATTGGCGCAGCGCCAGAGTCTAAGATATGGGGATTGGAGAGCTTCGGCTTCTCTGCTCCCTACAAGGTGCTCGACGAAAAGCTCGGTTATACATCAGAGAATGTATATAATCAGGTAAAATCAATCCTGTAAGAAAGAACGACCAGAGGGTTGAAGGCTAGAGAGTAAGAAGGCATTTTCCTCCAGCCTCAGCCTTTAACCCTCCCTTTTTAACCCCTTAAAAAATAATATATATGACAAACAAGATTATTGGCGTAGCCAGTGACCACGCTGGTTTCCCTCTCAAGCAGTTCGTGCTTCAGTATTTAGAGGAAAAAGGTATGGAGTATAAAGACTACGGCACATATAGCGACCGTTCTTGCGATTATCCCGACTTCGCCCATCCCCTTGCGGACGATATAGAAGCAGGAGTAGTATCCTGCGGCATAGGCATCTGTGGCTCTGGCGAGGGCATGGCAATGACCCTCAACAAGCATCACGGTGTGCGTGCAGGTCTGGTGTGGAACGTGGAAGTCGCACATCTCATCCGTCAGCATAACAATGCCAACTGCATCGTCCTCCCGGGACGTTTCGTCACCAACCGTGAAGCGGCAGTCATGCTCGATGAGTTCTTCAAGACCCCGTTTGAGGCAGGCCGCCATCAGCTCCGCATAGACAAGATGTAACAAAATTAAAGACAATGATATAAGCCTGAACATCTATTCGCCCGCCAAGGCGGGAAGATAGGGTTCAGGCTTTTTTTATGCACCTATCCCTTCTTGTAAAATCCCTATTTGTAGGTATTGTGTATATTGAGAAAAAGGCGTACCTTTGCACCTGTAAACAAAGGCATGTAGTTTTTTGTTAATAAGATAAAGTCATAATGTTTTTGTATAGTGTAAAGGTTGGCTGCGAAGTCAGCCTTTTTACTTTGATTTCATGCGTATTTTCCTTCTCTCGCATATTTTTTCGGGATGCTTTGTTGGTCATATGAAAAAACATGATTACTTTTGTGGAACAATCACAGGTACACAGAAATGATGAAACGAATACTGTCAGCTACAATCCTTTTTTCTGTTCTGCGCGTTGCTTCATGCGCAGACAATGTCCGTCTCCTCCTTTGTCCTTGACGAGAGCGACCTCACAGCCAATCTGCAAGGCACTATCGTGTTAGACCAAAACGGAGGGAAATGTGCGTTGATACGCATACAGACCACGCATAAACCCAAATCGGTCATTAGGATTTCTCTTTGCCGTATGACACAGAGAAATCCTAATGACCGATTTGGGTTATGAACAGTCCAGATGCCGTGTATGTCTTCGACCATTTTCATGTCGTAGAGCTGATGAATGAGCACCTTGACAACATAAGATTTTGTTCACTTACTTATGAATATGCGTGACATAAAGAAGGGGTGAAATGAGAGTATGGAGGTATTTACAAGCATAGTTTCTCAATAAATTCAGCCTCTGATTTGTCAAATTCGCAATCAGACATCGCTAACTCTTGTAGAATACCCCGAACTATAGCCTTCTTGTTATTCGACATACCACTAACTATTTCTTTAGCCTGTGATTTTGAAATTTCGCAATCTTGAGGAATACTAAGTGGTATGTCATATTTTGTACAGATATTATATCTGGCTGACAATTCTTCTGAAGCCAGCTTCTTGTCAACTGCCATCAAACCAAGAACCAAGATTGATATAGAATTCTTTTCGTTATCGGTAAATATTTGCTCCATATTAAATCTAATGAAATTATTTTGTTAAGTAGATGTGCATAATTACTTATATAATGATTATATTGGATAGTGATGCAGGATTATTATGTGATATAAAGGAGTGTAGTGCCTCCTATTCGACTGTTATCACATGCTGATAATGCGCGGTAGGCAATGCATATAAATAATTATGTACACCTACTTATCTTATACCCATTATCCCATAACCAATAATATAACGTGAATTACATATATTTATTTTATACAAACTGGTCACTTATATGAACTAATCGCTATGCTTTTGCAGTGCAATAGCTATGCCTTTACACGGTAATCTCTATGCTTTTACCTTGCAAAAGCATAGAGATTACGCAACGTATGCCATGGCCGAGCTTTCTGGTGTGTGGCTCTGTACTTGCTAACAGTCATTGTGTCAGAGAAAAAGCGACCCTATATCGTACGCCTTGTTTGCTGGTATTGCAGGCAGAAAAAGAAAGCGGGACTTGATAGCTTCACAGCCTTCAAGTCCCGCATAACTAACTATTACTGTTTCAATACTATTCTATTATCCTCGTTTTGTGGAATTGCGCAATGCCTTGGTTGGCTTGTAGCATCGCTACCGGTACGTTGCGTATGTGCAAACTGCCGTTCCAGCCCGGGCCATTTTTCACGTCGTCCGTTATCTGACCTTCTATTATGTTTATCGTTGTGCACTCCTTTGGCAACGGAGGGTACAGGTCGAAGAAGCAAATCCATTCGCCAGCCACGCCCTTTATGTTGTAGCTGATGTCCAAGGGTCGTTTGTCGTATGTGCCTGTTAGGTAGTATTTCTTGCCCGTTTCGCAGTCCTCTATATAGCTGTTTGACGATTGTTGGAAATAGTGCAAATCCCATTGTAACCGCGCCAGGCTTGCTACGACGGTACATTCCTCAGTGCACCATATCGCTAACGTCTTCGTTCGGCGCAAGTCTTTTGGTGGTTTCACTGCCGTTTCGTTGCCCAGTATGGGGAAGGTGTATTTGTCTTCCGGGTTGTAGTGGGATGCGTCTTGTATCACGGAGAGTTCGGGTACCACGGGTAGGGCCTTGTCGTAACGCAGCTTTTCGTTCTTTTGCTTGCTGGCAACGGGCAGTCTGCCGAGGTTGATGCTTGCTTCTTTTGGGTCGTTTGCGCTGATGACGTGATAGTGGTTGATGGTGCATGACGCCACGAGTAGGCAGCCAAGCAGGGAAATGACGTTTCTTTTCATAGCTCTTCTATATCTTTTATTTTTATTATTCTGTTCCCGCTCTTGGTCCAGCTGTCCATGTGCCAGAACCTTATGTACCTTACTTTCTTAGGAAGCGGTGGAAACTCGAGCGTCACCGCCCATGTCTTTCCTTCCATTCCACGCACTATGAAACCGTCTCCGCCGAGCACTATCCCCTCGTCTTTTATGCGCCGCAGCTTGTAGTGGTCGCCCGTCTCAACGTCTTCAATGAACGTCTGGTTCTCCTTTCCGCCTATCTTGAACCATTGCTCGTTGCTTGTGCAGGTAGCGGTCAGCGTGACGTATGTGTTCTCTTTGTTGCGTTTTATTGTCACCCCGTTGTATCTGTCGCGTCGTCCCGTATGCTCTGGCATGGTCTCATACGTGGGTATGGCTGTGGGTTCTGCCGTATGCGGCTGTTCCGCCTCTGCGAGTGTGCCAGTGGTGTCCCCCGTTTCCTGCGTCACCATTGCCTTATTGTCCTTCGCAACATCGCTCTTTGGTTCGCTGGCGGTGTTCTTTGCCAGTAGCGGCACTTGATGCACGGTCTCCTTCACGGACTTCGTTATCTTGTATTCCGCCGTGCCGATGGCGGTCTCCACGGTCTCAATGACCTGCGGACGGGCAAAGGCCGTGATGACGAGTGCCGCCACTGGCACTGCGCACAGTGCTTTGAGCTGCATCCAGCGGCTTGATTTCTTGTGGTACATCATGATAATTCTGCGTTTTAGTGAATAGTGGTTTAGGTTGTTTATGAGCGGCTGCATACGACCGTTGGCCGCTTTCTTTATAAGCAGTTGCTGATATTCCTTAGCATTGAAGCCGCGGCTTATCACGGCTTGGTCGGCCTCGAACTCATGTATCGCCTTCAGGTCGCGGCTGAGAAACCAGATAAAGGGGTTGAACCATTGCAGGATTTTCATCGCTTCGAGCAGGAACAGGTCGTAAGTGTGGCCGAGGCGTATGTGTTCCTGCTCGTGGGCGAGAATGTATTCGCGGCTCGTTTCGTAGTCGTTTACCGACATTACAATGTATTTGTGTATGCTGAAAGGCGGCACGTTGCCCGTCTTCAGTATTATGGTGTTCCCCCGGTTGTCCGTGTGCCTCAGTCCTCCGCGCATATAGCGCAGCAGCGACAAGAGCCCCGCGAGCGTCGTCATTGCCATTGCCGCGGTGACTATGACGTATATTATCAGCAGGTAGTCCGTCCAGCCCAACAGCAGTTCACCCTCCGTTATCATGTCAATAGGCGTGGCAGTGGGCTGTAGGTCCATCTCTATTTCGTACAGACCTTCGTTGATGAGAGTTGGGGCGGTTGTGGTCAGCCGCATTGACGGTATGACTAATGCCGCCACCATTATGCCGACAAGCATAATGCGGTTGAAGCGGTGGAAGGTCTCTTTGCTCAGGAAAGTAAAGAAGCAGCAATATAGCAGTGCCAGTGTTACGGCAGATTTGAAAACGAATATCATGGTGGAAAGGGTGTTGGTGGGTGCTGTTTATTTCCTTAAGTAGGCGCGCATAATTATTTTTATAATGATTGTATTGGATAGTGATGCTGGATTAGTGTGTGATATAAAGGAGTGTAGTGCCTCCTACTCGACTGTTATCACATGCTGATAACGCGCGGTAGGCAATGCAGGGTTTATATAAATAATTATGCGCGCCTACTTATCATGTTGATAATCTCCTCAAGGTCCTCGTTGGAGATTTCCTCATTCTGCGCGAAGAAGTGCAGCATATTCTTCATGGAGTTACCGAAAAACGTGCTCTTCACCTCTTTCATGAATTGCGCCGTGTATTCCTGCCTTGTTATAAGCGGGTAAAAGTAAAAGGTGTTGTTGCCCTGTTCCGCCTTGCGGTGGGCTATGAATCCTTTGACGGACAGTATCCTCAGGAAAGTGGCGACGGTGGAATAAGCCGGTTTGGGGTCAGGGTATTTGGCGATGATGCTGTGCGTACTCATGGCGTCCCCGTTGTCCCAAAGTATGTTCATTATCTCCATCTCCGCCCGTGTCAGAGTTCTCTCTTCGCTGTTGCGTCTCATTGCGGTTTAAGTTTTTAGTTTGTCGATTTAATTTCTTAAATGGTATGCTGCAAAGTTACGATGAAAGATGGAGACGCACAAGCCGTGAACGTAAAAAAATAGGCAGGGAACAAATCTTTTAACCTTCGTTATTAGATTGTCCTTGCCTATTATTAGATGTTAAGGCGCTTTGCCTTTGGTTTGGGTGAAAGGCGCGGGTCAGAACGGGAACAGCAGCGGAAGCACTATTGTCATCACTATTCCCATTATGAGTTGCAGCGGCAAACCCACCTTTACGTAGTCGCTGAAGCGGTAGTTTCCCGCGTGCATTACCAGTGCGTTCGGTGGGGTGGAGAAGGGGGAGGCGAAGCACATACTTGCGCCAAGGGTGACGGCGAAGAGCATGGGCAGCGGGTTTACTCCCACCTCCGTTGCCGCACTCATGGCAATCGGGGCCATGAGGACCGCCGTGGCGGTGTTGCTGATGAACATGGTGAGCAACGACGTGGTGAAGTATATGCCGCACAAAAGTGCCGTAGGGCCAAGCTCTCCGAGCATATTGACCAACGAATGGCTCACCAATGCCGACGTTCCGGTTTTCTCAAGAGCAGTGGCCATGGGCATCATGGCGGCAATCAGCACTATGCTTTCCCAGTTTATGGTCTTGTAGGCTGCCTCTACGCTGCGCAGGCAACCTGTTATCACCATCAGTAGCCCTGCCGCCATTACGGCTGTCACGGGGGCAATGGGTATGAAGTCGAACACCATAGCCGCCACCATAGCCGCCATGATGAGGGCTGCCAAGGGCGCTTTGTAGCCCAGTGTCACCTTCTCCGCCATCTCTTTCGGCTTCCCCATCACCAACCAGTCTTCCTCCTCGTGGTCTATCTTGTCGAGGTTCTCCCAACGACCTTGTACCAGCAGTATGTCACCAGCCTTGAGTCTCTCCTCGGGCAGGTCGGCGGTGATATAGCTGTGCGAACGCTTTATGCCCAGGACGTTGATGCTGTATTGTTCGCGGAAACGTGATTGCCGCAGCTTTAAGCCTACAAGCCTTGAGTCTGGCATTACCACTATCTCGGCTATACCTATGTCGTAGAAGTCGAAACCGTGCTTGTCCATCTTGCGCAGCCTTGCCTCTGTGGCAAAGGTGGCTATATTGTCCTTTTCGCCTTGCAGGTATATTATGTCGCCAGCCTCTATTACGCTGTCCTGTGTAGGCAGCGATTGCGTCACGTTGCGTATCAGCCCCCTGTGGCGTGAGGTCTCGTTGCGTATCTCAAGGATGGTTATGCCGTGCCGCGCGCGTAGGTCTAACTGTGCCACGGACTTCCCCGCGATGCTGCTGTGCCGCCCTACGTGGAACGCCGTCACGCCGTTTGCCAGTTCATATTCCTTCACCAATTCGTCCAATGACTTCGACCTCGTGTCGTCTTTCTTGTGTCCTTTCTTGAGGAACAGCCTGCTCAGCGGCATCATCACTATTATTCCCACCGCAAGGCAGATGGCACCTACGGGGGCAAAGGAGAAGAATGACAGCCCGTCGTAGCCGTGCTCCCGCAACGTCCCGTCGATAACGAGGTTTGGCGGTGTTCCTATCAGCGTCAGCATACCGCCCATGCTGCTGGCAAACGCCAAGGGCATGAGCAGCCTTGACGCGTCTTTCTTCGCCTCAGCCGTCATGGATACCACTATAGGCATCATCAAAGCCACGGTGCCCGTGTTGCTCACGAACGCGCCTATCATGGCTGTCACCGTCACAACGAGCAGGAACATCGCCGTGTCGCTGCCGCCCGCCATGCGCACTATCCTTCTGCTGGCAGCCTTGGCGAGACCCGTCTGGAATATGCCGCCGCCCACGACAAACAGTCCCACCATCATTATGACGACGGAATTAGAGAACCCTGCCAAGGCTTCGGCAGGCGTAAGTATGCCGCACAGGATAAGGGTTGTCAGTGCGCACAGTGCCACTATGTCCGCTCTTAGCCTGCCTATGATGAACATCGCTATGGTTGCTGCCAGCGTAATGATGGTTATTGTCATGGTGTTTGTTTTTTACTTGTTCCTGATGGTTGCAAAGATAGCAAATGTTTATGATGCCGCAAAACATATTTCCATGATAAACATTAAATCTACGATGTGGTATAAGCGGCGGCTGTCTCTTTTATGACATCCTCCGCGCACCAACGTAAAGCTCTGTTAAAGCCGTATTGTCGCAAGTTAAAGTAAGCTAATACTCGACGCATACGACGGATAATATAGTCGATTAGTCGTGTATATGGCGTTTTTTTGCTATTTTTGCATCATCGTTACACACAAATAACCTAACGCGCTATGTTCAATGCAATAGTTAGATTTTCAATCCGTAGAAAGATGTTCGTGGCCTTGGCAACGCTGATACTGCTCATTGGAGGTGTCTGCGCCATGTTAACGCTGCCCGTTGACGCTGTGCCTGACATAACCAACAATCAGGTGCAGGTGGTGACGGTGTCGCCAACGCTTGCGCCGCAGGAGGTGGAACAACTCATCACCATTCCTGTGGAAACATCTATGAGCAATATTATGAACGTGACGGAGATACGCTCTGTGTCACGCTTCGGACTGTCGCTCGTCACGGTGGTGTTCAAAGAGAGTGTGCCAACGCTGGAGGCGAGGCAGCTTGTGAACGAGCAGATACAGGCGGTGGCGGGGGAGATACCGCCAGAGCTGGGCGCGCCAGAGATGATGCCTATAACAACGGGACTGGGTGAGATATACCAGTATGTGCTGAGGGTGGACAAGGAGCACGAGAAGGATTATGATGCCATGGAATTACGTACCATACAGGACTGGATAGTGCGCAGGCAGCTATCGGGAATACCGGGCATAGTCGAGATAAACAGCTTCGGTGGCTATCTGAAGCAGTATGAGATAGCTATAAATCCCGAGACGCTGACGGCTCTGCAGCTTACCATCAGCGATGTCTTTGAGGCTTTGGGGCGAAACAACCAAAACACGGGAGCGAGTTATATAGAGAAGAAGGGTAGGGCTTACTACATACGCTCTGAGGGTATGATAAGTAAGATTAAGGATATAGAGAAAATCGTTGTGGCTAACCGTGGTGGTATGCCTGTGCATATTAGCGATATAGGGCGCGTGGGCTTCGGCTCGCCAAAACGCTTCGGAGCAATGACGATGGACGGTGAGGGCGAGTGTGTGGGCGGCATAGCGATGATGCTGAAGGGTGCCAACGCTAATGTCGTGACGCAGGAGCTGGAGAGAAGGATTGCCAGGGTGCAGAAGATGCTGCCCGAGGGGGTTAGCATTGAGCCGTACCTGAACAGGGCTGAGTTGGTGAGTCGCAATATCTCCACCGTGATAGGCAATCTAGTGGAGGGCGCGGTGATAGTGTTCGTGGTTCTGATGCTCTTCCTTGGCAATGTGCGGGCGAGTATGATAGTTGCTTCGGTGATACCGTTGGCGATGCTCTTTGGCTTTATTATGATGCGCCTCACGGGGGTAACGGCAAACTTGATGAGCCTTGGCGCGATAGACTTCGGCATCGTTGTGGACGGCTCGATAGTTATAGTGGAGGGCATAATGGCTCATATATACACGCGGAGGTTAGCTGGTCGGACGTTGACGGCGGAGGAGATGAACGGTGAGGTAGAGGCGGGAGCCTCAAAGGTGGTGACGAGTTCCGCCTTCGCCGTACTCGTCATACTTGTGGTGTTCTTCCCCATCCTTACGCTGACAGGTATAGAGGGCAAGTATTTCACGCCCATGGCGAAGACGCTCGTGTACTGCATCATAGGTGCGTTGCTGTTGTCGCTGACTTATGTGCCAATGATGGCGTCGCTCTTCTTGAAACGCGACATAGTGCTGAAGCCTACCTTTGCCGACCGCTTCTTCACATGGCTGGGAGGCATTTACCATAGGGTGATGACATTCTGCATGCGTCGTGCCGTAGCGACGATAACAGCGGCCTTTGTCATGCTCGCCATGGCGTTGCTGCTATTCACGAAGCTGGGTGCGGAGTTTATACCCACGCTGGATGAGGGCGACTTCGCCATGCAGATGACACTGCCCGCAGGCAGTTCGCTGACAAGTAGCATAGAGCTGTCGGATAAGGCAGAGAAGGTTCTGAAAGAAAGGTTTCCTGAGGTGAAGCATGTGGTGGCGAAGATAGGTACGGCAGAAGTGCCCACTGACCCAATGTCGGTGGAGGACGCGGACGTGATGATAGTGATGAAGCCCTTCAGCGAATGGACCTCCGCTGGCAGCCGCACCGAGATGGTGGAGAAAATGAAAGCCGCGCTTGAGGAGGTGGAAGGGGCAGAGTTTAACTTCAGCCAGCCTATACAGTTGCGCTTTAACGAGTTGATGACGGGAGCAAAGGCTGACATCGCCATAAAATTGTATGGCGAGGACATGGACGAGCTGTATGCCAAAGCAAAGGAGGCGGCAAGCTATGTGGAGAAGATACCCGGAGCGTCAGACGTGATAGTGGAACAGGCGATAGGTCTGCCACAGCTGGTGGTGCACTACGACCGTACCAAGATAGCACGTTATGGTGTAAATATAGAGGAGCTGAACAATGTGGTGCGGACGGCATACGCTGGCGAGAAGGCTGGCGTGGTGTTTGAGAACGAGAGACGCTTTGACCTCGTCGTGAGGCTCGATAATGAGATAGTGAAAGACCTTGACCTCAACCGTATCACCGTGCGCACATCGGATGGACTACAGATTCCAGTGAGTGAGGTGGCTTCCATCAACCTTGTCAACGGACCGCTGCAGATAAACCGCGATGCTGCCAAGAGAAGAATTGTTATTGGCGTCAACGTGCGTGGCGCGGACATACAGAAGGTGGTGGAGGACATCAGTACCACGCTTGACAAGAATGTGAAGCTCAAGCCTGGCTACTACTTTGAATACGGCGGACAGTTCGAGAACCTCCAGAATGCCATCAACACGCTGCTCGTGGTGATACCCGTGTCGCTGTTGCTCATATTGCTGCTGCTGTTCTTCGCATTCCGCAGCGTCACCTACTCCCTTGTGGTGTTCTCCACCGTGCCATTGTCGCTCATAGGCGGCGTGGCGGCACTGTGGCTGCGTGGACTTCCGTTCAGCATCTCCGCTGGGGTGGGCTTCATCGCGCTATTCGGTGTAGCGGTGCTCAACGGCATATTGATGATAAACCATTTTAATGAGATTAAACATTCAAGCAAATACAATATGTGTACAGACAGGATTTTGAACCAAGGCTGCCGCCATTTGTTACGCCCCGTGTTCCTTACTGGCTTGGTGGCATCGCTCGGCTTCGTGCCAATGGCAGTGGCACAGTCGGCGGGCGCGGAGGTGCAGCGACCGCTTGCTACCGTGGTAATAGGTGGGTTGGTGGTATCTACCATATTGACGCTTATCATAATACCAGTGTTCTACCGCATGATTAACAGCTATCCAGTATGGAGGCGCAGATTTTCTCCCTCTCGTCCCGTGACGATGACGGTGGCGGTGCTGCTCTTGTCTTTAGGCTGCCTGCC
>JALFOF010000074.1 GCA_022773825.1 Prevotella sp.
ACATTGTGGCTGCTGAAGATAATGATACCAATATCTTTCGCAGTGCAGTTGATGCAGTATTACGGCATCATAGCGTGGTTAGCGCAATATCTTGATGGCGTGTTCTGCTATATGGGACTGCCCGGTGCGTCCGCTATAGCCTTCCTTACCGCCGCCTCCGTCACCACTTACGCAGGGCTTGCCGTAATGCTGACGTTGGAGATGACGATGCGTGAGGCAACCATCCTTGCCATTATGATGGTGATATGCCATGCCCTGCCGTTAGAGTGCGCGGTGGTGAAGAAAGTCGGTTCCGCCCCGTTGCGCATGGGAGTGCTACGCATCGTTGCGGCGTTCGTTGCGGCAATATACCTCAACTGGATACTTCCCGCGATGCCGCAGCCCTTCATGGCGCACCATATAGTGGAGGGAGCACTGCCGGTATGGGAGATGATGGGGCAGTGGGCGTTGTCATCGGTGAGGATGTCGCTTATGATATGCGTGCTGATTTACACGCTGATGGTGTTGCAGAGGCTGCTCGACGCGTATGGGGTGATGTATCTGCTGGAGCGTCCTCTGCGCCCTGTGATGCGCTTCTTCGGATTGCCAGAGAACGCGGCATACCTGTGGCTCGTGGGTAATGTGCTGGGCATAAGCTATGGTTCTGCCGCCATGCTTGACCTTGAGGACAGCGGACAGATAACGAAAGAAGAGGCCAACGAGGTGAACTATCACCTTATAATGAACCACTCCATGTTGGAAGACACCCTCGTCTTTGCCTCCTGCGGAGTCTCGGCACTATGGATACTATCCACAAGGATGCTGTTTGCCTTTTGCCTTGTGTGGGGAAGAAAGGGCGTAAAGAGGTTTCGATTATGAATTTTGTATTACGGTAGGAGAGTTATATAAAATAAATTTGGATATACGGGGAATTTGTTGTAACTTTGCAGTCTGAAAAACTAATTCAACAAAGATATGTTAAGAATAGCAGTACAGTCAAAAGGTCGTCTCTATGAGGACACGATGAACCTCCTCAAGGAGACAGGAATCAAGATAAACAGTGCACGTCGCACCCTGCTCGTGCAGTCAAGCAACTTCCCGTTGGAGGTGCTCTACCTTCGTGATGACGATATTCCCGAATGTGTGGCGAGCGGTGTGGCAGACATCGGCATAGTGGGAGAGAATGAGTTTGTGGAGCGTGGTGAGGACGCAAACATCGTAAAGCGTCTCGGTTTCTCTAAATGCCGCATATCACTTGCAATACCAGAGACGGTGGATTATCCGGGCGTGCAGTGGTTTAATGGAAAGAAGATTGCCACATCTTACCCGAAGATACTCCGTAAGTTCGCCGAGGAGAACAATATAAGCATAGACATACACGTGATACAGGGGTCGGTGGAGATTGCTCCGGGCATAGGACTCTCTGACGGTATATTCGACATCGTGTCCAGTGGTTCTACGCTTGTAAGCAACAAACTCCGTGAAGTGGAGGTGGTGATGAAGAGTGAGGCACTGCTCATCGGTAACAAGGAACTGACGCCAGAGAAGCAAGCTGTGCTGGAGGAGTTCCTGTTCCGCATTAAGTCAGTGCTCGTAGCTGATGATAAGAAATATGTATTGATGAACGCCCCCACGGAAAAGGTGAAGGACATCGTTGCGATACTGCCTGGTATCAAGTCGCCCACGGTTCTGCCGCTTGCCACGGAGGGATGGACCTCTATACACACCGTGATAGACCAGAAGCACTTCTGGGAGATTGTAGGACAGTTGAAAGCTGCCGGAGCAGAGGGAATACTCGTGCTGCCGATAGAGAAGATGATTTTGTAGTTGTTTGGTGATTTAGTTGTTTAGTTGTTTGGTGGTTTGGTTGTTTAGTTAAATGCAGGAAAGTTAACGAATAACCTGACAACTAAATCACAAACCACTCATCCACCAAACCACCAAACAACTAAACCACCAAACAACTAAACCACCAAACCACTAATTCCCCCCACTATGAACATCATAAAATATCCTTCCAAGGAACAGTATGCGGAGATATGCGAGCGTCCACATCTGGATGTGTCACAGCTCAACGCCACTGTCGCTGCCGTGCTCGCTGATGTGCGGGAACAAGGCGACAAGGCTGTTATAGCATACGAAGAGAAGTTTGACAAAGCAGAGCTCACGGGGCTCGCTGTGTCAGAGAAGGAGATGCAGGAGGCGGAAGAACTCGTCTCTTCGCAACTCAAAGACGCTCTCGTTCTTGCCCATGACAACATTGCAAAGTTCCATGAGTCGCAGAAGTTTGACGGTAAGAAGGTGCAGACGGCCGCAGGTGTGGAGTGCTGGCAAAAGAGTGTGGCAATAGAGAAAGTAGGGCTATATATACCCGGCGGCACCGCACCGCTGTTCTCTACGGTGCTGATGCTCGCTACACCAGCAAAGATAGCAGGCTGTAAGGAGATAGTGCTCTGCACACCGCCGAACAAAGAGGGCAAAATAAATCCCGCTATCCTTGTGGCGGCACGCATCGCTGGCGTGAGCAAAATATTCAAGGCTGGTGGGGTGCAGGCAATAGGTGCCATGGCATACGGCACGGAGACAGTACCAAAGGTGTATAAAATCTTCGGACCGGGCAATCAATATGTCATGGCAGCGAAGCAGCAGGTGTCGCTCCATGATGTAGCCATTGATATGCCGGCAGGCCCCAGCGAGGTGTGTGTGATAGCCGATGACAGTAGCAATGCAGCTTTTGTGGCAGCCGATTTGTTGTCGCAGGCGGAGCATGGCACTGACTCTCAGGTGATACTCATATCCACTTCTGAGGCTATGCTCAATGCTGTTATGAAGGAAACGGAGGCGCAGCTCGCCCTTTTGCCACGTCATGAGATAGCAGAGAAGACACTTCTGAACTCCCAGTATGTGCTTGTTAGAGACAAGGAGGAGGCAATGGCACTGAGCAACGCTTACGCACCAGAGCACCTGATAATAGCAACAGACGATTATGAAGCCCTTGCGGAGAAGGTAACTAATGCAGGCTCGGTGTTCCTTGGCAGCTATGCCTGCGAGTCGGCGGGTGACTATGCCAGCGGTACTAACCACACACTGCCCACGCACGGTTATGCAATGGCGTACAACGGCGTGAACCTTGATTCGTATAACCGTAAGGTTACTTTCCAGCACCTTACCAAAGAGGGGGTTAAGAGCATAGGCCCGGCAGTGGTGTGCATGGCGGAGAATGAGCAACTTGAAGCCCATGCCAACGCCATGCGGTTGAGGGTGAAAAGCATTTCCTAATGTTTGGACATCATACGAAAGACGAATTGCTCAGTATGTTGAGCCAGAGTGACGGTGAGATGACGCTTCAACAGAAGTTTCGTCTCACCGTCATGCTGAGTTTGCCAGCAATCATCGCCCAGCTGTCTTCCATAGTAATGCAGATGATAGACGCTGCCATGCTGGGCCATCTGAGTACCGATGAAGCCGCGGCGGTAGGGCTTGTATCTACTACTATCTGGCTGTTTGGCGGCTTCACCTCGGCCTTTGCCACAGGCTTTTCGGTGCAGGTGGCGCATAGGGTGGGGGCGAAAGACCTCAAGGGAGCGCGCATGGTAATAAGGCAGGGGATGTTTGCGGGGCTTGTCTTCTCGCTGATACTGATGGCTATAGGTCTTGCCATAGCCCCCGGGCTGCCGCACTGGCTGGGGGCGAGCGACGACATCTGCGCTGATGCCACCAGTTATTTCACCATCTTTGCCTGCGGTATGCCCCTCATTGTGCTCAACAGTCTGGCAGCAGGAAGCCTTAGGTGCAGCGGGAACGTGAAAGTGCCGAGTATGCTGATGGTGATGATGTGCACGCTGGATGTGGTGTTCAACTACATATTTATATTTATGTGCGGTCTGGGAACGGTAGGAGCAGCATACGGAACGATTGTCGCCTACTTCATTACCGCGGCCTCTATGGTATATAGCCTTACGGTAAAGGATAAGGTGCTGCGTTTCAGTCATGATGCGGTAGATGCCCTATTGCCAGAGAAGTACGAGGGTAGGAGAGTGTGGCGGGTGCTGCATCAGTATGTGCCGACATGGAAGATACTGAAGAAGGCAGGCAGGATAGGCATACCGATAAGCATGGAGCGCGGCATGATGTGTACGGCACAGATAGCCATAAGTTCCATAATCGCGCCGTTAGGCAGTATCGCCATTGCCGCGAACAGTTTCGCAATAAACGTGGAAAGCCTTTGCTATATGCCAGGGCATGGCGTGGCTGACGCTGCCACCACGTTGGTAGGACAGAGCAAAGGAGCGGCGAGGCGTGACCTGATGCACAGCTTTGCGTGGATTTCAATGGCGTTGGGCATTGGCATAATGGCTTTCATGGGATTCATAATGTGGCTCTTCGCGCCAGAGATGATGGCGTTGATAACCCCTGATACGGAAGTAATCAAAATCGGTACGGAGATACTTCGCATAGAGGCATGGGCGGAACCGGGGTTCGCTGCCGCCATGGTTGCCAACGCAGTGTTTGTAGGCGCGGGTAAAACAGTGGTGCCAAGCATTATGAACCTGTGCAGCATCTGGGGCGTAAGGGTTACGCTGACGCTGATGCTCGCCCCCGTATTGGGGTTGCACGGTGTATGGATGGCAATGGCGATAGAGCTTTGCGTGCGTGGAACGATATTCATAATACGACTTAGTACCAAGGGGTGGAGCCAAATAAAGGACAGAAGTAACAACAAATGAACATTATAAAGGATAAGGAATATGGCGGAGAGAGACCGCTATATGCCTCACGTGACATAAGACTTGAGAACGTGACGATACACGTAGGAGAGTCGTCTGTAAAGGAGTCTGCCAATGTAGAGGCTGTCAACTGCACCTTTGAGGGGAAGTATGTCTTTTGGGAGACATACGGATTTGATATAAGAAACTGTTATTTCGCAGAGAGCGCACGGTCCAGTCTGTGGTATTCCAAAGGCTGTAGGATGACAGATTGCAAGGTTGATGCGCCTAAGATGTTTCGCAGAATGGAGGACATAACGGTGAGGAACACGGACTTTCCCAATGGGGAGGAGATGCTTTGGGACTGCCGTAACGTCACATTGCAAAACGTTATGATACGTAATTGCGATTATCTCTTCATGCATTCGTCGGACATACGTATTGACAACTACCGTCAAGACGGCAATTACAGCTTCCAGTATGCACGGAATGTGGAGATACATAACGCTGTGATAAACTCGAAAGACGCTTTCTGGGAATCAGAGAACGTTACCCTTGTGGATTGTGAGGTCAACGGAGAATACCTCGGATGGTATGCCAGGAATATGCGATTGGTGCGCTGTCACCTTACGGGCGAGCAGCTTCTGTGTTATGTTGACGGCTTATTTCTTGAGGATTGTACCTTTGGTGACGATGCTAATCTGCTCTTTGAGTATTCCACAGTCAGCGGCAACATAAAGGGAAACGTTGTCAGTATAAAGAATCCTACAAGTGGAACGATAACTATTGATGGCGAATGTGGGGAACTTATAATAGACGAAAACCAGAAACAGCCAGCCGATGCGGTTGTAATAAAAATATAATGTATGAGCAACAAGTATGATTTCGACATACCGGTAAACCGCTTTGATACTAATAGTTATAAGTATGACACGATGCCCAACAAGGATACCATACCCCTATGGGTGGCAGATATGGACTTTGAGACGGCGCCAGTAATAATGAAGGCGTTGCAGGAGCGTACGCGGCATGGCTGCTTTGGCTACACCGCCGTGCCCGACAGCTTCTATCAGGCAACTATAGATTGGTTCCAACGTCGCCATCATTGGCTGACAAAAAGAGAATGGTACATATATACTACGGGGGTAGTGCCCGCGATATCGGCAATCATCAAGGCGTTGACAGTACCAGGTGACAAGGTGCTTGTGCAGACACCAGTGTATAACTGCTTCTTCTCGAGCATACGCAACAATCAGTGTTCCATAGCCGACAATACTCTTCTGTATGATGATGGCGATGGCGTGACACAGCCAACATATCGTATAGACCTTGCCGACTTTGAACGAAAGTGTGCAGACCCTGCGGTGAAAGCCTTTATACTCTGCAACCCCCATAACCCCACAGGGCGTGTGTGGACGGCAGATGAATTGCGGATGATGGGCGATATATGCCAGCGTAACGGAGTGTTCGTCATCGCAGACGAGATACATTGCGAGTTTACCAATGGCTGTCGATATACTCCCTTCGCTTCCGTCAGCACAGCACCGTGCGCCGTTTGCGTGTCGCCTTCAAAGACATTCAACATCGCTGGTTTGCAGATAGCAAACATTATAGTCAGCGATGAAGCAATAAGGCGGCGTATTGACAAAGCTATTAACATCAATGAGGTGTGCGACGTCAATCCATTCGGCGTGATTGCGCTACAAGCCGCCTACACACTTGAAGGTGAAGAGTGGATGAATCAGATGAAAGAGTATATCTATTCCAATTATGATTTCGCCCGGAAATTCATCGCTGAGCAACTCCCTATGCTAAAGGTTGTGAAGCTGGAGGGTACTTATCTGATGTGGGTGGATGTCTCAGCCATCAGCAGTGGCAGTGTCCTCGCCGGCAGATTGCTCCGTGAAGCCAATGTCTGTGTCAATGCAGGAGACCACTATGGCTCGGCGGGACGCGGCTTTATACGCGTCAACCTCGCTACGCAAAGGGCGAAACTGCACGAAGGACTAAAAAGAATGGCAAAAGTTTGCTTAAACCATAATTAATTAGTAACTTTGCAGAATAAGGAGTAGGTTTGTAGGTTTATAGGTCCTTAGGTTGAAGGTTTTAGGTCTTTAGGATTTAACGAAGCAACCTCTCATCTCAAACCTCGCAACCTTTAACCTCTCACCCCCAAACCTCCCACCTCATAACCTCTCACCTTCCACCTCCAATAACCTTTAACCCTAAAAAAGATGAAACCATTACAGCAACTTACACGACCGAATATCTGGTCGCTCGCACCATACAGTAGCGCACGCAGCGAATACAGCGGGCGCATTGCCAACGTATTCCTTGATGCCAATGAGAACCCATACAACGCCCCCTACAATCGTTATCCAGACCCCCTTCAACATGAAGTAAAGGCGATATTGTCAAATATAAAAGGCGTGCCAGAGGAGTGTATCTTTCTTGGTAACGGCTCTGATGAGGCCATAGACCTCGTGTATCGCTGTTTCTGCGAACCCGGAAAGGACAATGTTGTGGCAATATGTCCCACGTATGGCATGTATGAAGTCTGCGCAGACATCAATAATGTGGAGTACCGCAACGTGATGCTCGACGAGCGATACCAGATAGATGCTGACCGCCTGCTTGCCGCCTGCGATGACAATACCAAGGTGATATGGCTGTGCAGCCCCAACAATCCCACAGGTAACAATCTCGACAGGGAGGAAGTTGTAAAGGTCGTAACACAGTTCCAAGGACTCGTAGTCGTTGATGAGGCATATATAGACTTCTCAAATGAGACATCCATTGCGCGTCAATTGTATAAATATCCCAATCTCATCGTCCTCCAGACCATGAGCAAGGCATGGGGTTCCGCAGCCATAAGGCTCGGTATGGCTTTCGCCTCAAAAGAGATAATAGACCTGTATAACAAGGTGAAATACCCATATAACATTAATGAACTCACGCAGAAGCAGGCGTTGCAGCGTCTTTCTGACACTCATGCCGTAGAGCAATGGGTCAAGATATTGTTGCTTGAAAGAGACAGAATGATGCTCGCCTTCTCAGAACTCAGGATATGCCAGCAAGTCTATCCCAGCGATGCCAACTTCTTCCTTGCTAAGGTTGACGATGCACAGCAGACCTATGACTACCTCGTGGACAGAGGTATCATAGTCCGCAATCGCACTCGTGTGAAGCTCTGCCAGAACTGTTTACGCATCACCATCGGTACGAAAGACGAGAACAACGAACTCCTTGGAGCGCTAAGGTCAATTTGATTAGGATGTAAGAGCATAGCGATTAGGAATTAATAGCTATGTTATTACTGGCTTTTTTCATAGCTTTAGCCGAGTTATGATATAGAAAAAGAGGGTGCACATCATTGTGCATCCTCTTTTTTTGTGCCCAAAACCGGACTCGAACCGGTACGCCTTGCGGCATTGGTGTTTGAGACCAACGCGTCTACCAATTCCGCCATTTGGGCTGTTTGAATGGTAGTAGCTTTTGGAATTGCGGTGCAAAGGTAGTCATTTTTTTTGAATTGACAAAGGAAAAGGTAGTTTTTTTTACCACAATATTTCCGCGTCTGTATTTCCCTCAATGAAAATTGGCTTGTCGGTCTTCTGTTCCGTCTTGTAGAACTGTATGGCGGAGTCATTCATCTTGGGGTGTGTGGTGCGCAACATCCGTATCACCTCCGCGCCAGCCCATATCATTGGACCATATCCGTGCGCTGCCATCGCATGAACGGGGCGGTACGCATAGAATGCTGGTTCAAAGCCCATGCCGGTGCCCACGCACGTGCCTTCCACTTGACCTTTAGCGTTTACCTTCGTTTGGCAGGCTTGCCATGCAAGGAGTACCTGCGCCCCGTATGTCTGTGCGTCAATCCATCCCTCGTTGATGGCGTGCGCCATGCAGTAGGTATAGATAGCGGTGCATGATGTCTCATTATAAGTATCTGGCCTATCGAGCAGTTGGTGCCAGAAGCCTGTCTTGTCTTGCAGTGCTGACAGTCCCTCTATATGCTGTCGCAGCAGGTCGAGTACGAAGGCGCGGTCTGCGGCAGTCTCCTCTGATTTGCCTTTGATGGTCAAGGCGTCAAGCACTTCGCACATGGTTAGTATTGCCCATCCGTTGGCTCTTCCCCAGTGATAAGCGGGGTGTGGCGTCATGCTCTCCACCCATCCGTGGCGGAAAAGCTTTTTCTCTGGCACCCACATACGCTCCTTGAATAGCTTTATTTGCTTTACAGCATCATGTATCGCCGTAATGTCATTGTTCATTATACCATACCATGCCATGCAGGGCACTCCCATATACATATCGTCCAGCCACACCGTGTTGTGATGCGGACGGTGACGGGCGAGGATTCCGTCGGGCAGTCGGTACTGCTTGTTGCGGACGAAGTCCACGTAACGGTCTATCACCGCACCGTAAGCCTTGTCTGCTTGTGCCATGTTAAGGCGGCAGTAAGCGGATGCCATTGCGCCGCAATCGTCCAATGCACCTGGGAAAAGCACCATTCTCATCTGCGGGTCGTACTCCTTGTCCTTCTCCAAGGCCTTGGCTTCTTTAGGCGCTTGGCGTGCAATGAGCCCGAGACGGTCTGCGGCGAAGCGGGTGAAACGTTCATCGCCAGTCTGCTTTCCTGCGTTGAGCATGGCGGCATACAGCACTCCTGCCTCGTAGGACGTCAGTCTGAAGCTGCCTTTCGCAAGTTTGTTGCCCTCTGCTGTGGCAGGCATCGCCTGTTCAAGGTATGCCAACACGCGGTCAATGGTTGCCTTCACCTCCGCTTCCGCAGGTATGCCATAAGGGGTGTCATACTGCGGTTGCATCAAGTGCAACGGAGTGTTCTGGTCATTAATCTCGTTCTGCGCTGAGGCATTGGAGGATAATGCTGTAAAAGCAATTGCAATGATGGTGGTTAGTATAGGTTTCATGGGGTGAAACTTATGTGCTTAAAGGTTTTCTACTAAGTATTTCTCTGCTTCCAACGCAGCCTTGCAGCCTGTCCCTGCCGCCACTATGGCCTGTCTGTATGTCGGGTCGCATACGTCTCCAGCGGCAAATACGCCCTTTATGTTCGTCTGCTGCGTGTTACCAATGGTCTTGATGTATCCCATTTCGTCTAACTCCAGCTGTCCGCGGAACAGGTCAGTAACGGGTTTATGGCCTATGGCGAGGAAGAAACCGTCGATGGCAACGTCATACCTCTGCTCGTCTGCCTCTCCCTTACGCTTTACGAGGTGCATCCCCTCAACGCCGTTTTCTCCGTATAGACCTATTGCATTGTGCTCAAAGAGTATTTCTATGTTCTCCGTCTCACGCACCCGGCGTTGCATTATTTCCGATGCTCGGAGGTAATTCTTCCTTACTACGAGGTACACTTTCTGACAGAGAGAGGCAAGATACAACGCATCTTCGCAAGCCGTGTCGCCTCCTCCCACTACGGCGGTCACCTTCTTACGATAGAAGAAGCCATCGCAGGTGGCGCAGGCGGACACTCCCATGCCATTGTATTTTCGCTCATCGTCCAGTCCGAGGTATTTCGCTTTCGCGCCAGTCGCTATAATTACGGCGTCAGCCGTTATGCTTGTGCCGTCATCTATGGTAAAGACGAAGGGTCTGACAGATAGGTCTGCCTTTACTATCTCGCCGTCCCGGATGTCTGTCCCGAAGCGTTCTGCCTGTTGGCGCATCTCCATCATCATCTGGTTGGCGTCCACTCCGTCTGGGTAACCAGGGAAGTTCTCTACTATTGTTGTCTGCGTCAATTGCCCACCAGTCTGTGGACCGCAGTACTCCACAGGTGCGAGGTTGGCTCTTCCTGCGTATATGGCGGCGGTGTATCCTGCCGGACCACTGCCGAGTATCAAGCATTTTGTATGGGACATGGGTTAGTTGTTTGGTGGTTTAGTTGTTTGGTTGTTTAGTCGTTTAGTCGTTTAGTTGTTTGGTGGTTTGGTTGTTTAGTTGTTTAATTGTTTAATTGTTTGTAAGCAAGGCGGAAAAGTCTGCGCTCTGAGACATTTATCTAAACAACCAAACAACCAAACAACCAAACCACTAACCAACTACCCCAGCATTTCTTCTATCCTTTTCTCTATCTCGGCCATTGGTGTCGTTGCGTCATAGCGTGCTACCACTTTGCCGATTTTGTTTATAAGGAATTTGGTGAAGTCTTCTGTTATCTCACCGGGGAACTTTTCCGTAAGGTATTTGTATAGGTTGTCGGCATCAGAACCGTTAACCTTTACCTTCTTGAACCGTGGAAACTCCGTGTGGTATGTCTCCTTGCAGAACTGGTGCACCATGTCGTCAGTGCCCGGGCACGACTTCGTTGGCTGGTTTGAGGGGAAATCCAAGATTGCGAAGCCTTGTGCGTGATACTTTTCGTATAAGGCTTCCAACTCGGTATATTGTGGCGTATTTGGACTTTTTATTGCGGTGTTGACTATAAGTACAACTTCATTGGCATACCCATTCAGCGGTACAGGGTTACCCTTGCGGTCTTTTACCGTAATGTCGTAGATTGAGTTCATTTTAATCGTTTGTTGTGTAAAAGCGTTTTTTATGTTTGTTTGTATTGCAAAAGTACGAATAAAAATCTAATCAGCCAAAAGTTTTCTTATAAAAAATAGTTTTTGGTCTTTCGCTCCTCCGCTATTTCTTTTGGTATGGGTGTGGCTCTGTGTGTCGCGGATGTTTATTCTCCATCCTTTATTTCCTCGTATTCCACCGTTTCCGCATCTGAGAAATCGGGCTTGCCTCCAATCGCTTTGGTCTTTGTAGCAGTCTTTTGGCAGCGATACGCCTTTATGCCGTTGACACATTCCACTATGCCGTAAACAATCATGCACCAGCCAATGAAGAACAATGGTGCCGATGCTATAGCTTCAGGGTATGCCACAGTCATGATGCCTGCCACGAGAAGCAGTGTGGGCATTATCCAGAAAGCGATGCTCACCGAACCGTAACGGCTGGCGAGGGCAAGCGTGAAGAACTGCTGCACTGCTCCTATTATGAGTGTTGCGGACAGTATATATACGAGGAAATTGACGAATGTGTCGGGCATCAGCGTGAGAACGATGCCGAAGATAATGCTACCTGTTCCGGCAAACATCCCCCATCCCCATCCTCGTGGCGGCTTTTGGTATGTTGCCTCAGTGCCGTCCTGTGTGCTGGTAACACCGCTTTCCCTCAGAGCCTGCGCCATCTTTATTGCCGACTTGCGGGTCGCGTATGACATTACCACTGCCACTACGCCTGAAAGTAGGAATAGTATGCCGATTGTTATTGTCATCCATTGCACCATCTCCTGACGGTATTCTACGAGTAAAGCGCCCACTGCTATTGCACAGAGGGCGCGGAAAATGCTATGTTTCATTGTCTTCATCTTTATGGTCTATGATTGCTTTTTACAGGTTATCTCCTTCCTCCATGGTTGGCAGCGTTGCCCTGCGAACCGTTCTGAGTGCCTCTGAAGGAGCTACCGCCGCGTGATGTCGCCGTGTTGCCAGGTGAAACGCTGCGCGAGCTATTGCCTCTGAAGTTGCCGCCGTTGCTGCTTGGCGAGCTGTTGCCTCTGTAGGTCGGCCTGTTGCTGTTACCTACTGTCGTTCGCGTGCTGCTCTCACGGTTGTACGTCCTGCGGTCGTTGCTGTTCTGCTGCCCATAGCTACCACGCTCTCCGCGGTTCGGCGCAGTGGCGGCAGGACGGCTATCCCTGTCTTGCGCGTAGGTCCTTCCCCGGTCAGCGCGCTGCTGTGTGGCGTGCGTGTTGTGCCCGTCTCTGTATGAGTTGTGTGCCATACCGCGTGCAGGAGCATGGTTTCTGCCGCTGCCACGGTAGTTGTCACGCAGACCTACGTGCGGCCTTGCGGGGTTGCGGTATGTGTTTGCTCGGTGTACGTACCATGATGCGCCTCCGTTGTGCCTCCAGCTGTGTCCGCCCCTGTAGGATACGTAGCAGGCAGGACGACTGAAGTAGTAGAAGTTACGGTGTGGGTAGTGGGCATATACGCTGAAATGCCAGCACCCTGCGCTCCAGTACAGTGGGCGGAAGAAGTAAGATGCTGCACAGAAAGCTGTGTATTGCCAGTCCAGCAGTATGTGGTGCAGGTCAGCGTTGCGTTGCCTCCAGCATACGGAATATACGTCGTCCACGGTGTTCACGTCCATGAGGTAGTCGAGGTTTATTTCGTATGCCGCCTCGTATTGCTGCTCGTTGAGGTTCAGCTCGTATGCCATCTTGTCCGTGAGGTACAGTGCTTGCTCGCGTGCCTGCAGGTAAGACATCGCGTTGGCGCTGATAGTGGCGCTGACAAGTATCAACATTGTGAGGATAATCTTTTTCATAATCTTACGGTTTTGTGAGTTTTCTTGGTGCAAAGATAGTCACAAAGTCGTTATTCCCCAAGGGTATTTCCCTAATGTGAGTGGGATTTTCCCTATCTGTCTCACCTTGTCACCACGCTACCTCCGATTTTCTTCGCTATGGCGTTGCGCACCTTTTGCATCTCTTGCAGTTGCGCCATCAGTTCCATTTGCCTCTGCGGTTCGTCCGTTGCCAGTGCTATGTCGGTGCGTAGCTGTGCCATCTTCGCCGTTACGTATTCGTTCCGGAAGTCCAGCAACAGGTGTGTCACTTGGTCGCGCAGTGTCTCTTCCGTCAGGTTTATTTGCAGGCTCTTTGACAGTAGCACCCTTTCTTCCGTTAGACGTATGGCGAGTGAGGACACCTCGTAGTCGGGATGCAGGGTGAAGTGTCGCTCCGCGTCGAAGCCCTCCTCATGCGAGTGGGCTACCGCCTCGCTGAGTATTCTGTTGTATAACGGCGAACTGAATTGCAGTTTGTCGCTCTCAAGGTCGTAGCTCACCACCTCCGCCAGCGTCAGCGACACTTTCTCGCCCTCTTCCGTTTCCACTTCATCATAGAGAATTTCGTGCCCATGCTTTATCACCGCCTTTATCAGCAGGTCTGACACCGTTTCCTTTATCTTCGTGACCTGCTGCTTCTGCTGTGTCGCAGGTTCTGCCTTCGCCGCTGTTGTCTGTTGCTGCGTCTGCGTCGCGCTGCCTTGTTCGCTTGGAGTGCTGAAGGCTTCTGGCGGCAGGAAAGCGTCTGGTGGCGGCATATCGTCCTGCTGTCTGGTGACAGTGGGCTGCGTTACCGTCGTAGGCTGCTGTCCAGTGGAGACGAAGTCTTGTTGCAGGTAGGCACTACTGCGCCGTTTGCGCTCTTCCTCCTTGCGCCGTTCGTCACGGTATTCGCGTATGTTGTCGTTCATCTTGGCTATAAGCACCTGTTCCTGGATGCCCAGTCTTGAGGCACAAGCCTGTATGTATGTGGCGCGTACTATAGGGTCTCCTATCACGCTAACGCTCTTTATGATGCTTGATATAGCCTCCGAGCGTTTCACGGGGTCTGTCACTCCATTGAGCAGCACCTTCGTCTTGAACTCTATGAAGTCCGTCTGGTGCTCGGAGATGTATGTGCGGAATTCCTCTGCGTTGTGCTTCTTGGCGAAGGAGTCGGGGTCATCACCGTCTGGCAACAGCAGTACCTTGACGTTCATGCCCTCCTTCAGTAGCATATCCGTGCCGCGTAGCGCCGCTTTTATGCCCGCCGCGTCGCCGTCGTAGAGCAGCACTATATTGGTGGTGAAGCGGTGGAGTATGTGTATCTGGTGCTCGGAGAGCGCGGTGCCAGAGTTCGCCACCACGTTCTCTATGCCGCACTGATGCATGGATATCACGTCGGTGTAACCCTCAACCATATACACGCAGTCCTCGCGGGCTATGGCTTTCTTGGCTTGGAAGATGCCGTACAGCTCGTGGTCCTTATGGTATATGTCGGAGTCAGGCGAGTTGACGTACTTCTGGTTCACGCCCTTGGTGCGCATATCCAGCACCCTTCCTCCGAAAGCCACCACCTTTCCGCTCACGCCTATCCACGGGAATATGGCGCGCCCTGCGAAGCGGTCCGCCAGCTCCCCGTTGTCCTTGCGGTAGCACAGTCCCGTCTTTATGAGGTATTCCTCCTTGTATCCCTTGGCAAGGGCGGCTTTCGCCATGGCCTGACGGTCGGTAAGGCAGAAGCCAAGGCGGAAACGCTGCATTATGTCGTCCCGTATGCCGCGCTGCCGGAAATACTGCATACCTATGGCACGACCGTCAATATCATTTTCAAGGATGTCTTTGAAATAGCTGGCAGCCCATTCGTTGACTATAAACAGAGCCTCACGCTCCGACTGTTCCTTCCGCTGCTCGTCCGTCAGTTGCTGTTCCTGTATCTCTATATGGTAACGGTTGGCGAGCCAGCGTAGCGCATCGGGGTATGACAGTTGCTCGTGTTTCATAATGAACCCCACGCTGTCGCCACCCTCGCCGCATACAAAACAGTGGCAGGTGCGGCGCGACGGACTGACATAAAACGACGGTGTGTGGTCGTCGTGGAAAGGGCATAGACCACGGTAGTTCGCGCCTACTTTCTTCAGCGACACGAATTCAGACACCACGTCCACTATGTCCGCGGCATCCTTGATGCGTTCTATGGTTGGTCTGTCTATCAATTATCTTGTAGGGTCGTTCGCTGCCGTCCGCTGGCTCTTTGATATGAACTTGGTAAAGGAGAGTTTTTACATTGCGGTCGCCGTTCTTCGCTCCCCCGTGGGGGGCTTGTCGTTGCGCCGTTACTTGAAGAGCGAGAAGTTTACGCTACCGTATGCGCGGTGCTCCACAAAGCGTGGATGGTTGGAGAAGTCGTATTGCTTGCCGTGCTCGAATACGAATACGCCGTCCTCCTTGAGCAGTGGCAGCACTTTGTCTGGTATCTCGGGCAGTGTAGGCAACGCGTATGGCGGGTCGGCGAAGATGAAGTCAAACTGTTTCTTGCATGATTTCAAGAAGCGGAAAGCGTCGGCGCGCACGAGGGTGTGGTCCATGGTGCCCAGCTTTGCCACGCATTGCTTTATGAATGTCACGTGGTCGCGGTCCATTTCCACGCTCACCACGTCGTTACATCCGCGCGACAGCAGTTCCAGTGATATGCTTCCCGTGCCAGCAAAGAGGTCGAGTGCACTGCTGCCCTCAAAGTTTATGTAGCCCTTCAACACGTTAAAGATGTTCTCTTTGGCAAAGTCCGTGGTGGGGCGCGCCTTGAACGAGCGCGGTATGTCGAAGTGCCTGCCTTTATATTGTCCTGTTATTATGCGCATGTTAGTTGTTTGGTTATAACATCATGTCATACGGCATCCCTTTTATATTCGCCAATGGCGAGCGGTTAAGGTCAGCCACTGGGTTCACGGTGTGAGTCCTTGTGATGTATGTCGCGATGCGGTTCATCAGCCAGTCGCGGTGCGGCATGTCGCCTATCAAGAACAGGTCGTCCTCTCTTTGGTTCATGCCGAGCTGTTTCCAGACGAAGAGCAGGTAGTAGAGTGCGTCGTGTGCGTGCTGCGCGTCAAAGGAGTTGGCGAAGTTTATGCGACGTTGCTCAAAGCTGCATATATCCACACACTTGTCGTGGAAGTATGCGAACATCTTGCGGCGCTCGCCGTTTTGATAGTAGCGTTTGTACAGGTGCCGCCATGTGGGCAGCATGATGTTCATCACGTCCACGTTCTCGCAGTTGTCGCTCACAACCATCTTCAAGTCCTTGTTCACCGAGTACACCGCCATCACGTCAAGCTCTGGTATCTCCCGCATTATCTTCTCCTCGCCTTTGTGCCCTGTCAGCACGCTGCCATACATGGCTTCCGTGTTGAAATCTTCCGTCTCTTCATAGTCCTCGCGCGGCACGAGCACCACCGGGGTGCATACCGTCAGCACTGCCTTGCTGAAGTGCGATTGCAGGTAGGGTTGCTCCCTGAAAGCCTCGCGGAGGTTTGCCGACAGCGACATACCGCTTTTCACGGTGTAAGGGTGGAACGATGGCGTACCGTCATCTCCAGGCACAAGAAACGACAGTGTGCCGTTGCCTGCCCGTATTGTAAGGTGTCTGGTTATAGGATTGGTTGCTTGGGTCATTGGATATGTCTTGGTGTTCTGCTATGGTACAATCGGGACGGCAGCGTTATGAAGCCCGTGCCCCCTGTCTTTTCCCGTGTTCTCTTTACGAGTATTTGTGGGAATGTAATAGCTTTTTCGATGCAAAGTTACAATAAAAAAGTGGAAAACGGAAAAATAGAGAGAAAAAGTTGGCGTGTAGGTGCTCTTACAGGGTCATGCCTTCGCTTTGTTCTCCTGCACCTCCATCCATAGCTCATCGGCAAGATATTTGTCGCTGCGGCAATGCAAGTCCGCGATGCCTTCTTCTATCTTCTTCGCCGTTGCAGAGGTGTAGTAGGTATTTGTCGCTTCCTCAAGTGATACATTATGCTCTTCGCTGTAAATGCTTATTATGCGGGCAATTTTCATGTCCAATACAATCTGGTGCGCGGCTGTCATCTTGTTCATAGTTTTATTGATGATTTGTATGTCAGACAATCGTGGAGCATTTGTTCTGAGCGTATGCAATATTGTATATTGGGATGTATGAAAACCAAGCGTTCCAAGGCTATTCTTCTGTGGGGATGTGTGAAAAAGCTCTATCATGCCAGCACCCCTTTCTCTTTCATGTATTCTATGATGTCTTTTACTATGTATGTCCTACTTAACGTGTGTAGTACGTCATAGTGTTTTATGATATAATCCTTAAATATGCCTGACGACTTCAAACGCTCGTACACGTCTTGGCGTGAGCAATTGAGGCTGTTGGCCACTGCTCCAACGCAGAAAGTGGCAAATTCCAGTTCCTCTTTGTTCATGTTGGCTCCTTTTGTTGTCGGTATTATTCGTATTCGGTTTCAAAGTTAATAATTTTCTGTCATAATGCAATCGTGTAATATTGTTTTTCTAACAATTTAACATTCACTTACCGATGGTTGCATTTGCCGCATGATAATAAAATCCCGTAGCAAAGGAATAGAAAACGAAGAATATATTTCCGTATGTGTTTTTTTTATGCTACTTTTGCAGTCGGATATAAGTATGACAATGTAGTTATGGCAAGAAAATGACGACAACAGAATTTAAGCATATCGTATTGCGGTGTTTCGGCTTCCCCCCTACGGAGGACCAGCGCCGTGCGCTCGATGTCTTCACCTCGTTCCTCGCCGCCCGTCAGGGTATGCCGGCTATGATATTGCGCGGCTCCGCGGGTACGGGCAAGACGTCGCTCGTGGCGGCTATGGTCAAGACATTGGTGTCTTTGAGGCAGAGGGTGGTGCTGATGGCACCTACGGGGCGTGCCGCCAAGGTGTTGTCTCTCAACTGCTCGCTGCCAGCTACCACCATACACCGCAAGATATACCGCCAGAAGAAGCTGGAGGGAGACTTCAGCCTTGATGCCAATATGCATGTGGACACGCTGTTTGTGGTGGACGAGGCTTCCATGATAAGCACCATGCCGCAGATGCCTGCCGAGGGTATGCCGGCGTTCATAGGCAACGGCGGCGGGGTGATAGACGACCTCGTGGCTTACGTGTACTCCGGGCAGGGCTGCCGTCTGATGCTCATTGGCGATGCAGCCCAGTTGCCACCAGTGGGTGAGGACGAGGCACCGGCGTTGCAGGCGGGGGTGATAGGCTGCTACGGGCTTACCGCGTACGAGTGCGACCTTGCCGAGGTGGTGCGACAGAAGCAGGAGAGCGGCATACTGTGGAACGCCACAATGATTCGCAACCTCATAACGCACAATGCGGCGACGGAGCTGCCCAGGATACGTTTTCATGGCTTTGCTGACATAAAGGTGGTGCCGGGCAACGAGCTCGTCGATACGCTGGCTGCCAGTTACAGCCGCGTGGGAATAGATGACACTATCGTTATAACGCGCAGCAACAAGCGTGCCACCATATATAATAATGGTATCAGGGTGCAGGTGGTGGACCAAGAGGACGAGCTCTGCTCAGGAGACAGGCTTATGGTGGTGAAGAACCATTACTTCAACGACGAGAAACCGCCCTCTGACAAGACTGCTGCCACCCCGGCAGACCAGCAAGAGGGGGAGGCGACGGCTGTGGCGATGCCCTTCATTGCCAACGGCGACATTGCCGTGGTGTGCCGCGTGCGCAACGTGCGCAGTCTTTATGGATTTCGCTTTGCCGACCTCACGCTGCGGTTCCCTGACTACGACGACTGCGAGATGCAGCTCACCTCCATCCTCGATGTGCTTCAAACCGATGCGCCGGCACTGTCGCCTGCTCAGCAGAAGCAGTTGTACGAGGGGGTGATGGAGGACTACATGGACTTGCCACGGAAGGCTGACCGCCTGAAGGCTGTGCGCGAAGACCCGTACTATAACGCCTTGCAGGTGAAGTTCGCATACGCCGTAACCTGCCACAAGGCGCAGGGCGGGCAGTGGAGACACGTGTATGTGGATCAGGGGTACATGACAGACGATATGCTAACGCCTGACTACATACACTGGCTTTATACCGCCTTCACCCGTGCCACGGAGACACTGTATCTGGTGAACTGGCCGAAGGAGCAGACGGAACAATAGCAAGCAAAAATGTGGCGGCGGTGGCTTCACCGCGCGATGACGCACAACTTACAATTTGAAAGCGCCCATATCACATTGCAATATCATAGCGATTGCAGTGTAATATGGGCGCTTTTACCGTGTAAAAGCATAGCTATTGCGGAGGCATGGGGTATTTAACACATCGTAATGAAAACTGTAAGTAAAAACGGCGGATAAGTTTCAAATCGTAACTTTTATGTGTGTAGCCGCCTTCTGCCGCTGGTATGCCATGCAGTCCCTATTGCGTTGGCTTGTATTGCCCCATCATCTGCCTTATCTCCTTGGTGCGTTCGGGAGTAAGGGGCGGCACGCCTTCGAGGGGGTAGGGTATGCCGAGCTCCTTGTATTTGTATGCCCCGAGGGTGTGATAGGGTAAAATCTCTATCTTCTCCACAACGTCATAGCCTGCTACATGCTCGCCGAGGCGGCGCAGCCACTCGTCGTTGTCGGTGATGCCGGGCACCACCACATGGCGAATCCATGTGGGTATGCCGCGCTCCTGCAATATGTCGAGGAAGCGCAGGTTGTGCTCTTGTGCCACTCCCGTGAGCTTTGGGTACAGCTGCGAGTCCATGGTCTTGATGTCGAGGAGCACGAGGTCGGTGTGCTCAAGGGCTTCAAGGGCGCGTGACGTGAGGATGTGTCCGCTGGTGTCGAGGGCGGTGTGCAGTCCTTCCTCGTGGCAAAGGCGGAAATATTCCGCCACAAACTCCGCCTGCAGCAGTGGCTCGCCGCCCGTCAGGGTTACGCCACCTTTCTTTATATAGTTATAGTAGCGCATTGCCTCGTCGCGCAGTTGCGTGGCGGTCATCTCGTATTGGCACTTGCCCTGCGGGTCCCATGTGTCGGGATTGTGGCAGAACAGGCAACGCAACGGGCAGCCTTGCATGAAGGCTACGAACCGTATGCCAGGACCGTCAACGGTGCCGAAGGATTCTATGGAGTGGATTCTTGCAAGCATCTTCTTTAGAGGTTGAAGGTTGGAGGTTGAGGGTTGTAGGTCGGAGGTCCTTTGAATTTGAGGTTGGAGGTTGCCCCGTAAGCCCCCATAACCTACAACCTCCAACCCTCAACCTCCAACCACAAAGACCCTTACATACAGCTGTTAATGGTGCGTGAGAGCACGTCAAGCTGTTGCTCGCGCGTCAGTTTCACGAAGTTCACGGCGTAGCCGCTGACGCGTATCGTGAGCTGTGGGTACTTCTCTGGGTGCTCCATGGCATCCATCAGCAGCTGGCGGTCGAACACGTTGACGTTGAGGTGCTGTCCTCCGTCTGGCTCAAAGTAACCGTCCAACAGGCCAACAAGGTTCTCTGCCTGTGCCTCGCGGTCCTTGCCAAGGGCGGAAGGAGTGATGGCGAAGGTGTAGGAGATACCGTCCTTAGCATGGTGGAAGGGCAGTTTTGATACGGAAGCCAGTGCTGCTACCGCGCCCTTTATGTCGCGGGCGTTCATCGGGTTGGCACCCGGTGCGAAAGGAACGCCAGCCTTTCGTCCGTCAGGTGTGGCACCAGTGTTGCGGCCATACACCACGTTGGAGGTGATAGTCAGCAGACTTTGTGTCGGTATGGCATCGCGGTAGGTGCGGTGCTGGCGCAGGTATTCCATGAATTTCTCTGTCAGCATTACCGCAATCTGGTCGGTTTCGTCGCAGTTATTGCCAAAGGGCACGTACTCACCCTCTTCTATCTTGTAGTCAACAGCAAGGCCTGTCTCGTCGCGTATGATGCGTATCTTGCAGTTCTTCATGGCAGCTATGGAGTCTGTCACGATGGATATGCCGGCTATGCCAGTAGCACGTGTACGCTCAACGTCGCCATCGTGGAGCGCCATCTCGAAGGCTTCGTAGTCGTACTTGTCGTGCATGTAGTGGATAATCTTCAGTGCGTTGACGTAAGTCTTTGCCAACCAGCGCATCATAGCGTCGAAGCGTGGCCAGAACTCCTCGTAGGTGAGGTAGTCGCCCTCTATCGGCGCGAAGCATGGTGCTACCTGCTTGCCGCTCATTTCGTCACGTCCGCCGTTGATGGCGTAAAGCATACACTTGGCGAGGTTGGCGCGTGCGCCGAAGAACTGCATCTGCTTGCCTATCTTCATGGGGCTTACGCAGCAGGCAATGCCGTAGTCGTCGCCGAGTTCCGTACGCATGAGGTCATCGTTCTCGTACTGTATCGCGCTGGTGTCCATTGATACCTTGGCGCAGTATTTCTTCCATGCCTCGGGCAGACGGTGGCTCCATAGCACTGTGAGGTTTGGCTCAGGAGAGGGCCCCATGTTGTAAAGAGTGTGCAGCAGGCGGTAATCTGTCTTGGTAACCATGGAGCGTCCGTCGATGCCCATGCCTGCCACGGAGGTGGTAGCCCATATCGGGTCGCCGCTGAAGAGGTCGTTATACTCTGGTGTGCGGAGGAAACGGACGATGCGGAGCTTCATTACCATCTGGTCAATGAGTTCCTGTGCCTCTGCCTCTGTTATGATACCCTTCTTCAAGTCGCGCTGTATGTAGATGTCGAGGAAGGCTGATACGCGTCCGAGTGACATGGCCGCACCGTCCTGGTCCTTCACAGCGCCGAGGTAACCGAAGTATGTCCACTGTACTGCCTCACGTGCATTGGTGGCTGGTTTGGTTACATCGAAGCCGTAAGCGGCGCACATACGCTCGAAGTCCTTGAGGGCATTAATCTGGTCTGTTATCTCTTCGCGGCAGCGAACAATCTCCTCTGTGAACTCCTGTATGTCGATGCGCTTGTGGAAACGCTTCTTTTCTTCAATGAGGTTCTTTGTGCCATAGAGGGCAATACGGCGGTAGTCGCCTATGATGCGGCCGCGTCCGTATGCGTCGGGCAGACCTGTTATGATGTGGGCGTGACGTGCTGCCTTGATGTCATCGTTGTATGCGGAGAACACTCCCTCGTTGTGCGTCTTGCGGTATCTGGTGTATATCTCCTTTGTCTCGGGGTCAAGCTCGTATCCGTAGGCCATGAGTGCGGCCTGCACCATGCGTATTCCTCCCTTTGGGAATATGCCCCTCTTCAGCGGTGCGTCGGTCTGGAGGCCTACTATGACCTCGCTCTCCTTGTCAATGTAACCTGCCCCGTAGGTGTCGAGGCTTTGGGGAAGTTTCGTTTCCACATCGTAAACGCCCTTTTCGCGTTCCACTTCAAACATCTTTGTGAGTATATCCCACAGTTTTCGCGTCCGTTCCGAAGGACCAGCGAGGAAACTCTCGTCCCCGTTGTATGGTTCGTAATTGTGTTGGATGAAGTCGCGGACATCTATTTCACGTTTCCATGATGTTCCCTTGAAGTCGTTTTGTAGATTCTGAAATTCCATAAATGTTGTGTTATCTCTGCATTGTTAAAAAATTAGACTGCAAAGGTACTGCTTTTTCTTGATATATGCAATTATTCGATGCCTACTTGTTACATTTGACATGAAATTAGTTATATATTGAAATGTTGACATTACAAAAAATCCGGGGAATAGCTATTCTCCGGATTTTTTGCAGTGATATATTCTTAGAATCTGTAGCCCAGTGTGACGTTGATTTGGTGACGGTCGTTCTTTATGGTAGTCGGCGTGCCGATGTTGGTTTGCCCAGCGTTGTCGATGAGGAAGGTGTCGCCGTTGGAGTAAACGCCGTAGGTCTTGAGGTCATATACTGACTGGAACGGATGGTATTCGCCTTTCTGGGTGGAATACTGGTAGGAAAGGTCGAGGTTGAAGTTCTTTGACAGTACGAAGCCTACGCCAAAAGTGACGCGGTGCGTGTCTTTCCAGTTCACGTAGTCATACGTTGTGTAGTAGTTGCCGCTGCTGCCATCGTCAGGGTTGGTGTAGATGTCGAACCATTTGCTGGCGTCTTCCTTGTACATCGGGCTGACATAGTTGTAGCCTAAGCGTAAGGCTACCTCGGGAACGGGCTTCACTTCCACGCCGAACTTGGCGGTGCTGACGCCGCGCAGGTTCTCTTTAGTGTTCTGGTCCATGTCGTAGTCAGAAGAGTAGATGCTGTGGTCGTAGTCGTACACGATTTTGTTCTTTATGAAAGAGTAGTCCGCATACTCGTAGGTAGCACCGATAGCAACCATGTTGTTGATAGTATGACCGAGGGAAACGCCGAACTTCCACGGCGTGGTCATCTTGTATTTGTAGTCGTAATGATACCCTGACGCATTGTAATACCCCTTATCTCCAAGTGTGAAGTCAGCGTCTGCGCCCATGTCGCCGATGCAGGTGAGGTCATACCACGTAGGGGTGTGGATGTAAGCTCCTATGCGGAAGGGTGACTCCTCTATCGGACGGAAGATTATTCCGAACTTGATGTCGAAGCCAGTGCCGGTTATTTTGCGCGTATCAGCTACGTTATGGGTGCCTCTGGGATTGTTGTCCAGGTCTATAAGCCTCTCTGTATAATATGTGTTGTTATCGTAATGCACGTCTTTTAGCCCGAAAGACACGCCGAGGAAGACACGGTTATTGAAGTTGCCGCTTAAGTTAAAGTCGAACTCACTGATATAACCGCTGTTCTCGTATGTGCCATGATAGGCGTCGGAGGCACTGTATCCGTCTGCTATCCATGCCCCTCCCATGCCGTCATCGCCACTGTCCATGAGGTCATAGTTTATGACATCATCGTTGACTGCGTCCATAAGACTCATGTCATACCATCGTGAATCTTCGCCCTGCTGCCACAGTTTCTTGTCTGGTTGCAGGCTTGCCAGTCTCATAAAGGTCATCTTGTTCAGCGAGGAAGCCTTGTCAAGAGTGTTTATGGCGTTTGCAATCATGTTGAAATTGCGGCTCTTGTGGTAGTTCACACCGAGGTTGAACCACGACTCTCCGCCACATTGTGTGGAGTAAACGAAGCCCAGTTGGTTGAAGTCAACGTTGGTAACGCCATCTTTTTTGTTAAGGCTGTTGATGGGAGAGAGGCTTGAATTGTTTGCCGAGCCGCTTTGTATTGTCACTCCGGCGGATGCTCCCACCCATGATTTGCGGAACAGTCCGATGCCCGCGGGGTTGGTTCCCATCGTTGATATGTCTGCTCCGAGGGCCTCCATGGCACCTCCCATGCCTATGTAACGTGCCGTACCGTTGAGGTCTTGCGTCGCTATTTGCGCGTTTTCGTATGTCTCTTGCGCCATGGCTGTTGCCGAAGCGAGGCACAATGTCGCCAATATCAGGTTTTTGTTCATTGCTGTTTATATTTTATATTGGATTATCTTCTTCCACCACGTCCACCGGTTGAGCCTCCGCCACCACCGTAAGACCTGCTTCCTCCGCCGCCTATGCTGCTGCCACTGCTGTACGAACGTGAGCTGCCGCTGGAGTAAGAGCTGCGGTTGCTGCTGCTGTTGTAGCTGCGATTTGCGGACGGTGTGGTGGTGTAGGAGCGTGAACTGCTGTTCGTGTTCTGCCTGTTGCGTGTCGTGGTGCTACTCGTTCTGTTGCTAGGTGAGCCAGAGTTAGTGTAGCGTCTCGTGCTGTTGGTGCTGTAGTTTCGTGTTGATGTGCCGCTTGTACCCCTTAGCCTGTTCTGCGCTTTGTCCGCTGTAGCCCAGCGACCGCTGTTGTATCTGCCATTAGAGTAGTACCTCCTTGCCGGCACTGATGGTCTGCTACCATGATAGACAGGACGTCCTCCGCTCCATATCGGTCTGTGTACGGGGTGACTGTGCCATGTGTAGCCGAAGCCCCAGCTGTGGTATCCGCCCCAGTAGCCGTACCATCCATGTCCGTAGTGCCACGGGTCGTAGTAGGAATAATACCACGGGTCATACCAGCGGGAGTGCCAATAGAAGGGGTCATAGTACCATGGGTCGTAGTACCACGGGTCGTTTACGATGAGCGTAACGTTGTTGTAACCGTCGAAACGCTTCATTTTCATGCTGTTTTCATAATCTTTCCTTGACACCAACACGGAGTCCTGCCCAATGACATCGTTGCCGTCATTGCTGGTATAGGTATCGCTGGCGCGATAGCGGCGGTTGTATTCGTCCACGTCCCTGATGGAACCAGAGTGGTAAACCGTGTTTGCGTCGGCATCATAGCCTTGCTGATAGTCGTAGGCCTCTGTCACTTCACTCTCCCGGATGTGCCGTGTGGCTGCCGACGCACTGCCCTTCTTCGGCGTGAAATACATATCATCGTCTTGCGCCAAGGTGTTGGCGGCAAAAAAAAACGATAGTGCTGTAAGTAAGAAATAACGTGCCATAATCGTTTGTTTTTAAGGGCTGTATTACAGTCCCAATGGTTTGATAATGCAAAATTATCAGTATTTTTACTGCAAATATACGGAAAAACCCTAACAAAACGTAGGTCTTTCCCTATTTTTTTTTAACTTTGCAGTGAATTTAACATTTGGGAGAAGGTTTTAGGTTGAGGGTTTTAGGTTTTAGGTTGTAGGTATTGAGGTTTTAGGTCTAAGGTGTTGAGGTTTTAGGTCGTGGGTTTTAGGTTTTTGGTCTAAGGTGTTGAGGTCTTAGGGTGTGGGTTTTAGGTCACTTCGCCTTATCAGAAAGACCTCCAACCTTTAACCTTTCACCTCCAACCTCTAACCCAAAACCTCCAACCTCTAACCCAAAACCTCCCAACCTCCACCCCAAAACCTCCGACCTCCACCCCAAAACCTCCCAACCTCCACCCCAAAACCTCCAACCTCCAACCAAAAACCTCCAACCTCCACCCCCAAACCTCCGACCTCCAACCCAAAACCTCCAACCTATAACCTCAAAAATAAAATGAAATACCTATTGACAAAGTTCAACATAGCGTGTCCTTCGCAGGACCTTCTTCAACCCTGCCGGGAGCTGTTGGCTGACGCTTGCGGTGAATGTGGATACGAAAGTTTTGAAGACACCGATGATGGCATCATCGGATACATACAGCAGGACAATTACTCCGAGATGCTGGTGGAGCACGCCATCGCGGAGTTTCCCGTGGAGGATGTCACCATTATCTATGAGACGGAGGACATCCCCGACCAGGACTGGAACGCGGCGTGGGAGGAACAGGGCTTCGAGCCTATCGTCGTGTCGGGCAAGGTGACCATCTATGACGCTCGCAACACGGCGGACAGTGAGCAGTTTTCCACACCTATTAATATAGGTATCCACGCCAGTAACGCTTTTGGCACTGGCACGCATGAGACTACCCGTATGGTGGTCGCCACGCTCCTTGAAACGCCTTTGCAGGGCAGGAGGGTGCTCGACTGCGGTTGTGGCACGGGCATCCTTGCCATAACAGCCCTTTTCTGTGGCGCGGAAACGGCGGTAGGTTACGACATTGACGAGTGGAGCACTGACAATGCGATGCACAATGCGCGCCTCAACGGCGTGGCAGAGCGCCTCGAAGTGCTGTTGGGAGACTCCAGCGTGCTGTCTCATGTGGATGGTTTGTTCAACGTGGTGATGGCAAATATCAACCGCAACATACTCCTTGCCGACCTTCATCGCTTCCAGGAAGTGATGATACGTGGTGGCGTTCTCATCCTCAGTGGCTTCTATGAGGAAGACGCTCCGCTACTCCTTGCGGAGGCGGAGCGTCTCGGGTTGCATGAAGTTTCGCGGAAAACAGAAAACAACTGGTGCTGTCTGAAGTTGGAGTACAGCCCATGTTCGGAAGTTTGAAGATGGCAATGTGTGGCGGAAATTAAGTGTAATGGTCATTCGCGGCATTTTCTCGGCAAGAAAGAAGCCTTGAAAAGGCTTTTCATTGGATGTGGGTGGGCGTGTAAAAGCATAGCGATTACAATGCAATCAGATACATATTGCGATGTAATCGCTATGCTTTTACGTTGTAATCGCTATGCTTTTACGACGGAGGAGGTATGGAGGGAGTGTAAGTTACCTATGATACACCTTCCTAACCTTTCTTCGGTTTCCTCGTGAACTTGTAGGCAAGGCTGAACATTACGTACCTCGGTATGTAGTTATACCATGTCTCCATTCGTCCCTGCGCGTTCACATCATAACGCTTTGAGCTTATTTGCGCCAGCAGGTCGTATGCCAGCAGCTTCGCCGTCAGTGCGCCCTTGAGGAACGAGCGCGACAGTTGCGCGTTCCACACCAGTTCGTCCGTGTTCATCATGCTGCTCTCGTAGCCACGGCGTGAATACAGGTTCATGTCGGTGGCGACGGTCAATTTCAGCACAGGTATGGTGTAAGTGGCGTTGAAGCCGTATTGCATATCGTTGGCATCGATGGACTTCACTATGTCCAGCTGTCCCCTTGTGTGGCGTGATGTTATCTTGCCTATTATGCCGGCAGACAGGTCTCCCAGTTTGTAGGTGAACTTTGCGGTGGCTTCAAGGTTCACGTTGTCAACCTTGGAGACGGGCGATTCCAGCACACCCGCGCCGCCGCCCGCGCCCGTTGTCGATGTCTGCGTGGCGAAATCCACGTTTCTGTTATATTTCACCCTGCCGTAAAGGTCCATGCGGAAACGCTTCTTCTCGTCCAAAGGACGCTGCCATCCGGCGTATAAGTCGCTGTTCCAGTTACCGCTCACGTTGTCCTGCATACGGGTGTAGGCACCCGTTGACGGGTCGTAGGTGGTGCGGTTGCCCACCGCGTCGCATATTATGGCGACGCTGTAGCCAACGTATATGTTGCTGCCGAGCGAGTCATTCACAAACGAAATATTGCCGTACTGTGTGTGTGTGATGGTGCTCTTGAGGTTAGGATTGCTCACCGTCCTCGACAGCGGGTTGGAGGTATCGTACAATGGCATGAGGTCTGCGAACGATGGCCGCGACATTCTCGTGTTATAGTGCAGTTCCCACGGAGTTTTCGTCTTGCCGAAGGTTCGGTAGGAAATCCTGGGTAGAAACTCGTTCCACGTTCTCCGTGCCACGGTGTCGAGCCTGTTGCCCCGGTAGTTCATCCTCTCCGTGTAGTGGTTGTAGGGCAGGGTGAGGCGGAAGCTCATCTTGTCAGTGTGTCGCTGTATGTTTACCGCACCTTTGTAGCTGCGCTTCATTATGTTGTAGGAGCGGCTGTTCTCCCAGTCATACGCCGTCATCATGTCGTCATGGGTCGATGGCAACCAGCCAAGGTCGTCGTAGTCGGCCTCAGGCAGGCGTTCAAGGTTGAACATATCGTTATGGTTGCTTAGGTAATCCTGGCTGTATTCGGCTACGCCCATCACCATCCAGTTGCCCGGAAACTGAAAGGCGTAAACGCCCTCGGCGTTGAAATTGTAGCTGTTTGATTGCCTGTCGTAGTATCTGTTACGCGCTTCCTCAGTCTGTGTGGTGGCATAATACGTCTTGCTGTTGTTGAAACTCTCGCTTGGTTTGTTGTTGCTGTAAGTGCCGTAGATGTTGAGTTGCATCAGGTCTCCAGCCTCAAACTTATGTCCCCACCACATACTGTGGCTTGCATTGAAATACTTTGTGCGCCCCATGCCCAACCCCTCGTTGCGGTTTGTCAGTGTGGTGCTGTAAGTGGAGTCGGCTGACGCGTACCAACTCTTGTTGTTGTGGTAGGATATATAGGTGTAGGCGCCAATCAGAAGTTTATTTGAATGAAGATTATTGTTTAGCGTAAAGTTGAAGCTTTTGCTGCTGCCCAGATAGCGGTTGCCCCTGAATATGCTTCCATTGTCGGCGAAGGTCTCGGTGAATGTCTTGCTCTCGTTGTCGGTATCGTCCCATGTCACCCTTGCGCTAAGGTTCTCGTTCACGTACTTCTTCTTGTCCTCCGTGGCGATGTTCATGCCCACCTGTTTGGTGGTCTTTATGCCGTTGCTCACCTTTTCAGGGCTCCAGTCGCCGTCGCCGCCCGGTGTTCTGTTCTCGTTCACGTTGTTCACGTTGCCAAACAGCGACACCCTCGTGTGGTCGTCGTAATACAATCCGAAGGCCTTTGCCATCCATCTGTTCTCCGAACCAGCGCCAGTCTCGGCGTTAGCTATATATCCCCGTGCGTATTCCCGCTTCAGGGTAACGTCCATTACGTAGTCCTTCTCCTCCATCTGCGTACCCAGTATAGTGTTCTTCTCTGTGTCTTTGTAGAACACTTTGAGGTCTTTCACGGTGAAGTAGGGCAGGTTTTCCAGCATGACTTTGTTCTCTCCCTTGAAGAAATCCTTGCCGTTGAGGGTCAGGTAGTCAATCTTTTTGCCGTTGATGTATATGTCACCGTTGTCTTTCAACTCCGCTCCGGGCAACTGGCGGATAAGCCCGTCGAGCATAGAGCCTTCCGGTAGCTTGAAGGCAGAGGCGTCATAGACTATCGTGTCGCCCTTGTATGCCACCTGAATGCGTGTTCCTTTCACCACCACACCTTCCAAATCAACGTCTTTGTACACGTCATTCTGCTTGCGTTTCATCAGTATCTCCGGCATTTCTATCCAGTTGTTGCGCCCTAATCTGGTGATGGCGTAGTCGGTATAGGTGTCTTCATAGCCCTCGGCCGTGGTCTTTATGATGTACTTCTTCTCCTCCCTCGGCACTTTAAGGGTATATCTTGACCATGTGACTTGGTCGTATGTCCAGCACGTCACGGTATCGACCACGGTGGAGTCGGTGTTCATCAGTGTGACGAACGCCTTTACCTTACCGCGGGTGAAGCTGTCGTACACCTGCCCATAGAGCGTCACGGTCTGTTTCTTCTTGTTCTCTTTCTTCGTTTCCGCCGCCAGTGTCAGTGTGGAGAAAGCCATGAACGCTATGGTGATGGTGATGCTAAAAAATCTCATATAAGTAGGTTTTCTGTCGTGGTATGTGTTTCTTTCCTTTCCTGCCTCATCTGTTTGCTGGCATTATAAGTGCCAATATGAAGTATAGTATGACGCCCGGGAACATGGTTGAGAATACGGTGAAGCAGGCCCATGCCACCCTAACGACTGTTGGGTCGATGTCAAAATACTCTGCAATGCCGGCGCATACGCCAAATAGTTTCTTGTCGTTTGAGCGTTTAAGTTTCTTGTTCATAGTTGTTTTTGTTGTTTAGTTGTTTAGTCGTTTTGTTGTTTAGTTGTTTAGTTATTTGGTTATTTGGTTATTTCGTGTTAGAGAGTCTGGTCTTATGGCGAAGTGACCTACCACCCAACACCTCCCACCTTTCATCCAACACCTCCCACCTAAAACCTAAAACCCTATTGTGTCCACCGCGGAGGAGTCCGTGGGTAGCGGGTCCATGACTGCTGTGTCTTGCGCAGTGATATCGGCTTGGTGCATTTGGTCTCTGTAGTCTTCTTCCGCCTTGCTACATGTCATTATGGTGCTTATTATGGATGTCACGGCAATGGCAAGGCTTAGTATCCACATGAACACGCAACTCACGATGCCGCTTGTTGACATCGGCTTGCTACTGCTGCGCAGCACCCGCACGAAACAATATATAGGTATGACGATAACGGCGATGCTGCTTATTGTGGCGCAAATGATAGTGGCGGCATTGCCTTGTACATACTCTGGGAACCATGTCATGTCGCCTACGGCGAGGTAGGGGAACATGGCTACTGCCACATTAAACTTGGCTAAGCAAACCATTATAATGATGAATAGTCCGAAGGCGAATGCAAAGATTAACGGTAGCGAGCACAGCCCCAATATTAGCTTCAGCCCAAAGAGTAGGCATCCCCCTTGACTGTTGCCGGGGCGGTATTCCTCTGCCGAACCACTCACCGACTCGTTTATTATCTCCTCGTTGATGTTCTTAGGTGTTACTTTGTGCCCCTTCATCCGCAGCCTGTCCTCTGGTGTTCTGGGCAAGGGGACGATAATCCAGAGTATTATGTACAGCAGTATTAACATCCATGCAAACGATATATGCATGTATTTTCCTAAGGCTAAAAACAGGAATAAGGCGAGTAGCGTGCCCAGACGCCATACTAATGACGTTCCCTTGCCAGTGAATTGTGCCAGGCCTGAGCACACGCCGCCAAACACTTTGTCTTTTGGGTTACGGTAGAGGTAGCGTCCCTTCAGCCAGCCGAACAGTCCGTTGTCGGGCTTTTCCACCTCTGCCTCCATGGTTTCTTCATGGTTGTCCGTAGCAATCCGCTCCCCTTTGTCGCCGTTTTCTTCCGCGGAGTCTATCTCGGTGGGGTTTCCAATCTTGCTTATTATCTCTTTAACCACCTCTATGCTGATTGCCATGGTGCCCTCTTCCTTCTGTTGCCACAGCAGTTCCGCCACCCGGTGTTCTATGTCGTCGGCAATCTCCTCGCCGCCTTCCTTGTCTGAGAAATATCGCTTCATGCTGCTGAGGTAACGCTCCAGCAGTTCATACGCATCCTCATCAATGGCGTATAGCTGCCCAAACATATTTATGGTGATGTTCTTTTTCATGTTGCTGTCAGTTATATTGTTATTGTTGTTCTTCTGCTTCCGTCTCCCTTTTCTGCATCAGTACGTTCACCGCGTGTTCCAGTTCTTTCCAAGCACCTTCCAGTTCGGCGAGCACCCGCTCTCCCTCATCGGTCAGCGCGTAGTACTTTCGTGGTGGTCCTTGGGTGGATTCCTGCCACTCATACGACAGCAATTTGTCGTTCTTCAACCGCGTCAGCAGGGGGTACAGCGTGCCCTCCACCACTATCAGCTTCGCCTCCTTGAGCTGCTGTATTATGTCAGCGGCGTAAGAAGGCTGCCTGCGGAGCAGTAGCATGATGCAGTATTCCAGCATCCCCTTCCTCATTTGCGATTTAGCGTTGTCGATGTTCATGTGTTAAGCATTCTTCTCGTTTCGCTTGCAAAGGTATGTATATATTTAGAACCTTGCAATACATAGTACCGTAAAATGCCGATTATTTATTATTCTTTAACACAAAACGAGCCATTTCCAAGTCACTGGGGTAGGGGAAGGTGATGTTTCGGGGCGCGTCATGCTGGTGGTGGTAGCGCAAAAGCATAGCTATTACAATGTAAAAGCTATGTGATTGTTTGGTAATCGCTATGCTTTTACATTGTAATCGCTATGCTTTTGTTCAGACAGAATGCAGCGATGGTATGAGGATGTGTGTGAAATGCGAAGAGGCTATGCCGTAAACATCTGTTACGACACAGCCTCAAAATAGAGCGTTGTTGTAGAATTTATACCTTAATAATCAGTACCCTGTGGGTCGAAGTTGGTCCATCCTGAGAGCCAGTTGTCGTTGGCACCGAAGGCACCGATATAGTTTGCTGTGACAAACCAGCTGCTGAGAGTGCTGTATGTGGCAGCGCTGAGTAATGGACTGTTAGCGAGTGGGGTGTAACCGTTGCTCTCCACCAGCGTTGTCCATGAGTCAAGGACTTTGTTTCCGGGTTGTTCAAGGAAGAAGGTTGAAGAAAATGACTTAGCGGAAGCATTGGTAGTCTTTGTAGCGTAGTCGTACAGCTCGTCCTTATAAACCTTGTTGAAGTCGCTGCCAGTGATGTCCATGCCAGCCAACCAGATATTCTGAAGCTTCAAGATACCATTTGTTGCTGCCCCCTGAGTATTGCCCTTCTCGTTGTCGAGGATAATGCCTATGGGGTAACCCACTGCAAAAGAGTTGACACAGTTGAGGCGACTGTTGCGACGAATGTGCATTGCAGACTGGAATTTGCCGAGTGCCGAACCGTTGTTCGGGAAGTAGTTGCCGCCGTTTATGTAGTCGGTTTTGTTCTGGAATGAAGCGTCCAGCTTCGGGCCTACGAAGGTAATATTGCTGAAGGTGGCGCTTGTCCATGGGCTTACAGCAGAACCATCGGCGCAGTTGTCGCTCTCAAAGCCGTTACTCTGTGAGACATCGGCGAGCCTTGAGTCACGGATTACGAGTCCGAACTGCACGTTTCCAGAGTAACCGTTATCGGTATCGAAATCATCATCCCAGCCTTTGTAAGCCACGAGGTACTTGGCGTTGACCGTACCGCCGAACCATTCGAAGGAGTCATCGTTGGAATAAGACACCTGCACATGGTCTATTTGTGTGCCAGAGCCTATGGAACCAAGTGTCAGGCCGTTGATTTCCTTGTCGGTAGCGAATGGGTAACCGGCAAATTCTATGCGCACATAGCTCAGCACACCGGAGTTGTCGGCATCGTCATTGCCACCGTGCTTGGTGCGAGGGCCGCCCTCTATCTGCATCTCCTGCTGGTTGTTCTGTGCCTTACCGCAGAGAATCACACCGCCCCAGTCGCCTGGTCGGCGGCTGTTCTTTGGCTGTGCAGAGGTGAAGACGATAGGTTCCGTCTTCGTACCCCGTGCTATGAGCTTGCCGCCGCGCTCTGCTATGAGTGCCGCCTTGGTCACTTTGTCGCCCTTTATTATTGTGCCAGGCTCTATTGTCAGTTCTGAGCCGTCAGCGATATATACCCATCCCTTCAGAGTGTAGGTGCCCTTCTTCAGGGTCTGCTTCCCTTTGAAGACGAACTCGGCATCGCCGTTACCTATCTCCGTGCCGTTCTTGTCCTCCCTACCGTTGGTAAAAAGGATGTTGTCGCAGGCTTTTACGCCACCGTCCGTACTCCATACATAGGCGTCGCTGGTCGATGTGCCACTACCGTCGTTGCCTCCTGTCGCGTCATCACTGCTGCTACAAGCCGTGAGAGCCGTTGCCATCGCGAGGATGCCAAGGCATCCAAATACACTTTTTGCTTTCATTTTTCTCATAGTTTTTAGTTTGTTTTGCCAGAGTTTCTGGGCTTTTAATATTCTTATTATGTATTAAAACTTGTATGTTACCTGTAAGCCAAAGTTCCTGCCAGGTTTATAGTCGCGCGTTATCTGCTCCACTTCCTTGGTGCTTCCATCTGCCTGCGTCACGTCAGCAAACTGCTTGTACTGCACCTTCTCTGCTAAAATGTCGCGTATGTTGAACTTTATCTCCCAGCTGTCGCCAAACCTTTTCGTCAAGGAAAGGTCGAAAGTGTTGCGTGGCATCTCGTAACTGTCGGGGACTCGTGCATTGTCGTCGCTGCCAGTGCTGCCCGAACTGCGGCCCACACCTATTATCCTCTTGCCTATTCTGTTGTAGAGCAGTGCAACATCAAGTGCCGCTTGCTTGTTCTTATAGAAGAAACCAGTGTTCACGAGGTACGGTGACTGACCCTGCATAGGGCGGTTTTCCTCCTTGGCACCAGCCTCAAAGTTCACCTTACTCTTAATGAGTGCTCCGTTGAAGGACCATGAGAGGTATGGTAATCCTATGAAGTCGAGTGATTTGCGTATGTCGAGCTCTAAGCCATAGTTGTCTGCGCTCAGCGCGTTCTTGTAGGAATAGACCAAATCTGTGCCGCCTGCCACGGTGTAGGTCCATTCTATGGGGGAGTCAAAGTGCTTGTAGAAGACTGCCACCGATATCTGCTCGCCACGGCTGGGGTAAAGTTCGTAGCGTAGGTCGATGTTGTCTATGTAGCAGTTTCTAAGCTCTGTGTTACCCTGTACGCTGGAGGCAAGGTCGAAATCGTAATAGACAGAGGAGCTAACCTCACGAAATTCTGGGCGGTTTATACTCCTGCCGTATGACAGTCGAAGTTGGTTCTTGTCGTTAAACTTATAGGTTGCGTTGACACTGGGGAAGAGGTCGCTGCTCTTGTAGTGTGTGCTCATCTCGCTGACCTCATTGTCTCGTGTGTTGGAGATTAGCTCCATGTCGTTGTGTTCGAACCTCAGTCCGGCGTGAATGTTGAGTTTTCCGAAGGGGAGGTCTGCGGTTATGTATCCTGCCCCGAGTGTGTTCTTGCCACGATAGTTGTTGCGCATCTGTAGTTGTTCAAGGAGATACAGTCCGTTTTCGCCCATGTACTGCACGTCACTGAACAGCGTTGGCACATCCATATAGCGGAAATCCTTCGGCAATGAGTTGTTGGCGTTGTTCCAGTTGTATATGAAATTACGTGTCTTATAGTCTCTTGAACGGTATTCCCCGTATGCTCCTGCCTGCAAAGAGGGTGTCCAGTTACCGAAGGAGAACATATGTTTGTCGTTTACTGCCGCCGATATTATGTGCTCATCCAGCTTCGTCCATTCTCGTGAAGCGTCGTTTCCCGTTGTCAGAGCATACACATTACTCTCTAAAGCATCATTGACGAGGTAACGACGGCGGTCAGGCATATGGCGGTTGGCGTAGGCGTAGCCTAAGCTCCAGTCTATGTTGTCCGCACCGAGGGAGTGCTTTCCTGTCAGCTGGGTGTTGTAAGTGGTGCGGCTGCGGTAGTAGTATTCTGCGCTTTTCTCAAGATTTGACTGGGCAGAGATGCCTTCGCGCCAGGTATAACGATTGTTGCCAATCTGGTTGAAGATATTCTTGAACTGGTATTTGTGTTTCCCGTTGGCGGTGAGCAGTGTCATGTTGAGCATTGCACCCAGTTTGACGTTGTGGTTATACTGGTTATCTACGCTGTTGCGCAGGTAGTTGGAGCAGTTGTTGTCAACGTCGTACACACCGAAAAGGTTGTTCGTCATGTCGTTGAACGTGCGGTATTCGTTGCTGTAATTCAATGCTGCCAGCAGTCCGAGGCGGTGCTCCCTCACCCTCCAGCTATGGTTGAGGCTTGCCGCAAGCTTCATGTCAGCGAAGGGTTTATACTCTTTCAGCGACCAATCGTTGTTCAGACCGTTGTCTGTCAGGCTTGTCCCCATGCCTGCTACGCTATGCAACTGCATGTTGATACCGCCGTCGAGCGAGCGCAGTCCGCTGTCAAAACCGAGGAAGTCAGTGCCCGAGCCCCTGCTCTCCATGAAGTTCTGCCAGTGTGAGGCATCGTTCCATCCGCCGCCAACGGTCACGCTGAAACTGTTGGTTGTAGGTATCTCCTGTGTGTTCACCATGATGAAGCCGCCAGTATAGTCCGCCGGATACTCTGCTGAGGGTGACTTTACTATCGTTAGGCTCTCTATCTGGCTGCTTGGTATGAGGTCAAACGAGAACGCCCTTGAGTCTGCTTCCGTGCTGGGTACAGCCCCTCCGTTAATCCATACGTTGTTATATCTTTGCGAAAGTCCGCGCACCATCACGAATTTGTCTTCTATAAGGCTCACTCCTGGTATGCGTTTTATCACCTCACCAGCGTTAGCGTCCTGCGTCAGTTTTATCTCCTGCGCCGACACGTTGTTCACTACTACGGAGCTATTCTTCGCCAGTTGTATCACCGCCGCATTGGTGTTGCGTCTCTCGGCAGCCACCACCGATACCTCTCCCAGCACCTTCACGTCCGCAGCCATGACGCATTGCAGTGTATCTGTCGCGTCATCAGCGACCGATGGCACATCCTTCATGTCAAGAGTCTTATAACCTACATAATTAATTATAAGTTCATGCTTCTCACCTTTCTTCAAACCAGAGAAGCGGAAGTTACCGTCCATGTCGGTAACGGTCTTCTTCGTCGTACCTTTCACCTCTACAGTAGCCCCTATTAGTGGCTCTTTGCTTTGCGCGTCAGTAACACATCCCTTTATGGTCTGCGCCTGCATGGTGGCACACATCATGCCTACCATCATCAAAGCCATACTCTTCTTTACGTTTTTCATTCTGTTCCTTTCTTCCTATTTGATTTCGAGTGCAAAGTTACGGTGACGGTGTTTCAGTTCCTTTGCATCGAAGTTACAAAACCATTAAATCGCAATTTGGGCAGAAGAAAGGTCAGAATAAAAAAATACCGCGCAACAGTAGCGCGGTAAAAGCATAGCGATAACAGTGTAAAAGCATAGTGATTGCTCGGTAAAAGCATAGTGATTGCTCGGTAAAAGCGTAGCGATTGCGGCGTTGATAAAAATAAATCACCATGCGAAGGGACGTTGATGCTTCCGTTTACATGGTGTAATTAGCAGAAAGTGAGATATTTCCTCTCTTCTTTAACCTTTAGGCGAGCAAACGGTCGAGTTACAATTTGCTTGCGAGTTCGTTGATGATGCCGTCGGCAAGGCCTACTGTCGGCACGAGTATGGTGTCTGCCTTCACTAAGTTCGCCACCATCAAGAAGAGCTGTGCGGCAGGCACTATCACGTCGGCGCGGCTTGCGCGCAGGTCGTATTCCATCATACGCTGCTCTAAAGAAAGTGCTGACAGACGGGTGTATATGCGCGACAGTGTGTCAATATGAAGCGTGTCTTTCGTGCGTTCCTTCTTCGGCGCAAGGCGGTAGAGCTTGTTTATGTTGCCTCCAGAGCCTACTATGCGGATGTTCTCCACCCCCTTCGTAAGCTCGCGCACCGCCTCCGCCATCTCTTTCCATATTGATGGTTCCACACATGCGTTGAGTATGCGTATCGTCCCGATGTTGAAAGATTTGCTGCCAATCAGCTTGCCATCGCATACGAGTGACAGTTCTGTAGAGCCTCCGCCCACATCCATATACAATAGGTTGCCATCGCCAGTGTAATTGTCGCGTATGGTGCGCGCTTCCTCGTCGCCGCTGATGATGGATATTTGCAGCTTTGTCTCCTTCATGACGTGCTTCAGCACCTTGTCACCGTTCTTCGCCTCTCGGAAGGCGGAGGTGGCGCAGATACGGTAGTCCTTCACATCGTAGAGAATGAGCAGTTGCCGGAACACTTTCATTGTGCGAAGCAACATTTTTTCGCGCTCTTCGCCAATTTCTCCCGTGCCGAATACGTCCATACCCAGACGTAACGGTATGCGGAGGAATTGTAATTTCTTGCTGCGCAGACCGTTGTTAGTTTTCTTGACACTCTTTATCAATATCCTTGCAGCATTGGAACCGATGTCTATTGCTGCCAAATTTGTTGAATTAATGTGATACATTGCTTGTCTGAATACCTGAATAATACTTGTATAACTCTTCCTGTGAACGGAATGGTAGCGTGTCCTCCGCTCCGCTCCTTGGCTTCCCTATCACCACGCGCCCTTGCCTGTTGTCGTGCAGTCCGTAGTCCACGATGCGGAGGCACTCCGCTTTTATGGCAGCGTCGTACACGGGTGTCACCACCTCTACGCGGTAATCGAGGTTGCGAGGCATCCAGTCAGCGGAACCGATGAATACCTTTTCCTCGCCCCCAGCGCAGAAGCAGAATATGCGTGCGTGCTCAAGGTAGCGGTCAATGATGCCCACTACGCGGAGATTGCCGTTGAAGTCGTCGTTGTCCACCAGCGCGCAGTTGCCGCGTACAAGCATCTCAACCTTCACCCCAGAGCGTGCTGCGTCGTAGATTTTGTTTACTATCATAGGCTCGGTGATATGATTTACCTTCACCTTTATATATGCAGGCTTGCCTGCGAGATGATTCCTTATTTCCGTGTCGATGAGTGACAGGAACCTGCGCTTCATGTCGTTAGGCGATACGAGTAGCTCGCCGAAATTCTGTATGCTGTACGGCTTCTCGATGAACTTGAACACCTTCTCCACCTTAGAGGTAAGGTTACGGTTGGAGGTGAACATCAGCAGGTCTGTGTAGGCTGTCGCATTGCCCTCGTGGAAATTGCCTGTGGAGATGCAGGCTATGCCCGCTCCCTTGTTGGAACTTATGTGGGTTATCTTGGAATGTACCTTCAATCCCTCAACACCGAATACTACGTTCACCCCTGCATCTTGCATCTTCTTGCTCCACCGTATGTTGGAAGCCTCGTCAAAACGTGCCAGCAGCTCTATCACCACCGTCACCTTCTTGCCATTCTGTGCTGCGCTTATCAAGGCACGGATTACCTTTGAGTCCTTCGCCAAACGGTAAAGGGTGGTCTTTATGCTCCTCACGTTGGGATTGATGGCAGCCTCGTTGAGCAGGCGTATGTAGCCATTGAAACTATGATAGGGCACATGCAGGAAGAGGTCCTTGTGCCTTATAGCTTCGAATAGGCTCTCTTTGCCACAGAATTCCGCTGGCAGTATGGGCTGCCACTTGGGATATTTTAGGTCTTCCCTGCCGCAGTTGGGGAACTTCATCATGTCTCTGTGGTTCTGATACTTGCCCCCTGCCACGGCGGTATCGAGCCTGCCGTTGCCGTTGAGACGCTGCTTTATGCGGCGAAGCATACCCTCTGGCATACGTTCGTCATAGACAAGGCGCAGCGGAATGCCTGCTTTTCGCGACTTGATGCCGTTGGCTATCTTCTGCATGAAGCCGCTGTTGAGGTCGTTGTCAATTTCGAGTTCAGCGTCACGGGTGAACTTGAAACTGTAAGCCTCATAGCTGTCATATTGCAAACCAGGGAAAAAATACGGCAGACAGGTGCGGATTATATCGTCAAGGTACATCACATACGTTGTTTTCGGCCCTTCCCCTCCTGCTGGAGCGGGCACTATGACCCACCTGCCGCAGCTCTCTACGGGCAGAGGTAGTATGGCATACTGTGGCTTTTGGTTTCCTTTGTACATCTTGACAATGAAGTATATGGTATCGTCCGCTTCCTTGTCAAACTGCTTTATGCTGTCTATCCACAGCGGAAGGGCGCGTCCGAGGATGTTCTTGCGGTAGAAATCGCGCACAAATGCGCGTTGACTGTCGTCTATCTGCGTCTCATCTATTATCACGATGTGCTCCTTTAGCAGTGCTTTCTCTACCTCTTCCACCGCCTCTCCGAACTCTTTGCTGTACTGAGCATTGAGCTTATTGATTTGTTTTTGCAGTTTCTTTGCCTTCTCTATCTCCACTATCTCCGTTTTCTTTGGTTGGTGAGTCTCTGGTTTATACATCACCATGCGATTTATGTTGGCAACCCTTACGCGGAAAAACTCGTCAAGGTTGTTTGAATAAATGCCGAGAAAACAGAGTCTTTCCAGCACTGGCACGTCCTTACGGCGTGCCTCTTCGAGGATGCGGTGGTTGAAATACATCCATGATAAGTCTCTTTCTATCGTTTTGTATTGTTTCATTTTCTTGCTGGTTTTATGGTTATAGGTTCTTGCTTGTAGCTGTTTCGAGCTGTTCTGCTGTTGTTAGCATCAGAACTTCACCATTATCTCCGCTACTATCTTGTCCTGTTCGCTCTCTTTCGCTCCGCCATGGGGGTACCAATACTTCTCGTAGTTCAGGCGAAGGTCAGTGGGGAAATAAGGATTGCGCACCGCGAAGGTCAGCCCCAGCGTCATACGGTGGCGTTTGTGGTCGCTGATGGCGAGGCGGCTGGTGGCGTTTCCGTTGCTATCTTTCGCAAATCCCGCCTTGCCATCGGAGTGGTCGTCCATGTAGTCGTACCTTGCCTGGTAGGAGATTCTTTGGAAATAACTCTTTTCACCTTTGAGAGGCATCTTGTAAATCGTCATGGCGTTGATGGCGTTGCAGTTGCCGAAGGCATCGTTCATGTACGTCTTGCGCAGGTACTCCGCCTCGATGTGCAAGCCGTTTGCTTCATAATACGTGCCGAGGTCGAGCGAGGTGTAGTTCGCTTGACGGTTGGCTATGGCGGTATGCTGTACCGATGGCACTATGGCGAGCCCTTTTGCGGGGAACCACTGCATACGCGCCGAATAGCTGATGGCCTTGTACCACGCCGTCTTCTGATTGTCAAGGTTAGAGCCGTTGAACATTCCCGCGTCAAGGATGACAAGGGGTCGTGCGTCACTGCCGCCGCTGTTGAAGGTGTATCCCACCTGCAAACCCACGTCGCGCATATCGCCTACCTGTTTGGCTATGAAGCTCCTGTTGGCGAAATACTGCGCCGACGGGTTGCGGTGCGCGTCTATGGAGAACGGCATCCTCTGCTGTCCGATGCTCACGCGCAGAGCCTTCCATGGCGTTACGCGCACCCATGCGTCCTTCATCTTTATCTGTCCCTCGTCGCACAGGTCCACCTCCAACTTGTATTCCGACCTCAGTGGCAGTGCGCCGCCTACGCTAAGACGGGCGTTGCGCACCTCAAAGCGCGAGGCTTCCATGTCGGGTTGGTACTCATACTTGCCGCGGAGAATGCCATGCAACTGTGGCATATACTTGCTTTTAAGCCCTGCCTTGGCCTGCTTCTCGCTGTTCTGGCGTATCAGTTCACTCATTTCACGGTTCTGCTGCTCCAAAAGAGCAACACGTTCCTCCAGAGTTTGCGCCGCTGCATCCATGCTTACGGTCAGTGCCGCCACAGTGCACAGTCCTCCTAACGTACCCTTTAACATTGTCATCATATAGTCTTTGTTTTTCATTTTTTGCGTTACTTCTCTTTTCTAAGTGCAAAATTACGACATCCCTGTTAAGCGATTATGACAGTTTAATTACAAAAATATTACAAAATATGTGGCGTATTCGGGATATTATCATTACCTTTGCAGGCATAAGCAGAAAGGTTTGGAGGTTGTTGGCTTAGAGGTTATAGGGTTATTGGTTTGAGGTTTAAGATCACTTCGCCTTATCCGAAAGACCTTCCACCTCAAACCAATAACCTTCTAAGCTCAAAACCGAGCCGACCTCCAACCTAAATACCAAAAACCTAACAACCTTTACAAGATGAAACAGACAGAAAAAACATTGGTGCTGCTGAAGCCTTGCACCGTAAAACGTAATCTTATTGGCGAGATTATCTCTATTTTCGAGAAGAAAGGGCTGCGTGTTGTAGGACTGAAGATGATGCAACTGACAGACGAGTTGCTCTCGGAGCATTACTCACACCTTGCCGACAAACCGTTCTTCCAGCGCGTAAAGGACTCTATGATGGTTACACCCGTAGTGGCAATGTGCCTTGAAGGCGTGAGCGCGGTGGAGGTAGTGCGCGTCATTACCGGACCCACCAACGGCAGGACGGGCTGCGTGCCCGGCACGATACGCGGCATGTACAGCATGAGTTACCAAGAGAACATAGTCCATGCGAGCGACTCTTTGGAGAATGCGGAGATAGAACTGAAACGTTTTTTCAAGGATGAGGAAATCTTTGAATTCCCCCGCGAGCTCTTTGAAGTGTTCTATGCGAGCGACGAGTTCTAAGGCATGGCAGGACAACACTGTACTGCTAACGTTGTAATCACTATGCTTTTACAGTGTAATCACTATGCGATTACGATGTAAAAGCATAGCGATTGCATGGTAAAAGCATAGCGATTGCATGGTAAAAGCATAGCGATTGCATCGGCACCACTAACCTGCTAACACACACTTCCGCCCTTGTGTCACGGGCGTTAGCTCGTGATGCCCCATCCCTCCAACCAACAAAACCACCATCCCAATAATCCTCAACAGCGATGTTGCCAGACGATTACTCATACATCCCGGAAAGTGCGGACGACTTTTTCGCCGCGCTCATGGCGGCTATGCGCCTTGTGCCCGACTACGTCAGGGTGTATGGCACGTTCGACCGCGTCTTCCGTCAGTGTATAGACCAAAGCACCGAGAGTGTGGGGGCATGCCTGTGCGGTGCCTTTGCCAAGACGGACTACCTGCTGAAGGAGCACGGGGCGGACGCTATGCTGGCGCGCGAGGTTAACGGCACGCGCGCAAGGTTGCGCAAACGCGGTGGCATGACGCGGGAGGAACTGGGCATCTACTGCGCCAAGGACCTGCGAAGCCTGTGCCGCTTCATCGCCATAATCTACGGAGCGGACATCCCGCCACAGCTCGTGGCGATGTTTCCGGAAGAGCGTATGGCGGAGAGGCATCGTGAGTTGGTGGGCGACAGTGTCAGGATGATTGTTACCCGATTGGACGGCGACTACGTTTACGGTCATGCAGAGGACTGGCATGATGGGGAGAACGTGAGGGTGTGCTACACACGTAACAAGGTTTACGACTTCGACTGGACGTACCTCGCCGACTTGATAGGCGAGGGGACACAGCTGAACCTCGTAAGGCCGAGGATGGAGGACGGTGTGCTCTATCCAGAGCTTATCATCGTGGAGCCAGACTACCTCGTCGATATATCGGCGGTGGCGCGGTGCTTCACCAACTATGCAGAGTCGCCGTTGGTGAACCTTCTCAACCGTCTGCAACCGCAGCAGGGCAGCGAGGCCATTGTGATGGGTAACTTCGCTGGGCAGATGCTGGACGAGGCGGTAAAACAACCGAAGGCGTATGCCGACAGCGTGAAGGACTTCTTCGCTGCCAATGCCGTGAACCTGCTGACGGCGGGTGTGGGGCCAAACTTCCACGACGAGGCGCGAAGGCAGCGCCAGAACATAGCCAACGCCATGGGGTGCGACCTCCCTGCCGCCGTGACGCGCTTCAATTCAAGGGAGGGAATGGTGGAACCGTCGTTCTTCTCAGAGATGCTCGGACTGCAAGGGCGCATGGATTACCTGCAATTAGACTTCAGAGTGTTGCTGGAACAGAAGTCGGGCAAGGGCGATTTCCCCTGCGGTGACTTCTCCGTGCCGCGCTACAAGGAGGAGCATTACGTGCAACTGTTGCTCTATATGCTTCTGATAAGGTACAACTACCGTGGCATCTACGAACAGAACAATAGGGAACTGCACGCTTTCCTGCTCTATTCCAAGTACCGCAGCAGCCTGCTCGGACTGGGTTTCGCACCCGAGCTCGTGTTCAGGGCAATGAAGCTGCGCAACGGACTGGCGGCTCAAGAGCTGCGTATGGCACAGGAGGGAGCGTACAAACAGGTGCTCGGCGCACTGACACCAGAGGCGATGAACCTGAAAAACGTGACCAATGCGCTATGGAAACGTTACCAATACATCCAAATCGCCGAACTGCTCGCACCAATACACGCCGCCTCCGAACTGGAAAGGGAGTATTATTACCGTTTCCTCACGTTCATATCCAACGAGCATCTGCTGTCGAAACTGGGCAACAAGACAAAGGAGAGCTCGGGCTTCGCCGCCACGTGGCACGACTCTTTGGAGGTGAAGCGGCAGGCAGGCAACATCTACGACAACCTCACCCTCGTGTCACCCGATGGCGACAGCAAGGGGATGATAGAGCGGGTGAGGCTGGAGTTCAGCGAGAACGTGGATAATGACATGGCCAATTTCCGCGTGGGCGACATCGTGATACTATACCCTTACGCCCCGGGCAGCGAGCCTGACGCACGGCGGACGATGGTTTTCCGTTGCACGATAGAGGACATACAGACAGACACCGTGACCCTTGTGCTCCGTGCGGCGCAGTCAGACGGGAGGGTGTTCCTATGGTATAGCGGCATGAAGTGGGCGATGGAACACGACTTTATGGAGGCTTCTTACAGTTCACTGTATAGGGGTATGCACTCATTCCTGTCCGCTCCGAAGCGGCGCAGAGACATTATACTGCTGCAAAGAAGGGCTGAGGTGGACGTGACGCGGGAGCTGAAAGGCGACTATGGCACGTTTAACGAACTGGCACTGCGAGTGAAAAGGGCGAAAGACCTGTTCCTTATAATAGGTCCTCCAGGCACTGGCAAGACCTCATTCGGCATGCTTAACACCGTAAAGGAAGAACTGTTGGAACGGGACTCGTCAGTGTTGCTGCTGTCATACACCAACCGTGCCGTTGACGAGATATGCAGCAAACTGCACAAAGAGGGCATAGACTTCATAAGAGTGGGAAGCACTCTGAACTGCGCGGCGGAGTATCGCGGCTACCTTCTCGCGGAAAGGGCACGGCGATGTGCCAACCTTGCGGAGCTGAGGACTATGCTGGAAACGGCGAGAGTCTATGTCGGTACCACGACGGCGTTCACCTCAAACATAGCGTTGCTGAAGATACGCCAGTTCAGTCTCGCCGTGATTGATGAGGCATCGCAGATACTTGAACCCCATCTTATAGGGCTGTTGAGCGCGTGTGAGGGCGAGGTGCCGGCAATAAGGAAGATTGTTATGATAGGCGACCATAAGCAGTTACCCGCCGTTGTGCAGCAGACACAGGCGCAATCAGCGGTGCGCGAGACGGTGCTAAGGGACATATTGCTCACCGATTGCCGCCTGTCGCTGTTCGAAAGACTGCTGAAACGCTACCGAGACGATGAGCAAGTGACATATATGCTCTGCCGTCAAGGGCGCATGCATCACGACATTGCCCGCTTCCCCAATGAGCTTTTCTACAACAATAAGCTCGCGGAAGTGCCCTTGCCACATCAAATTGCCGACTTGCCGCATAGCAAACCAGAGGGTGAAGGCATAGAGAACGTACTGCTGACGCGCCGTTTCGCCTTCGTGGCGACACCGCCGCCAGAGGATGGAACACCAGACAAAGTGAACCCAGTGGAGGCGGATTTGATTGCCGCCACTGTGCGGAAGATATACGAAATCGAGGGAAAAGACTTCGATGTGGCAGAGACGGTGGGCGTCATCGTACCCTATCGCAACCAGATAGCTACCATACGCAACGCCATTGACACCTTTGGCATACCAGAATTGCACCGTATCACCATCGATACCGTGGAACGATACCAAGGCAGTCAGCGTAAATACATAATCTATGGCTTCACCATATCGAAGTATTATCAGCTGAAATTCCTTGCCGACAATGTGTTCGTGGATTATGATGGCAGCGTGATAGACCGCAAACTCAACGTGGCAATGACGCGAGCAGAGGAACATCTCGTCATATTCGGCAACCCCTCGTTGCTCGCCCGCAACCATATCTTCTCGCGCCTCATGGCGTTCGCGAAGGAACATGAGAGCTATTACGACGCGGCGGGATGGCGGTGAAATCGTGATATGCACCGTATAAACGCAGTACAGGCAACAGCTTCTTGCTCAAAAGCAAGGACCTGTTGCCTGTATTGTTATGTTATCCTGTCTTTTTCTATATCTGTGCGAAGGCCTGTTCAAGGTCGTCGATGATGTCATCAATATGCTCTACGCCGATAGAAAGGCGCACGGTGGACGGTGTTATGTGCTGCTGTGCCAGCTCTTCTGGGCTCATTTGTGAGTGCGTCGTGGTGTAAGGGTGTATCACAAGCGACTTCACGTCGGCCACATTAGCAAGCAATGAGAATATTTTCAGGCTGTCAATGAACTTCCAAGCCGCCTCTTCGCCGCCTTTTATCTCAAAGGTGAAGATGGAACCAGCTCCCTTCGGGAAGTATTTCTGGTAGAGTTCGTGGTCTGGGTGCGTAGGCAATGAGGGGTGGTTTACCTTCGCTACTTTCGGGTTCTTTGCCAGATAGTCCACCACTTTCAGCGCGTTCTCCACGTGACGCTCTATCCTCAGCGGCAGTGACTCTGTGCCCTGAAGCAGTATCCACGCGTTGAATGGGGAGATAGTGGCACCTGTATCGCGGAGGATGACGGCGCGAATGCGTGTCACAAACGCCGCGGCACCAGCCACATCGGCAAATATCGCACCGTGATATGATGGGTCTGGCTTAGCGATGGTTGGGTATTTGTCGGCATTCGCTTTCCAATCGAACTTTCCTCCGTCAACGATTACGCCGCCAAGCGATGAACCGTGGCCGCCAATGAACTTTGTTGCTGAGTGTACCACGATGTCCGCGCCGTGCTCCAGCGGACGGATAACGATAGGACCGAAGGTGTTATCGACGATGAAGACGATGTTATGGCGGTGCGCCACCTCTGCGACAGCGTCAAGGTTGGTAACGTCTGAGTTGGGGTTGCCAAATGTTTCCGCGTATATCACCTTGGTATTGGGCTGTATAGCCTTCTCCAGCGCATCGAGGTCGTTGACGTTTACTATGGTGTTCGTCACGCCCTGATTTGCCAATGTGTGTGTGATGAGGTTGAAACTGCCACCGTACAGGTTGTCTGCCGCTACGATATGGTCTCCTGCAAGCACTATGTTTTGCAGTGCGTAAGTAATGGCTGCCGCGCCACTTGCTACTGCTAATCCTGCCACACCGCCCTCAAGGGCTGCTATGCGGTCTTCAAACACGCCCTGGGTGCTGTTTGTCAGTCGTCCGTAGATGTTGCCTGCATCGCGTAATCCGAAACGGTCTGCCGCGTGTTGTGAGTTGCGGAATACGTAGGAAGTGGTCTGATATATAGGTACTGCGCGAGCATCTGTTGCGGAATCTGGCTGTTCCTGCCCTACATGGAGGGCGAGTGTCTCAATGTGTAAATTCTTCTTTGTACTCATAGGTCTTATATTTTTTAGTTTGTTGTTATATTTCTGAGTGCAAAGTTACTGCCTTTTTATTAATTGACCAATACCTAACGTATGTTATATTGCATACCATGACATTGTTGTTCCATCACTTCTTGCATGAAAATGGCATCGAGAGTGAAGGTCGCGGCATCATTGGTGAAGAGTATGGGGGACTGCAATCGCAGGTCTTTTTTTGCGTTTTCGTAATACTGTCGCTTGCCCGTCATCCAGTAGGCGTATGCTTGCAGGCGCGGTATGCGGAAGCGGTTGTTGCTTATGGTGAGGGCTTTACTCTTATAGTCCATGGCGTGTTGCAGCCATGCCTTGCTCCATTCAGGTGTTGATATGGATAGCATCATCTCGTTCATCATTTCAAATCCGCCCATTATGCCTAACAGGTGGTTGGTGTTTTGCACGGTGCTGTCGCCTTCCCACGATACTATTCCCGTGGCAGGGTCGTAGCCTAACGCCTTGGGACCGCTGAAGAGACCATGGGGTAGGGCAGCGATGCTGTTCATGCCAGTGAGTATCTTGTCGCGGTATTTTATGTTCCCAGTGCGTTCCCACTCCGTGAACCAGTTGCCGGCATACGCCATCCAGTCTGGTCCCACACGCAGACGAGCCGGCGCTGTGCATGGGTATCTGTCGGAACGTGGCTGCGCAAGGCGCATGGGGTCGAGGCTATAGAGTAGTTGGTCGGCATCCCTCACCTCGTGCATTATGTCGCCCATGCGCTCATCCGCGGTGAGGTAGTACAGGAACCTGTTCCAGAAAGCCTGCGATATGCGTGCCTCTTTCGCTCCGCACCCCCAGTGAAGCACGTTGTGGCGCGTGCCCAGTCCGGCATGGGGACCGTGGTGGTAGCAGTCCACCTCAGCGTTATGGCGGCTCATTGCCACCGCCATGCGCCATGCTTCGCTATCGCCTGTGCGCAGGAACTCATACCACAGCATGGCTGGTGAAGCCAGCTCTGTGTTGTCCCACGCATATCCTCCCACGTCGTAACGCCACTCTTTGCGCGACGTGTCGTAAGAGTGCATCACGTCGCCGTAGTTGAAAAACCCGTACCAAGCGTGCTCCTCCTGCTGCCGGGCGTAGAAGTTCTTTATATTATATAATAAGGTGTCGAGTGCCGTCCCTTTGTCGAGGCTCCATATACCGAAAGCCCTCTTGGAGTGCAGGTAATGTGGTGATGGCACATACTGCGTGTGGCAGGCCAGTGAAGGCAATGCCGTCTTCATGGCGTCTATGCCCTCTGCCGCCACGGTGATATAGGCTGTGGAGGTGCGTGCTATGCCGTATGCGGTGCTCATGCCCGGCTGCACGTCCTCGTATGCGGCATCCAGTCCGTGGGGAATGGTGTCGTAATGGTTGAACAGCATCGCCTCCGCCTCGGGGCTCCATAGGTGCAGGCTCACCACCGCCTTGTCGCTGCGTGCCCTGTCCACCTGTAATGTGGAGGGATAGGACTGCCAGAAGTCCTCAAGATGGAAGGCCGCGCTGCGTCCCTTGTCGCCCACTGCCACCACTCCCGGTGCCCTTCGCCCCTCGATGGTGCCTATCCACGGCGACTGCCCCGTGGCTCTCTTTCTTATGGAGAAACCGTTTGGCGACAGCTGCGACAACCTAAAGCCGTCCCATGCCGCTATCTGCGCCACTATGTCGCGGCTCTTCTCGTCCGCCGGCGTGCCGTCGCTGCCGAGGTGTATGGGTCGGCGTGCCAAGAGAGGCTTTACGTCCATCCCCTGCACCCGTGTGGAGTCCATGAGGAACAGCACCCTCCTGTCGTAGTCGGCACCCTCCATCGGTACTTCAAAACGCAGCGACAGCGAGCGCAGTCCGTCAGCGTTTGTCGTGGAGTCGATGAACGCCGTGTGCACCACCTTTATCTCATTGCTCCCCTTGTAGGTATAGAGACGCACGCAGAAGTTGTCGCCTTCCGCCCGCCAACAGTCTCTCACGCTGCCTTTCCGCTCCCTTTCCATCCTCTTTACGGGCAGTTTCTTGCTGTTCTGCTCCACCCAACCACGTCCCATCACGGTCTTCTTACCGATGCTGATGCTGTCGAACAGCATACCGCTGGTGGACGTATGCAGCACCACATCCTCGCTCTTTTCCTCTCTCCCCGTTTGCTTCTTTGTCGTTTTTCCGTCTTTCCTCACGCTTAATGTGCCGTCTCCCTTTGGCACGACGGTTGCCACTGCTTTCCATTTCACCGAGCCGTCGGGCCACGATGCCAATGTCCATTGGTCGGCAGGCAGCACTTTATCGCCACAGCTCACCGTGAGTCCGGCATCGGCAGGCAGCTCTCCTTTGGCGAAAGGTACGCCGAAGGTGGCGGGAGAGGTTGTCTCACGGCAATCCCTCTGCGCCCCTCTGCCAATCCCAGAGTGGAGGGGCAACAGCTCCACCATATTCTGTTTGCCATCCCTCACGGTGGAGGTGACGGGTGACTCACTATACCTGAATCCCCTTAGCTGTGCGTGCGCCAGTGTTGTTCTGAAGCCGAAAAAGCCCTCGGTTAGCGGTTCGGGGTCGACGAAGTCCACGAGGCACTCGCCGTCTATGATAAAGCGCACACGCCCGTCAGTTACCTCTAACCTCACCTTGTACCAGTGGTCGCCGCGCAACAGGTGACTGCTGTCGGTGTATTCGCGCAGTATGGCAGGGCGGAAGCGTGCGTCCGTCACGCCGCGTGCATCGCCATTGTATCGGCGGAAGCGTGTGGTACTGTTGTGGTTGCCGCCGTAGCCCACGTAATACAGCCTCATGGTGTAGGAGTTTATGAACTTACCGCCGCGCTTCTTGGCATTTACGAACACATCCTTCGCTTCGGGGTCGCTCGCCATCCAGAAGCAGTTAAGGTCGGAGATGCGCCCGTCGCCCACTATCCGCGCCTCGTATTCTATCGTCACATTGCCCCTCATCAGGCTTTTGTTCCATAGCGTCAGGCCGCCCGGAGCGTGTATGTCCGCCACGGAGTCTTTGCCCCATGTCACGGATCCCTCGCCCTCCGCTTCCACGAGCCATTGCCCTGCCAGTGATTTGCCTGTATTGTTTGTCTTGCGTGCGGCATTGGCGGTGGTTGTTGAGGTTGCTAATAGCAGTAGGGATGTTATCAGACTGGTAAGTATGTGCTTTGGTGTCATTGGTGGTTGGTGGTTGTTTAGTGGTTTGGTTGTTTTGTTTTTTAGTTGTTTGGTTGATGGGGTATCACGGGCTGATGCCCGTGACACATGGGTGGTTGGTTTGTGGTGTGGTTGCAATCGCTATGCTTTCACAATGTAATCGCTATGCTTTTACAATGTAATTGCTATGCTTTTACAATGTAATCGCTATGCTTTTACAATGTAATCGCTATGCTTTCACAATGCAATCGCTATGCTTTTGTATATAGGGCGTTTATCTGTCGCGCTGCAATATGTGCAATCCCTTACCTTGATGGTATCGTGTGCCCGTCTTGTCATAATAGATGGTGAGCAGCTTCCCGTGGTATGGCAGGTTGTCGATGCAGAAGTATTCCCACTCCTCTGGTATGAGTGGCCGCACCCTTATCTCACCGTCCATCGAGGGCCGCAGTCCCACCAGCCCCGTAATGATAAGGTCGTTGTAGGTGGAGTGGTTATAGTAGCGTGAGCGTTCGCGGTCGCCCATCAGCCATTGCCCGTCGGTCTCGTCAAGGTATTCGCCTATGTACGGTCTGCCGCGACGGTACTGCGACTCGGTGTATTTCTTGAGGTGGTAGAAGAAGAGGTTGCCGTCAGCTATGCCACTTGTCCTCACACCCTTCGGTCCAGCGCCGCTGTTGAAGATTATGTTCTGACAGGAGTCGGTGAGAGCCTTTGCCAATGCCGGGTAGCCGTCCATGATGTTGGCGAGCGCTGTCAGCGTCTGCGAGGTGGCGAAGGGCCATACTGCCCCGTCCCACTCACACGAAGGGTGTTGCGGCTTGTAGCGTTTGCGGAAGAGAGGATGCCGCCGTTCGGCGGTGGTGATGCCGAAAGGAGCGTTGAAACCCTTCTCGTCTGCCAGTTGCAGCCATGCGGGGAGGTATTTGGCGGCATCGTCATCGGGCAGGAAGAAGTACCATGGCGTGTAGCCAATCTGCTCGCGTACCGCTGCAAGGGTGTCGGCAGTAGTCAGTGTTCCGAAGAATTGCAGCCGGCTGTTCCACAGCTTCTTTGTCATCAGCCCCTTTAGCCTGTCAGCCTTTTCAGCATAGAGTTTGCCGTCGGCGGTGCCCTCGTTGAGCCATGCCAGTGCCATGTAGTTGCCGTACATATATGAGTTTATGGTGGGCCGGCGGTTATTCAGCTTGCGTGCGCCGCTTATCTGCTCCTCCATGCCGTCCTTCACGTCGCGCTGCCAGAACAGGCTGTCGGCGTAAAGGTTGCTCCGCTCCCAGCGTTCCACGTCCTCACGCAGGTCGCGGTCGTAGCCTTTCATCCACTGTGTGCTGCCCTGTTGCAGCGAGCGTTGCCACATAGCCCACGGCAGCCACGAGCTGAAGGTGTCGAGGCGGAACATCGGTTTGCCGCCATCGCCGCCCCGTAGCCATACCCTCACATTGTCTTCAAGGTACGTTTCGTTCCTCAGCCAGCGGCTTTCCATGATGTGGTGACCCAGAGCGCAGGCAATAAGGTTGTACTTGTCGGCGTAGGAACGGTCCACGAGAAACTCGTTCATTACGTAGCCCTGCGGCGTCTGCCTTATAGCCTTGCGGAGACTCCACCATCGGAAGTAGAACATCTCCTCTATTTGCTTATCTGGGCACTCAAAGAGCGGTATGTTGTCTTCCATCCACTGCGCCGCCCCGCTGTTGGGAATAGCCTGCACTATGCCCTCGGTCTCCATGGCGTTGAAGTATTCGGCATAGTGCCTGAAGTCGTTCCATCGCAGCAATGCCCCCTGCGCCTTGCCGTTTGCCTCGCGCGTATGCACATTATTTATATAATATGTGGCGAGCGTGTCCGTCATGCCAGCATCGGGAAGGTCTTGGTAGGCGGGAGTGTCGGCAGGAGAATCGATGGTCGGTTCGGTGCGTCTGCCACCCGTGCGGAGCGACAGGCGCGTAATGCTGCTGATGGGCGCGAAGAGCATTTTCGTGCTTATCTGCTTGCCGTCCACCCATATCGTCACCGTGCGGCTGTCGAGGTTGCACAGCAACCGCAGGGCGTATTCCCTGCCAGCGTCGTAGCCTTTCAGCACGGTGCTGTAACGTGCGCCCGTCTTTACCGTCAACATTCCGTCGGGCTGGAATGTGAGTCGCGTGCAGGCGTTGCCGTGACTGTCGAGCAGTTCCAGAAGCAGTTCGCCGTGGTTGTTCTGCATCGGCGTGACGTTCATCGTCAGTTCAAGACACCTCGTGGCAGGTATCACCCTCTCTGCCTTGGCAAAGTCGTGGTGGTCGCGGTCTGCCAGCATCATCTTGCCCCCTTCCACCCTTACTGGCGCATAGATGAGCGACATGATGTTCCACCTGTCGAGCGTGCCATCCTTGCTGAAATCGTCATCGGCGTGGAGCATCGCCTCCTGCCTCACGGGCACAGGTATGCGTGCCACCCACATGTCTTCTTTGTTCATGGAGTAAGCCACGAAAAAGTGGTCCTGCGACCATTGCTGGCTGTTGGCGGCGGCGACGCCCCGTGCATACTGCGGTCCGTGGCTCTTATATTGCCCTCCGTAGCGCAGTGGAGTCATCTCACCGTGTATCAAGTTCAGCGTGGTGTATTCCTCCCCGTCGGCGCTTGTGCTGATAGCCAGCGGCCACCGGTACTCCGCGGGGTTGTAAACGGTGGCGTAAGAGCCGTCGGGCAGACGCTGTCCCCATATCTTCGCGTTACTGTTCACGAAGCCACGGGCGCGTTCCACGGGCGTCCGCCATGTGCGTCCGCCGTCCTTGCTCTGCGCTGTGAGGGCGTGTTTCCATAGCCCCACGATGGTGGTGTCGTCGGGAAGGGTGTAGTAGCAGAACGCTTTATACACCTTTTTCAATGGCAGACGCGGGTCGTCGCGGTCGCACTCCTCCGCCATCTGCATCCACATCAGCGGGTCGTGGAGTATCTCTTCGCATGCCTTACGGAAGCCCTTGTCCCTTGAAGCCGTGTAGAGCGGCCAGCGCAGGCGTTTCTCTGATGAGTCGTGGTTATAGTAAAGAAAGTATATTGGCCCGAAGGTACCGTCGGGTTTTACCTCCCTTACCACCCTTCCTATGCCGTTACCATCATTGGGGTCGTCCTTCGGCGTGCGGCAGATGCCGTAATGTCCCATGGCAATAAGCCTGCTGCCAGTGGCTTTGGACGATACATACCATCCCACACGCTGGTGCATCACCGCCATCATGCCCATGCCATAGTCGGGGAAGAGCGTCTGCGGCGCGCTCCATGAGTAGCCGTTCGCGGAGCTTTGCACGTAGGTCTGCGACGGTGGCACGTGCTCGCTGACGGGGTCGGAGAGGTAATGCATCCACAGTCTGCCGCCCCATTGCACCAGCATCGGCTGGTGATTGTAGGTCCACGGCATAACGCATAAAGCGGAATCGGGGTGCTCGCGGTTGGCGCGCATAGTCTGTATGCAGTGCACACCAATGGCGGGGGCGAGACCGCCGTCATGCCTTTGAGGGTCGCTAAGCACGCTACCAGTGTAGCGCACCTGAGCTATGGCTGTGCAGGAGAGGAGGGAAAGTAGCAAGGAAAACAAGGTAGTCTTCATCGTATTGTAAGTTAGTAGTTGCCGGGAGGAGAGGCACCTCGGTAGCGGAATGTTGAAATATTTTCTGCAAAGTTAGCATTTTTCTGAGAAATAATTGTAACTTTGCACAACATTTTGCTGCAACTCCTGAATAGAAGACTGTGTTTCAAGGGCTGCAAGGCATGACTACCGACTAACTATCACATAACTACTAACCGATATGAGACCACTTTTTGCCTTTCTGCTAACCATCTTTCCGACAATGATGGCATTGGCACAATACCCCACTATCCCTGACAGTGTGAAGCAGCGTGGCGCGGAACAGGAGGCTCTTTGGGAGAAACAGGACCGTGAGGCGTGGCTGAAAGCTATGCCGGCGGTGATGGATGGCATGATGCACGGCAAGCCCTTCGTGCCTTGGTGCAACGCCCCTGCCATGCTGCCGCAGGCAAGCATTGCCGCATTCCCCGGTGCTGAGGGCGGCGGGAAATACTCTTTCGGCGGCAGAGGCGGCGACATCTACGTGGTAACATCGCTCAATGACAGCGGAAAAGGCACGTTGCGCGAGGCTTGTGAGGCGGGAGGAGCACGCATAGTGGTGTTCAATGTGGCTGGAGAGATACGCCTTGAGCGGCCGATACATATCGTTGCGCCATACATTAGCATCTTCGGGCAGACGGCACCGGGCGACGGTGTCGTGGTGACAGGGCAGACAGTGGAGGTGGATACCCACGATGTCATAATACGATATATGCGCTTCCGCCGCGGCGCAATGGATGTAGCGTTCCGTGATGACGCCTGCGGAGGGCAGGGAATAGGCAATATTATCTACGACCATTGCTCGGCATCGTGGGGGCTTGACGAAGTGATGTCGATGTACCGCCATGTGTATGACCGCACGCTGGACGGGCATTACAAGAAGTATCCCACAGTGAATATCACCATACAAGACTGCATTTTCGCCGAGGGACTGGACCTATACAACCACGCTTTCGGCGCAAGCATAGGCGGACACAATAGCTATTTCGCAAGAAACCTGTTCGCTAACAACATCTCCCGCAATCCTTCCGTGGCGATGGACGGCGACTTTAACTTCGTCAACAACGTGATATTCAACTGGTGGAACCGCTCTATTGATGGGGGAGACGATAACTCTCGTTACAATATCATTAACAATTACTTCAAACCAGGACCCGTGACAGGTTTCAATCCGAAAGAGTTTACGGCACGAGAGCAACTCAAAGCCTTCAGGAAAGGAAAGTCCCCCCGTCCTGCTATCTGCCAAAGGATATTGAAACCAGAGGCTTCCCGCGACAAGAACAGGTCGGAAGAGTTCGGCAAGGCATACGTCTCGGGGAACATTGTCTATGGCAGCGACGCCGTATCGCGCAACAACTGGGACGGTGGCGTGCAGCCCTCGTCAAAGGATGTCGTAGCTGCCATGGCACGAATAAGGGTAGATGAGCCGTTCAGCATGCCCAATGCAGGCGATATTCTCACTGCGGAAGCGGCATACCAGCAGGTCCTTGGCGGCGTGGGAGCTACCAAACCGTGCCGTGATGCGGTGGATGAGCGCATCATTCGCGGCGTTATGACGGGACTACCAGAATGGGCTGTGGACGCAAAACCGCACACCTCGCCATACAGCAAGCGCCGTCTGCCGCAGGATAGCTATATCCTTGGCATCATAACCGACCCGCAACAGGTGGGCGGACTGCCTGCATACAGGGGCGTACCGCATATTGATACCGACGGCGACGGTATCCCCGACGAATGGGAAAGGGCACACGGCATGAACCCGGAAGACCCTGCTGACGCGGCAAAGATAAGGGAAGACGGATATATGAACATAGAATTTTACGCGAATAGTCTGTAATAATACGGTACGATAGTGAAGAGATTATTATCTGTTATATGTGCTACGGTGTGGGCAACGCTACTCTCTGCCCAGCACATCGTTACGCCTCTGCACCCCGATGATGTGATAAACGAGACGCAATGGAAAGGGCAATGGATTGGTATAGATCGCCTTTTGCCGGGTGAGGAGATGGAAAACAAGACGCGGGTCAATGCCCGTTACCTGCGAAAGGAGTTTACATTAGAGAAGAAGACGGTGAGGAAAGCCCGGGCGTTTGTTGCTTCTCAGGGCTATTATGAGCTGTATGTCAACGGCAATCGCATAGGGGAAGACGTGCTGACACCATTGCAGACCGACTTCCGCAAGTCCATATACTACAACGTTCTCGATGTTACCGAGGCACTGAAGGCTGACACCGCCGCCTGCATAGGCATCATTCTCGGCAATGGCAGGACAGTGCCAATGCGCTATCTAAAGCACTATAAGTGTCCGTTCTTCGGACTCCCGAAGTGCAGGGTCGATGTGTTTGTGGAGTATATCGACGGCAGCAAGCAACGATTGTATAGCTCCAACCAGTGGAAAGCAACGGCGTCAGGTCCGATACGCTCCAACAATGAGTATGACGGGGAGGTGTATGACGCACGCCTCGATATGCCCTCATGGGCAAAGGTGGGCTTTGACGACTCGTCATGGCAGTGGGCTGAGCGCGCGGAACTGCCCATGGGAACGCTCTATCCGCAGGCTGCCGAGGGGCAGACGCAGACCGAACTGGGTGAGGGATATGCGCCACGACGTGTGAAGGGCAACGTGTTCGACTGCCGACAGAATATCGCAGGATGGGTGAAGCTAAAGGTAAGGGGCGGCAAGGGCGATACGATACGCATAAAATATGCCGAGCGTCTCAATCCCGACGGTACGCTCTATACTGCTAACCTGCGCGACGCGGAGACGGAAGACGTATATGTTTGCAGCGGTAATGAGGGCGAAGGACGATGGTGGCACCCCACCTTCGTGTACCATGGCTTCCGCTATGTGCGCATAACGGGCATCGACGGCATCACCGAGGCGGACATAAAGCCCAGTCTTGTGGCTAACAACGTGGAGCGGACGGGCAGCTTTACCTCAAGCAACGCCACGCTTAACGCCATCGTCCGCAATGCCTGGTGGGGGATAATAGACAACTATAAGGGCTTCCCCGTGGACTGCCCGCAGCGTAATGAGCGGCAGCCGTGGCTCGGAGACCGCACCGCCGGCTCGCTGGGCGAGAGCTATCTGTTCGACAATAACAGACTCTACACAGGCTGGATGCGTGACATCTGCGACGCGCAGCGGTACGATGGAGCCTTGCCTGACGTGGCTCCTGCCTTCTGGAATTACTATACCGACAACGTGACATGGCCCGCCGCACTGCCCTTTACCTGCGAGATGTTGTACCAACAGTATGGCAATGACGAGGCGATACGCAATAGTTATCCTTATATAAAGAAATGGATTGACCATATATGCGGCACATATTCCAAGGACGGCATCATCACAAAAGACAAGTATGGCGACTGGTGTATGCCGCCAGAGAAGCCCGAATTGATACATTCGCAAGACCCGTCGCGCAAGACTGACGGCGCACTGCTCTCCACAGCGTATATGATTCGCATCTTGAACATGATGCACGACTTCGCCGCCTTGCAGGGATTGCACAGCGAGGCGGCACAGTACGGGGAGCGGGCAGCGGCTATGGCGGAGGCGTTCAACAGGAAGTTCCTGCACGTAAAGCGCGGCACTTCGCCGCAACCCGGACATCCCCTGTACCCCGACAGCGTGTTCTACGGCAACAATACCGCCACCGCCAACATATTGCCGCTTGCCTTTGGCATCGTGCCCGATGACTGTCGGCAGGATGTTGTGGACAATGTGGTGAAGAATATAGTAACCGATAATGGCGGACACGTGTCGTGCGGGGTGATAGGTATCTCACACCTGCTGCGCACACTGACGGCGAACGGTTACGGCGACGTGGCGTATCTCATAGCCACTAACACCTCTTATCCGTCGTGGGGATATATGGCTAAGCATGGCGCCACCACGATATGGGAACTGTGGAACGGTGATACCGCCAACCCGGCGATGAACTCCGGCAATCACGTCATGCTGCTCGGAGACCTCTTGGCGTGGTGTTTCCAAGACCTGGCGGGCATCAAGAACGCCGAGGGTAGTGTGGGGTACAAGCACCTTATGATGCGTCCCGACTTCTCAATACAAGACCTTGACAGTGTGTCAGCTTCCTACAAGACACCGCGGGGAACGGTAATCTCACGGTGGCAGAAGAGCCTTGAGACACTGACATGGACGGTGACGCTGCCCAAAGGCACTACCGCCGACTGCCAACTGCCTGACGGTAGCGTGAGAAAGATAAAGGAAGGTACTACCACAATCAAAGCCAAGATGCCTTTAGAACAATGCTATCACGGCTTCGTGACGGACGATGAGTTCGTGTATGACAGTTGTGCGGTAGGTGGGAGGATGAAGGTTGAAGGTTGTAGGTTAGAGGTTGAAGGTTGTAGGTTAGGGGGTGAGAGGTTGAAGGTTAAGGGTGAGAGGTTGAAGGTTGTTAAGGGTGATAGGTTGAAGGATAAGGGTTGTAGGTCGGAGGATATACGTAAAGCGAGGCTGCAGAGCCGGGCGGAAGGTGGAAGGTCTGGCGGTTCGGGTGATTGTGGACGAGTTAGCGTAACCGCTTGCGGCACTGACAAGCGCCTGTGCCCGATGGCTTCCTATTGGGAAACACCCTCCCTATACCCCGAAACACACTCTTCCACAATTGCGGAACTTACCGATGGAACGCTCCTTACCGCCTATTTCGGTGGCACGAAAGAGCGTGTGCCCGATGTCTGCATATACACACAGCGTAAGGAAAAGGGCGCTGACAGCTGGGACGAGCCAGTGTTTGCCGCTGACGGCGTGTTCGAGACGGGAAGCGAATATGCCCGCATTGCCGGAATAGACAGTACCTGCGTAAAGGCACATTTCGGTCCCTGCCGCCGCCATGGTATAGACTGGCATGAGGCAAAACACGGCATACGGATGTCGTGGGAGGAGGCATTGGCGGACGACAACGACCGCATTGGCGCGGAACAGCGTAAGGCTTGCTGGAACCCCGTGCTGTTCCAGATGCCCAATGGCGAGGTGTGGCTGTTCTTCAAGATAGGTAAGAACGTCAAAGACTGGACGGGATGGTTGTGCAAATCTACTGACGGGGGGCGCACATGGGGCGAGAAAGAGCCGCTGCCAGAAGGCTTCCTCGGTCCGATAAAGAACAAGCCAGAGCTTGTTGGCGGTAGGTTGCTGTGCCCGTCGTCAACGGAAAACAACGGATGGAAGCTGCATTTCGAAACCTACGACATTGCTACCGGGCAATGGACGAAGCAGCTGCCGCAGAACAGCGACAGCGTTCTCTGCATACAGCCATCGCTGTTGCGTCATGGAGGCGACACGTTGCAGGCGGTGGCACGCACCCGTCCCACCAAGGCGCAGCGTGAGATGCGAGACACTACACGTGGCAGGATAGCCACCTGCTGGAGTTATGATGGCGGAAGGACGTGGGGCAAGACGGCGTTTCTCGACGTGCCCAACAACCAGTCGGGCATAGATGCCGTGACATTGGCGCGCCCCGTCGATGTGGAAGCTGGCGGAACGACGTTGAGGGGCATGAGGCACGTGTTGATATACAACGACTTCGGCACGCTACCCGGTACGGGCAAGGGACCACGCACGCCCCTCTCGCTCGCCGTTTCGGCAGACGGCATACGGTGGCACCATCTTCTTACGCTGGAGGACTCACCCATAAGCCAGTATTCATACCCTGCCATAATACAGGGACGAGACGGCTATCTGCATGCCGTATATACGTGGCGGAGACAGAGGATAGCCTATAAGAG
>JALFOF010000068.1 GCA_022773825.1 Prevotella sp.
TGACGGCCGACGCGCTGCTGCCAATATGCACGAACAGTTGTCAAAGTAAAATGGAGTAGTATAGGAGTTTTGTCGTTTTGGTGATTTGGACATCAGTATCAATCAACTAAACGACAAAACGACTAACCCCTAAACAACTAATTGGCGGTATGGCGTTCTCGATGTTTATTGATTAGGGCTTTTGCATCAATCAACTAAACGACTAAACGACTAACCCCTAAACAACTAAAATGACAGGTTTATACACTATAATGCTGCTCATACTGAGCAATGTCTTTATGACATTTGCTTGGTATGGGCATCTTAAATTACAGCAGAGTGGCGTTTCAACGCACTGGCCGCTGATAGGTGTCATAGCTTTCTCGTGGGCTATAGCCTTCTTCGAGTATTGCTGCCAGGTGCCGGCAAACCGCATTGGCTTTGTAAACAACGGCGGACCGTTCAACCTTGTGCAGCTGAAGGTGATACAAGAGTGCATCAGTCTTATAGTCTTCGCCGTAATGGCGAACATGATGTTCCAAGGACAAAGCCTGCACTGGAACCACGCCGCTGCCTTCCTGCTGCTTATTGGCGCCGTATATTTGGTATTTATGGAATAAAGACTATGAAACATTTTGCAGAATCAGAACTCATAATCAATGGAGACGGCAGTGCTTTCCACCTCCATCTGAAGCCCGAACACCTTGCGGATAGGGTGATTCTTGTTGGCGACCCCGACAGAGTGACAACGGTAGCATCTTACTTTGACACCGTAGAGAATGAGGTGCAATCACGTGAATTTCACTCTATTACAGGACAATATAAAAGCAAGCGTATAACGGTGCAGAGCACAGGGATAGGCTGTGACAACATAGACATTGTGATGACGGAGCTTGATGCCCTTGCCAATATTGATTTTGCAACACGTACAGAGAGACCAAACCACAGGCAACTGACGATAGTACGCATCGGCACCTGCGGCGGATTACAGCCGGAAACGCCGATAGGCTCCTTCATAGCGTCCGTGAAGTCGATAGGTTTTGATGGCTTATTGAACTATTATGCCGGGCGTGACGAGGTCTGCGACCTTGCCCTCGAGGAGACATTCAAAAAGCACATGGATTGGTCTCCACAAAAAGGTGCGCCATACGTTGCCACAGCAGACCCGGAACTGGTGAACCAAATAGCAGGGGAAGACATGGTGAGGGGTATCACCATAGCCTGCGGAGGCTTCTACGGACCACAGGGAAGGCAGATACGCATACCAATACAAGACCCTAAACAGAACGAGAAAGTAGAGACATTCAGATATACCGTGCCTACAGCAACGCCAGTATGCGAGAAAGGCACGGTGCTGAAGGCGTGCAACTTTGAGATGGAATCGTCGGCGCTCGCCGGGCTGTCGGCTTTATTGGGACACCGTGCCATGACTTGTTGCATGGTGATAGCAAACCGATATGCCCAGAAAATGAATACGGAATACAAGAATAAGATAGAAGACTTAATACAATTAGTACTGGAAAGGATATAAGAAACATGAGCACTATCTGCGCCCCGGCAACCTCCTTGGGAGGAGCTATCGCAATAATAAGGGTCAGTGGACCCGACACCATCCCCGTAATAAACCGTATTTTCACAAAAGACATTAAGGATGCACGGGGATATACCGTGCATTACGGACAGATAGTGGAGGGCAGCACCAACGAGGTGATAGACGAAGTGCTCGTGACAGTATTTCGCGCGCCACATTCATACACGGGGGAAGACAGCGCGGAAATATCATGCCACGCCTCCAAATATATCGTACAAAGGATATGTTCCCTACTCTGCACGGAAGGATGTCAGCCTGCCGCCGCAGGAGAGTTTACCAAACGGGCATTCCTTGGAGGAAAGATGGATTTGTCGCAGGCAGAAGCTGTGGCAGACATTATAGCGTCTGAGAACAAAGCGTCTCACGACATTGCGTTAAGCCAGATGAAAGGCACTTTCTCTAACGAACTGGCAATACTTAGGGAACAGTTGCTGAAACTGACCTCCCTGCTTGAGCTGGAACTGGACTTCTCCGACCATGAAGAACTGGAATTCGCTAACCGCGATGAGCTGAGAGAACTTGCCGACACCATAGATAACCGCATCACTACCCTCGCCCACTCCTTTGAAAACGGACAAGCGATAAAGAATGGCATACCCGTAGCTATAATAGGAAAAACAAACGTGGGGAAAAGCACTCTGCTTAACCAACTGATACATGAGGACAGAGCCATCGTAAGCAACATACACGGCACAACACGTGATGTGATAGAAGACACGACAACAATCAACGGTATTACCTTCCGCTTCATCGACACCGCTGGAATACGCACAACAGAGGACGAGGTAGAGCGACTTGGCATAGAGCGGACACACAAGAAGATGAAGGAGGCACGCATCATATTATGGGTGATAGACACTGCCCCATCAAAGGAGGAAATATCAGAAATAGAGGATTTCGCCAGCGAGAAGTCTGTCATAATGGTATGTAATAAAGTTGACAAACAGTCCATTGACAGCATTATAGGACAAGACATTCTGCCCAATGTTCCCCGCATCTCCATCTCCGCGAAATATGGGACAAACATCAACGAACTGGAAAAGACTATTCTTGCTGCCGCAAACATCCCCGAAATCCACAATGGTGACATCATAATAACCAATGCCCGCCATTACGATGCTCTCTGCCGCGCCCACACCGACCTCTGTCACGTGCGGGAATCATTGTCCAACAACCTAAGCGGTGACCTGATAGCAGAAGACCTTCACTCCGTAATCTCCGACCTTGCCGACATCACTGGCGGAGCTATCTCCAGCCAAGAAACGCTAAATAACATCTTCAAAAACTTTTGCATCGGAAA
>JALFOF010000079.1 GCA_022773825.1 Prevotella sp.
ATTTGCGGGTTATTGAATGAATGTGTAATTACTCAACGCCGAGGATTGCCTTGGCGGTGGTGTTGTTAGCATCGAGTTCGAGGAGCTTTGTAGCGAATGGCTTCGCTGCCTCCATGTCGTCTATGCAGTGAACGTAGTATGCGCAGATGGCGTTGTAGGCGTTGATGAGGAGCTTTGTTTCGCCTGCGCTGCGGTCGGTGCTTGCTTCGAGGGTTGAGGCAAGGGTGATGTAGTGCGGGCCTGCCATCTTGAGCTTCTCCATGTCTGTTGCCTCAAGGGCGAATGGCAGCTTGGCGCGCTTGCTGGCGATGTATGCGGCGTTGGTAGGATATTTCTCTGCCAGCTGGGCATAGAGCTCGTCGGCCTTGGCGTAGGCTTCCTTCTTGCGCTCGGGGGTGGTCTTGTCGTCCATCAGCTCATCGGCGAAGAGTGACGCGAGGGTCTCGTCGAGTGAGAAGGACTTCTGCGTCTGGGCCTGGAGGTACTTGTCGAGGTATTCGGCGGCCTTGTTGTAGTCGCTGAGCTTCTTGTAGCAGTCGGAGATGTCTTTGTTCTTCTCTGTCACGGTGCCTGCGTCGATGCCATCGAGCTGCTGTATCTTCTCGTAGCACTTGATGGCGTCTTCGTATTTCTCCGCGCCTTTGAGGGCTGTTGCATAGTAGTTGTAGTCGTATGCGGTAATCTTTGCGGAGTCGGAGGCGTTGAAGAGGTTGTCGCCTGCCGCGATGGCTGCGGCATAGTTCTTGGTGGATGTCTCGTTGAACATGATGAGGCGGTTCATGGAGGCGTTGCGTGGCCACTTGTTATGACCGTAGTTGGCTACCTCAAGCGACTTGGCGTAGTCCTGTGAGAGGAACAGGTTGGTGGCGTAGTCGGAGAGCTGGTAGTCCTTCATCTTGTCGAGGCTGACCTTGGCGTAGTATTCGTTTGCCTGCTTCATCTTGCCGCTGCTGGAGTATATCTCTGCGGCGATGAGGTCAACGGGGTAGTCGGGACGCTGGCTGCGCAGTGCTTCCAGTGTCTGTACGGCGCCGTTGGGGTCGGTCTTGCTCATTATCTGCGCATAGCGACGATAGCCGTCGGGGTTCTGCGGGTCACCGTAGATTGCCTGCTGAAACCATGTGGCTGCCGCACCGCCGTCATCTTCTGCTACGGCGATGTTGCCGAGGAGTACGTATGTGGCGCCTTTCTCTGCGGCAGTGCCTTTCTTGTTTACGAGGTCAAGGGCTTTGTTGGCGTATTCCTTTGCCTTTGCCTTGTCGTTGGAGGCGAGGTAAGCTTTGGCGATGCTTACCAATGCCATGGCGTTCTTCTTGTTTTCTTTCGCGATGTCTGCCACCTGGTCTGCTGCATCGGGAGCGTTGCTCTTGAGGATGGTTGAAACCTTTGTCATGATTTCATCAGGCTGAGACTGTGCCATTGCAGGAGCGCCGATGGCTATCATCATGGCTCCGATAATGAGGTTCTTGGTTTTCATTGGTGTATATTCTTTTATTTTTTATTCGTTTGTAATGGTTTTGCGGTGGTGGTGCAGGGCGCTTTATTCGGTGACGTGCACGCTGCGTATGGTGAGGTTGCCGTAGGCTGGCAGTAGTCCTGCCTTTAGTATCACCATCTGGCCTCTGTCTTGGGAGATGATGAAGTTCTTGAAGCCTGTTGGTAAGCCCATGTGGGTGTCGTTGAGGAGTATGTATAGCGTCCTTACGAGTGGGTAGTTGCCGTTGTAGAAGTAGTATTGGTATGGCTTCCACGAGTTTCTGACGTTGGCGACATCGAGGTTTGTCACTGCCATTGGCCGCACTTCCTTTCGGAAGGTGAGGTTGGTGGTGTCGCGCTGGTCGTTGAGCCAGTTGCTGCCTATGATGCCGATGGCGCCTTTGTGCTTCTCTACGTAGGTGACGACATCTGCTGTTTTGTTTACGGCAAAGACGTTGGGACTTGTTATTGGCTTACCTCCGAGTATGCTGTCTTCTACGTAATGCACGGTGGAGGAGCGTCTGTTGTCGAAGACTACCGTTATCTCTCCTTTGTCGGAATGTGGGTATATCTGGTCCCAGCGCGTCACTTCGCCGGTGAATATTCTTCTTATGTCTTTCACACTGATGCAGGAATCAGTGTTGGATGTGTTCTGTATCAATGCCAGTCCGTCGTATGCTATTCTGACGGAGAGGGGGAATTGCTTGCGGTCTTTGAGGCTTTGCAGCTCCGCAGGCTTGAAGTCACGGGCGGTGACTGCCATGCATACCTTGCCTTGGAGAAGCATATTGATTGCTTCTGACTCGTTGGTATAGATGGGGGTGAGTTTCGCGAGTGGGTATATAGACTCGAAGAGCGAGCGCTCTTCGTCTATTATAGGGCTAAAACTTTCGTCAGAGGCGAAAGAAATCGCCCCTGACGAGTAAGTGTCTGTACGACCGCTTTTGTTCTTGTTTCCGCAAGAACAAAAGCTGGTCATAAGTGTTAATCCTACTATTATGTAAGATATGGTCCTGTTCATTGTCAAACTTCGTTGAGGAATAGTGTTACTGGAGGCGGAAGGTCACAGGGAGTGTGTATTTCACACGCACCGCGGAACCGTTCTGCTTACCAGGAATCCAGTGTGGCATTGACTTGATGACACGGCAGGCTTCCTTGTCGAGTGATGGGTCAACAGACTTCGCTACGCGTACGTCTGTTATTGAACCGTCACGTTCTACGACGAAGGTACATATTACACGTCCCTGTATGCCGTTCTCTTCTGCTATCACTGGGTACTTGATGTTGTTGCTCAAGTACTGCATGAGGGCTCCCATGCCGCCGGGATAAGAAGGCATCTGTTCAACGACGTCGAACACTTTGTTCTCCTCTTCCTTTGGCTTCACAGGCTCCTGAGCTATGACTTCCTTGGCTTTCAGCACTTCACCGCTTTCGTCGTTGCCGACTACGTCGAATGAACCGATTGCCGCGCTACTCTTCATTATCTCGTCCTGTGATTTGAGTTCGTCCTCTGGCTTCACTTCATCATCCTTCTTGATGACAGGCGCGGTGAATTTGACAGAGCTCTTTACCTTCTCCACCACTTTCTGAACCTGCTCCTGTTTCACAAGTTGTTTGCGCTCAACCTTGGCTTCCTTCTTCTTCTGCGTGAGTGCAGAGAGTTCGGTTACCTGGTTCATGGCTGCCTTCTTTGCTGCTGCCTCATCCGCAATGTTCTTGAGGGTGAGACCTATTTGACATGCGATAGCGAGCAAGATAACAGCCAGAATAGCCACTACGTTACGGCGACCTGTCCCCTTGCGGAGAGCATAAGCGCCATACGCCTGGTTACGGTCCGCAAAGACTATGTCGGTCCATTCACCAGATATAAGATCTATTTTTGACATTGTATTTATCTTTCTGATTGTTAATACTAATCCTTGTCTTTTGACGGACTACTTCACCCCTTTCTCCTCGAGGAGCTTTTTGTCTTGGTCATTGATTTTGTCAAGGACGTACTTGTTAATGCTGCATATCTGCATCTCGTCAAGAGCGTCAACCACGTTCTTGTATGTAGAAGCGTCTGTTGCCTTGATGATGACGGTCATGGTCTGTATTTTCTCGCCATTGATTGTGCCACCCTTAATCTTTGAAAGCTCGGCGTTGTACTCTGCCTCTGTCATTTGGTCTTTCTTGAGGTCGAGTTCTGCTTTTGCTTTCATGACCTGGAGTACGGGTTGCGTATTGTCCTCCGTGACGTGTGTCTGGAGCACCTTGCGTATTCCGTTCTTGCCCCATGTCGTTTGCTTCAGACAGCTTGGGTCATCATATTTCGGAAGTCCCTCTACATAGTAGATTTTGTCGTTGGAAGCAACGTAGATGGTGATGGTGTATGACGCTTTCGTTACGGACTTGTCTTCATCTTCAAGGTTCTTGTCGTTTGCAGGCATACTCAGTTCCATTGACTGAGGCTTAGCCAGAGAGGTACAGAGCATGAAGAAAGTGATAAGAAGCATCATCATATCAACCATCGGCGTGAAGTCCACGCGGACGTTCATTTTCTTTTGCTTTTCTTGTTTCTTTGCCATTTCTTATTCCTCCCCTGTCTTTAAGGATGTGATAAGGTAGTAACGGTTCTGGTCCATGTCCTGCAATTCACTCATCAGCTTTTTAATATTGGCATACGGAGTGTCAGAGTCTGCCTTGATAGCAATCTTGATATCGTCGGTGTTCTCTACTACAGAAGTGACCCACTCCTGAAACTCACTCTTCCCGTTGTTGATGGAGTCGAGGGGTATTCCAGCCTCTTTGCCGGTGATTGCCTCTGTCATCTTTTCGTTAGGGAGACCGAGATATGTCTTCAGCAGTGACAGACTCATGCCCCACATGGGGTCGGTCTGGAACTTCTTCATCTCTTGGGCAGTCAGTTGCAGGTCAAACTTGGAATCCATGTCCTGGATAACAGTCATCATGTCGTTCTGATTGTCCATACTCATAAATACCTTGCCGTCTTTGTCGACAACGATATTTAGGACGTCCTTCTCTGGAATCTTGATTTCCGATACAGACATTGGCTGGTTGACTTTTACTGGTTCATTCTTCACGAACGTTGATGTGAGCATGAAGAACGTCAGCAAAAGCACCATCACGTCTGACATAGGAGTCATGTCAATCCAGACGTCGCTTTTCTTAATTTTTAACTTACCCATAACAGAATAAAATTTAAAGGGTTAGAAAAAAATTAAGCTTCTGGGTGCTTGTCTTCGTATGTATGAGCGATTGTGTAACCAATCTCGTCCATTGCAAATGTAAGCTTGTCGATCTTGTTTGTGAAGTAGTTGTAAGAAACTACGGATACCCAAGAGGTTGCGATACCAGAAGCGGTGTTTACAAGGGCCTCAGAGATACCGGTTGACAGTGCCATAGAGTCAGCACCACCACCAGCGGCAAGAGCGGCGAATGAACGTATCATACCAAGCACCGTACCGAAGAGGGCGGTAAGAGTACCGAGTGTTACGATGGTAGCGATGATTGGGAGGTTCATTGTCATGGTAGGCATTTCAAGAGCGCTTGCCTCTTCGTGTGCGTTCTGGATAGCCGCTACCTTCTCCTTGAGCTTGATAGGAGCTGCTTCCATTTCCTTGTAAGCCTTGAGGTCAGCGAGAACTACGTTTGCTACAGAACCCCTCTGCTTGTTGCAGAGCTCTTCTGCTTTTGCGATGTCGCCGTCCTTGAGGGCCTTCTTCACGTTCTCTGTGAACTTTGTGACGTTGCCCTTACCTGCGCAAGCTGAGATAGCGATGACGCGCTCCACAGACATAGCGATGACGGTGCAGAGAAGTCCGAGGATGATAGGAACGACCCAACCGCCTTTGTACACTGTACCGAGCATGTTCAGAGGATGTCCTTCTGGGTCACCGTTAGCGAAGTTGCTTGGGTTACCGAGGAAGAAGAGGTAGAAGCAAACACCTACTGCGAAAGAAAGGATAATGATGATGATTGCATGTCTTACGCCCTGGAAGCCTGCTGACTTCTTGGGTGCGGCTGATTTTTTTGTAGCTGCCATAATTGTTTGATTAGTTTAAATTATTAATGAATAGAATTAATTATAGTATTATTAAGTGTCTTGCCTAAGGACGGTTTAAGGTTGGTAGTGTGATAACGTTTTCACTTTTCCAAAGACAAAGTTAGCAAATAAAGTGGAACTACGGCAAGGATTTAGAACTTTTAACAAAAAAAAGTTGCCCTTGCAGGCATTTGGGGCGCAAAAGGAGACTTTTTGTAGTCTCCTTTTGCTGTTTTCCCGTCTTTGTAATATGGTTGTAATGTCTCTTTTATTTCAGTTTTGCGAGGCTGTCTTTTATTCTGCGCATTGCTTCGCGTATGTTGTCGTCGCTGGTTGCGTAGCTCATGCGGAAGCACTCTGGGTCGCCGAAGGCGTCGCCGCCCACTGTTGCCACGTGGGCATCCTCCAGCAGGTACATCGCGAAGTCGTTGGTGTCCTTTATCACTCGCTCCCCGTCTGTCTTTCCGAGGTAGCTGGAGCATTTCGGGAACACGTAGAATGCGCCGTCGGGCACGTTCACCTCCAGTCCGGGTATTTCCTTCACGAGGCTTACTATCAGGTCGCGCCTGCGCTCGAATGCCTTTCGCATCTCCTCCACGCACTGCTGGTCCGCGGTGTATGCCGCCATTGCTGTCTTCTGGCTTACGGAGCATGGGCCCGAGGTGTACTGTCCCTGCAGCTTGTTGCAGCCCTTTATTATCCATTCCGGCGCTGCCATATATCCTATGCGCCATCCTGTCATGGCGTATGCCTTGCTCACGCCGTTTATTATTATAGACTGCTCCTTCATTCCGGGGAACTGTGCTATGCTCTCGTGTTTGCCCACATAGTTGATGTGCTCATATATTTCATCTGCCAGCACATACATATCGGGGTGTTTCTTTATTACGTTTGCTATTGCCTCCAGTTCCTCCTTATTATATACGGAGCCTGTAGGGTTGCTTGGCGAGCAGAGTATCAGCATACGTGTCTTCGGCGTTATGGCTGCCTCCAGCTGCTCTGGTGTTATCTTGAAGTTCTGCTCAAAGCCTGCGAGGATGTGTACCGGCTTTCCTCCTGCCAGCAGCACCATCTGCGGGTAGCTCACCCAGTATGGCGCTGGTATTATAACCTCCTCGCCGTCGTCCACCAATGCCATTATGGCGTTGCACACGGCTTGCTTCGCACCGTTGCTTACGGAGATTTCGCTTGGCTTGTAGTCCAGTCCGTTCTCGTTCTTCAGTTTTGCGGCAACGGCTTCCCGCAGGTCTGCGTAGCCTGCCACGGGTGAGTACCTTGACCAGTTGTCGTCCACGGCTTTCTTCGCTGCCGTCTTTATGTGGTCGGGGGTGTTGAAGTCTGGTTCCCCCACGCTGAGGTTAATCACGTCAATGCCCTGCGCCTTCATCTCTCCGCTCTTCTGTGACATGGCGAGCGTTGCTGAAGGTGCCAATCTGTTCAATCTGCTGGATAAACGTACCATATATTAGTTGTTTAGTTGTTTAGTGGTTTGGTTGTTTTGTTTTCACGGGCTGATGCCCGTGACACATGGGCTGCTGTCCCTTTCTATGCCCGTGACACATGGGCTGCTGCTTTCTATGCCCGTGACACATGACCGGGGCTGTTTTGCCTGCTTGGGCAATTTGCGGATGCAAAGTTAATACAATTCTTTTGAAATTGAAAACTTTTGTCGTTTTTTTTGCCTTTCTGCTTACATTTTGTCCGAAATGCGCTCTATCACCTGCTCATTAAGGCGGTAAATCACCCTGAGGTCGTTGTAGAGCCTTAGCCTGAAGCGCCACATCCTTATATATAATAAGGTGCCGAGGGGCAGCAATATCGCCGCTATGATGTTCATCCACTTGTGGTCGAAAGGCCTTGTGTGCGCTTTCTCTGACACTATGGGGTATTGGTTGAGGTACGACATTATGTATTTGTCCCTCGTGTTGCCAAGGTCTTCTATCACCTCCTCCAGCTGTTGCGCCATCCTCGGTATCTCGTGGTCGGGCTCGTACACGAAGAACACCTTCACGGGGTTAGGCAACCTGCGCAGCTTGTGCGCCTCCGCGTAGTGGCGCAGCTCCGCGTTCAGCGCTGCCAGGCGTCGTGCGTCCGCAGCGTAGTCGGGGTCGTTTATTATCACCTCCTTCGTCGCGATGTTGCGTTTCAGCCTCATTCCCAGCAGCTTTATGAAGAAATTGCGGTATGCGTCCATGTTGAACACCACCGAGTCCTTGTTCGCCCTGCTTGTTATGAACGCCGCCAGCGGTATCAGCACCGCCGGAGCCAGTCCCTTGCCGAACCATATCGTCCATGCTCCCTGCCTTGCCATGCGGTAACCTGTGTTGTCGAGAATGTAGAACACTATGAACACCAGCACCGACACTATCACCGGCACGCCCAGTCCGCCTTTCCTTATTATAGCCCCCAGCGACGCTCCTATGAAGAAGAAAATGATGCAAGTCAGCGACAGCGTGAACTTGTTTATCATCTCAATCTTGTATTCCCGCTCCTTCTGGTTGTAGTCGTCCGCCGCGTATGCCCTGAATTCCAAGTCGTTGCACCCCATCTTCACCGAGTTGTTGGCAAGCTGCAGCAGCTCCTTCTGCCGTTCAGGCGTCAGGCGCGCATATATCGAGTCGTAGTCCAGCGTGCCTTTCGCCGCCTTCTCCGCCTTCGCCATCTTCGCCGAGTCCGCTTTGCTGACGGTGGGTGTCGCGAACATACCGTTACGCATATCGCGTGCCACCATGGCCCCTATGCTGTCTCCCGTGTGCCTCACCGAGTCTATCCTCACCAGCAGCTGTGGCAAGCTCTGTGCCGCCGCCGACTGCGCTATGCCCGAAGCCTCCGCGAGGTTGAAGCCGTTGTCGAAGTCGAGCAGTATCACCTTGTGCATGAACGACTCGCGCCTGTACGGCACGTTGGCGCTGCTCGTCACCTCCTGCGACCTCATGTTCTCAAACCATTCGCCGTCATACAGCGTCAGCAGCAGGTGCTGCTTCTCCGCCGTCGACTGCAACATTCCCGAGTCCGCCAATATTATGGCGGCATCCTCGAAGCTCTCCGTCATGCGGTATATCATCACGCCGTAGAGCATACCCGTCTCCATGTCCTTATGCTGCACGTAGAGGTTGCAGTTAGGTATGCCACCGTAGAACACCTCCTCCGGTATCTCCAGCTCAGGGCTCTTCTGCCTCATCGACAGCAGCAGCTGCCTCAGCTGCACATTCGCCTTCGGCCCGATGTTGTTCTGAAACACGAACGAGCATCCTGCTATCAGCAGCGACACGAAGAACAGCGACCGCAGCGCCTTCACCAGCGAAATCCCCGCCGCCTTTATCGCCGTCAGCTCACTGCTCTCGCCGAGGTTACCCATCGTTATCAGCGACGACAGCAGTATTGCGAGTGGCAGAGCCTGCGGCACCAGCATCAGTCCCATGTACCAGAAAAACTGCCCCAGCACCTCCATCGACAAACCCTTGCCTATGAGGTCGTCCACATATCGCCACAGAAACTGCATCATCAGCACAAAGAGGCTGATGAAGAACGTACCAGCGAAAAGCAGCATAAACTGCTTCAGCATGAATATGTCGAGTTTCTTTATTATGTGTCGCATCCCTACTGCGGTTGTTTCTCCTTGCGCCGTGGTGTCATGGCAACTGCCATGACACCCATGTTACGGCGGTGCAAAGGTACAAATAATATTTGAGAACCAAACATTTTCCGCCGACAAAATGCGTTCCACCTCAGTAAAAGCATAGCCATTGCAAAGTAAAAGCATAGCTATTACCCAGTGAAAGCATAGCTATTACAGAGCGACGCGCGTGCGGTTCCCTATTTAACCCCCGAAGGGGGTGATATAATACAGCACAGGGTGGAAACCCTGTGTCCACATACGACCCACCACCACCCAACCCTACAGGGGTTGGTGAAAAGTAGTCGGCCAGTTATGATAGGGTTGTCACCCTATCCTCCATTATATCGCCCTTTCAGGGCTTGGGCTTGTGTGGAGCACTCCAGTACGCGGAACGCCTTCCTTCTTTCGCGGAATAGTTACTGTGTGCGCGCGGCGTTGGTAAAAATGTGTTAAAGTTGTAATATATATGTATGTCTTTCATAAAAAATAAGTATCTTTGCACCACGATTCATTGTGCGCCCCGGCGGCATGGTCTGGCGGCGGCAGCACGGTGAAAGAGAGTAGCGACTCTTACATATTGGTAAATCATAGCGTTTGCTATTATTCGGAAGACGAAGACTTGAAACGTAGGAAATTTCAAAAAATCGTAAACACCCCGAATAAGTCAGTTAACGTCCATGCTATGCGTGGACGCGACTTATATGGTGTTTACGGGCAATTCCTACGGCCTCAAGTCAATATAAGACGACGTTCACGCTTTTTCTGTGTCCATACCTTATCCCCTCATCCGTTTAGTTCCCATCCCGCTGTGGTTGCCAACACGCCGCAGCGAGACAAATTATCTATTTTATAAACTACCTACAAAAACAAAACTTATGAAAAAACTATTACTAAACGTAGTAATGTGCGTACTTGCGATGGCAGGAAGTACGCA
>JALFOF010000084.1 GCA_022773825.1 Prevotella sp.
GGGTGCCCGATGGGACTCGAACCCATGACATTCAGAACCACAATCTGACGCTCTAACCAACTGAACTACGGGCACCATGAATATGTCTTGCAATCAGTCGTTGCGAGGAAAAACCCGTGCACGTTTCTGATTTGCGAGTGCAAAGGTAGTGCTTTTTGTTCAATCCTCCAAATTTTTTTTTGTGTTTTTATGTAAGCACGGAAAAATAGTGCCGCATTTCGGTGCTTAGTCCATTCTGTCGCGATAGTCACGGTAAGAGAAAGTGCGTAGATACTCCAATTCTCCGTTGCTGTGCAGCATGGCGATGGCAGGGTGTGAGATACCGTTAAAAGTGTTAGTCTTAACTGTCGTGTAGTGTATCATGTCCTCAAACACCACTGTTTCGCCCACCTTCAGCTCGTGGTCGAACTGCCATTCCTCCATCCAGTCGCCGCTGAGACAGCTGTTCCCACCCAGTCGGTAGGTGTGTGGGGCACCCGTGTGCTTGCCCTCCGTGCACTTTGCTCCGCTCACCTTAGGCCAATAAGGCATCTCCAGGCAGTCGGGCATGTGGCAGGTGAACGAGACGTCCAGCACTGCGGTACGTATGCCGCTATCCTCCACTATGTCCACCACGTGCGCCACGAGGTCACCCGTCTGCCAGGCGAAAGCACTTCCCGGCTCCAAAATCACTTTCAGCCATGGGTAACGTTTACGGAAACCCTGCAGCAGCTTCACAAGCCGAGGCACGTCGTAGTCGCTTCGGGTCATGAGGTGCCCTCCTCCGAAGTTAATCCACTTTAGCTGTGGGAACCATTTGGCAAATTGCCCCTCTATGTGTGCCAGCGACCTCTCAAACACCTCAGAGCCGCTTTCGCAGTGGCAGTGGCAGTGGAAACCGCTGATATCGTCTGGCAACCGCTCGGGTAGTTCCGTGGAGCGTATGCCAAACCGCGTGCCGGGGGCGCAGGGATTGTAAATCAGTGTCTCCACCTCAGAGTATCCCGGGTTTATGCGCACCCCCAGCTGGATATCTGCGTTAACGGCTCTCACGCGCGTATGATACCTCTTATATTGCGTTAGCGAGTTGAAGGTGAGGTGACTTGACATACGTGCCATGTCGTCTACCTCGTAGTCCGTATATGCCGGCGAATAGGTATGGGCGGGGGTGCCAAACTCCTCGTATGCCAACCTTGCCTCACAGAGAGAACTTGCCGTGGTGGCGTTGATGTATTGGCGGAACAAAGGGAACGTCTTCCAAAGGGCGAATGCTTTGAAGGCAAGTATAATCTCCACTCCAGAGTCGCGTGCTACACCCTGAATGAGCGACAGGTTACGGCGCAACTTCTCCTCGTCTATTACGTAGGCAGGCTGTGTAATGTTACTGTATTTATCCATTTTATTACCGCTAAAATTGATATTTAAGTATTTTTTACGTGCAAAGTTATATTTTATATTTGAGAAAATTGCTCGTTTAATTATTTTTTCTTACTTTTGCAACGAAATTATGATGTTTAAGGCATTATGAAACTAATAATAATGACCCAGCCCACATATTTCGTGGAGGAAGACAAGATACTTTCTGCTCTTTTCGAGGAGGGGCTTGACATGCTTCACATCAACAAGCCAGGGGCAGAGCCCTTATATGCGGAACGCCTGTTGACACTGCTGCCCAAGAGCTGCTACGACCGCATCTCGGTACACCAGCACTATTACCTCAAGCAGGAGTATGACCTCCGGGGCATACACATAGACAATCCGCGGCAGGCTGTGCCCGACGGTTTCAGACGGCACGTCACGCGCAGTACGCCCAATATCGGCGATGTGAAGGAAATGAAGAAACAGCATGACTACGTGATGCTGCACTCACTCTTCGACTCCCTGCACGACCAAGTGAAGGCCTCCCTCAGTATAGAAGAATTAGAAGAAGCACGTCGGCTCGGCATCATAGACAAGAAAGTCTATGCCCTTGGCGGCATGAGCCTTGAAAGCGTGCAGATGGCAAAGGACCTTGGCTTCGGAGGAGTGGTAATATGCGGTGACCTGTGGAACAGGTTCAGCATACACAACGAGATAAACTTCCACGACTTGATAGCACATTTCAAGAAACTAAAGAAAGCCGTAGGGTAGTGATAGCAAAAATCAGTGGAGAGAGAAAACACGTAGAAACAACTCAATAAATCAATAACCAAAACAAAAACACCCGTCCATCAGTGTGCCCAAGGCATAAGGGGTGAGGCGGGGGCATAACAACAAAATGACAGACGAAAAGAACTCCTATTTAGTAGTCTCAGGCTCAGCTACGCGTTATCTCGCCGAGAAGATATGCGCACATCTGGGCTGTCCGCTTGGCAACCTCGTGATGACAAAGTTCAGTGACGGCGAGTTCGCCGTGAGTTTTGAAGAAAGCATCCGCGGTCGCGACATCTTCCTCGTACAGAGCACGTTCCCCAGTTCCGACAACCTCATGGAACTGCTCCTTATGATGGATGCCGCAAAGCGTGCCTCCGCACGTAGCATCAACGCCGTCATACCATACTTCGGATGGGCACGTCAAGACCGTAAGGACAAACCACGCGTGAGCATAGGGGCGAAGCTCGTTGCCGACCTACTCGGCGTGGCAGGCATAGACCGCCTTATCACTATGGATTTGCATGCAGACCAGATACAAGGATTCTTCGATGTACCCGTTGACCATCTTTACGGCTCAGGCGTGATACTGCCATACCTCAAGAACCTCAACCTCAAGAACCTCGTCATAGCCTCCCCAGACGTAGGCGGAGCAAAGCGCGCCAAGAGCTATGCCAAATACCTTGACTGCCCTCTTGTCCTCTGCAACAAGACTCGCGCCTGCGCTAACGTTATCGCGGAGATGCAAGTCATCGGCGACGTGAAAGACAAAGACGTAGTCATTGTTGACGATATGGTCGATACCGCAGGCACTATCACCAAAGCTGCCGACATGATGAAAGCCGCTGGAGCACGCAGCGTACGCGCCGTGGCAAGCCACTGCGTCATGTCTGGGCCCGCCAGCGAGAGGGTGCAAGCCAGCGCACTGGAAGAGATAGTCTTCACAGACTCCATTCCCTACACCCAGCGATGCGCCAAAGTCAAGCAGCTCAGCGTGGCAGAGATGTTCGCCGAGACAATACGTCGCGTTATAAACAACGAGAGCATATCCTCACAATACATAGTATAGACAAACAGACATGGTATAGGGTAGGGGGCATCATCCCCCTGCCACCATCAACAACTCGCTGCAATGGGAAAAGTAAACAACATCTGGGCCTACCTGGCACGCCACAAATACCTCATCACCATGGTATTGGGCTTGCTGTTAGTAGGCGTGCTTGACGAGAACAGCTTTCGTAAGTATATGCTGCTGCAGATGAGGTATAACGAAGCTAAGCGCGAGCTCGATACGTACGTAGAGCAATACAAGCGTGACTCCGTCAAGCTCCATGCCCTCGACGCCAACCTAAAAGGCGTGGAGCGAGTGGCACGCGAGCGATACTTCATGAAGCGGCCCAACGAAGATGTTTTCGTGCTTAGCACCGATGAAAGGAGAGTGGAAGAAGCCCCCGCCAGCGAGTAAACACCGAAAAAGAAACACCTCACCCCTCGAATGAGACAACTAACTAAGACGCAAACCCTCCTCATGGCAGTCGGTGCCCTCCTCATGGTAGTAGGAGTATTCCTTACCGTGGCAGCCATCGGCACCATTGCCACCCCCGCCATGCGCGCCCTCGCCGCCATAACCTTCGCCTTCGGTGCCATAATCTTCGCTGCCATGCAGCTCATACAGACATACAGCGGCAGCAACCTCACAATCCGCCGCCTACGCCGCATAGCAGTTATCGGTAGCATCTGTATGGTACTCTCTGCCCTCCTCATGGTAGAACAAACTTTCCGCATCTTTATGCCACTGTTCTCCACCAGCATAGAAACATACAGTGCGTACTGCCACTACGTGCATAACAATTGGGGTGTCATGCTCCTCATAGCATGCATTCTTCAGCTATATGCCACACTGCGACTGTCAAACGAGATAAAGAAAGAAGCCTAACCGCCTCTTTCTTTTTTTTATCTAACAGGCTCATACATATAAAGAATAGACCTCTTCCGCGTTTTTTTTTGAAGAAATAATAAAAGAAGCATTAGAAAAAAATCCAAAACCGCTGTGTTTACAAATCCTAAACAGCCACCCCCCGAAACTAAAAAACATTAAACCAACAGCGCCGTTGCCTAAATACCGTGAATTTATTTTCCTACATCGATAATTCTCAATATCTTTGCACATAACTAAAGGCAAGCAGAACCTAATGCGAGCCATTAACCTCAAATAGATATATGAAAAATAAGATAACGACATTGACTTTTTCCGCAACGTGCCTTGCCCTTCTCATCATGGTCACCATCACTTCCTGCACCAAGTACGACATCACTGGTTCCTCCGACCTGCAAGGCGTTGACGGCCGTATGCTCTACCTCCGCCCCCTCACTGGCGATACCCCCCACGGCCTTGACTCCTGCGATGTGGTACATGGCAAGTTCAAGTTCTCCGGTACACTCGACTCCGTGCAAGTCGTAATGCTGTGTATGGACAACAATGCCGTTATACCTGTTGTCCTCGAAGACGGCAAGATAAAAGTGGAGATGAACGCCCAGCGACAGGTATGCAACGGCACACCCCTCAACGACACACTCACCGCCTTCACTAACCGCTACCGCGATATAGCCATACAGATGGCAGACCTCGAGCACACGCAGAACCAGGCATATATGAACGGCGACGACATGGACGAAGTAAACCATCGCCTCTCCATAGCCCACGAAGAACTTCTACGTAAAGAAGACCGTCTCGTGAGTACTTTTATCGCCGACAACTTCGACAACTGCCTCGGACCCTATGTCTTCCTCATGGCAACACAAGCCTTCGCATACCCCATGCTCACACCATGGATAGAAGCACTCATGGCAAAGGCAACAGACAAATTCAAGAGTAACCCGATAGTGAAGGAATTTATGGAAGCGGCGCAACACAATCAAGACGTGATGAGCGGTGTGGCTGATGTGCAACAGCCTATCCCTTCTACACCGACGGAGACAGCACCCACCCCCAACCAAATGGCACAGCCAGAACAATGACGCGCCAATGAGCAAGATACTGATAACAGGCGGCACCATCGTCAACGAAGGTCAGCAACGCCACGCCGACATCATCATCGAAAACGATGTCATTACAAACATCACCAGCCCTCACGCCGTAGAGCACACTCTCCCCTTCGACACCATCATCAACGCCGAAGGCTGTTTCGTTATTCCCGGAGTGATAGACACCCACGTCCATTTTCGCGACCCTGGGCTCACCCATAAAGCTGACATGGAGACAGAGAGCCGCGCAGCCGCCTACGGAGGCGTCACCACCGTCTTCGATATGCCCAACACCATCCCCCAAACCACCAGCGCCGCAGCCATGGCAGAGAAACACCGCATAGCCCGGAGCAAGATGCACGTCAACTACACTTTCTTCCCTGGCGCCACCAACGACAACCTCCACTTCCTAAGCACCCTCAACCCCCGCGCCATTCCCGGCATAAAAGTCTTCATGGGCTCCAGCACAGGTAATATGCTCGTAGATCAAGCACCCACCCTCAACGCACTCTTCCAGGCAGCCCATACCATGAATATACCCCTCATGGCACACTGTGAAGACACCGCCACCATCAACCGTAACATGCGGCAGTACCAAGCTACCTGCCACACCCCTGACCCCGACGTGCGCCACCACCCTGACATACGCTCCGCTGAAGCCTGCTACACCTCCGCTGCTATGGCTGTCGCCATGGCACGTCGCCATAACACTCGTCTCCATATAGCCCATGTCAGCACCGCTCGCGAGCTGTCACTCCTCACCCCTGGTGATCCCCTTATAACCCTTGAAGCCACCGTGGCACACCTCCTCTTCACACAAGAGGACTACGATACCCTTGGTAGCTTGATAAAGTGCAACCCCGCTATCAAAAGTGCTGCTGACCGCCAAGCCCTTCGCCAAGCCCTTACCCCCGCCGATGGCCGCATCCACACCATCGGAACAGACCATGCCCCACACACCATAGAAGAGAAACAAGGTGGCGCGGCGAAAGCAGTGTCAGGTATGCCAATGATACAATATTCCCTCGTTGCCATGCTCTCCCTTGTTGATCAGAAAGTGCTGACACCCGAGCGACTCGTCGAGTTAATGTGTCACAACCCAGCCACGTTGTTCTCCGTCAGCCGTCGTGGCTTCCTTCGCCCAGGCTACAAAGCAGACATCGCTATTGTCAGTCGCTCAGATAGTCCGTGGCAACTCACTAAAGACAATATACAAAGCAAATGCTCATGGAGTCCACTAGAAGGCTCTAACTTCCATTGGCACGTATGTCAAACAATCGTAAATGGTCGCCTTGTATATGACAACGGACATTTTGATGATACAAGTAGAGGTGAAGCCGTCACCTTTAGCCACTAACACCAAACACTTAGACACTTACACTTTACATTTGCATAAATGCGCGCCATACCCTATAAGATATACCAACTCTTCATCCTTGCCCCCGTTGTCCTCCTTGCCTCCATCTGGGCTGGCACCACTATCGCCATCCTTTGTCCCATCACAGGGTGGCTCCGGCAGCACCTCCCCTGTCCCCTTGGTATTCTCACCCGTCCCGATTGGTGGGGCACCACCATCTCACGCCTTTGGTCGCGCATCATCATCCGTGCCTCTCTGCTACACGTTGAAGTCCATGGACGAGAGAACATACCACCTCATGCCTCATGTGTTTACACTGCCAACCACCAAGGAGCCTATGATATTTTTCTAATCAGCGGTTACCTCGGCGTAGAGATACGATGGATGCTAAAACGCTCCCTTGAGAAGATACCCTTCCTCGGCATTGCCTGTCGCCACGCTGGTTACATCTTTGTTGATAATGCTGGCGCAGGAAAGACGCGTGCCACCTATCGCAAAGCAGAAGAAGCATTGAAACACGGAGCCTCCGTCATGGTTTTTCCAGAGGGTGCACGCACCTTCACAGGGAGCATGTCACCTTTCCGCCGCGGAGCCTTCACCCTTGCCGACGAATTGCAGTTGCCTGTTGTTCCCATGACCATCAACGGCTCTTTCTGCGTATTGCCACGCCAGCGTGACGGCAAGTTCATTTGCCGCCACCCCTTGTCGCTGACAATCCACAAACCCATCTATCCACATTCCCAGGGCGCGGACAACATACATCGCCTCATGGAAGAAAGCTATGAGGCCATCAGCAGTGCGCTAAAGCCCTAACCACACTGTAAACCACAATCTTCGCAAGGCAAACCTAACATCCTGCCAGCAACACTGTCATCATTGACCTTACCCAAGACGAAGTCACCATCCTCTCTCGTATGCGTTCCAAGACGAGGCACAACAAATGTCTCTCCCTCCGCAAAGATGTTGGAGTACGCACCGTTGGCATAGAGCACATAAGTACCCTTTAATCCCTCCTCACCATCTATGGACAATCCCCTCGAACTCACCCTACGCCTATCCATAGCCCTCCTTCTTGGCGGCATCATAGGCATAGAACGCGAATACCGTTCCAAAGACGCAGGCTTCCGCACCCATTTCCTTGTTGCTATGGGCAGCGCCCTCTTCTGCCTCGTATCACAGTATGGCTTTGGCATCGACCTCAAAGACTCCTCCCGCGTTGCCGCGCAAGTAGTGTCGGGAATTGGTTTTCTCGGAGCTGGCACTATCATATTCCAAAAGAATATGGTCCGCGGCCTCACCACCGCCGCTGGTCTGTGGGTTACCGCTGCCATAGGTCTCGCCTGCGGCACAGGCATGTATGCCGCCGCAGCCATTACCACCATCATGGTGTTGGTGGGCCTTGAGGTGCTCCACGTACTGATACCGCGTACAGGTACCACCACCGCCATGCTCACCTTCACCTCCACGTCGAAGGAAAGCATCCGCAGGGTCATAAAGCAACTGAAAGCCGACGGTGTGGAGATACACTCATACGAGCTTAAAGACCGCCGCACATCCAAGGGCGAGATATTCGAGGTCACGTTGGAGATGAAGGTAAAGCGCGGCACACCCACCGACCGCCTTATAGAATACCTTGACGAGTTCGATGACGTTACAATCTCGAGCATGGAGTAAGATAAGTAGATGTTCCACCCTTGAGCCTCAGTCGCTCGTTATCCCCGTTGTCCCACGTGGCTTGAGAATGTGATATTGTGAAGGGTCGTCACTTTTATCCTTTTGTGCCGTACCGCTTACTCCTCGTTCGTAAGCCATCTCTATCAGCCATGCCAGCTTGAAGGCAGCACGCTCGTATGTCAGTCCCTCGGGACGGATGTTGGATATTCTGCAACCATTCCGCGGACTCAGGAGCGTGCTTCTTACCGAGCAATTAACGTGCATACATAGCGTCATGATATGATGTGCTCTGGTAGTTCAGCATTATGTCATCAGCCCCCGGTATCCCCATTATGTAGTTTACGCCCGATGCTACGAGAAGCGTCAGCAAGTTGTCCATGTCGTCTTGGTCAGCCTCCGCATGGTTAGTGTAGCATATATCGCATCCCATTGGCACGTTCTGTGACGTTTATAAGTAGGTGTGCATAATTATTTATATAAACCTTGCATTGCCTACCACGCATTATCAGCATGTGATAACAGTCGAGTAGGAGTCACTACACTCCTTTATATCACATACTAATCCTGCATCACTATCCAATACAATCATTATAAAAATAATTATGTACACCTACTTAACTATATAAAAAAGTAATCGCTATGCTTTTACATTGTAAAAGCATAGCGATTACATTCCAATCTCATTGTGATTACGGTGCTAAAGCATAGCGATTACCCTCCCTCCGTCAGGTGTGTTCGTACTAAAATCATGGTGTTGTTTTTGACTTATATCTCCCGAACTCTTTTTGTATGACGATGCCGATGCCCTGCGTGTTGAGTGAGCTGCGTGTGAAGTAGCGGTCGTTGGACTGGTTGTACATTTTAAGGGCGAAGCTGCCAGTGGGGGTGAGGAGGTATTGCAGGGTGAAGTCGCCTATGAAATTCTGTGTGTCGGTGCTGATGTTGTCGCGGTATCCGAACTGTCCGTTGAAGACAAGGCGGTTGTTGAACAGCCGGCCGCTGAGCAGTCCCTCGTACACAGCGTTGTTAAAGCCGTCGGCACCGGGGGTGATGTTAGCGCCGAGAGTCCAGTTGGTGCTGCCTGTCACTTGTCCGAGGATGTCTGTGAGCTGCTGCGAGAGGGTACCGCTGAGGAAGCTCTGCATGGCGAGGGTGCCGCGGTTGGTGCGCTGTTCGCCGTCGCCGTCGGTGTCTTGCGAGTAGAACCTGCCTATGGCGAGTAGGTAGAGCACTTGCTGGTTCATCTCTTCCTCTGAGTTTATGACGGAGTAAACCATCTGCCGTGCGTCGCTGCCAAGCGACGGCAGGTCGAGCCCAAAGTCCACGCGGGGGTTGGCTGGCGGGCCGGTGATGTTCATAAGGCAGCTGACGGGAACGCTGTTGGCTTTGAAGCTGCTGCCGAGGCGTAGGTCGGCGAGGGAGACGCTGGGGATGTGGTAGGCGGCCTGGAGGTTGAGAATAGCGTCGTAGGGGTCGCCGCTGAAGGCTATGGTGCCGCCTTGCCGGAAAGAGAAGTCACGCCGCATGAGGTTTTGCACGGTCATCCTGTAGCTGCCGTGGTCAACGGTGTAGTTGCCGAAGATGTTGAGGGCGCCTTTATTGTAGTAGTCTATGCGCAGTGCGCCGCTGCCGTAGAGGTCGATGTTGTCGCCCGTTGCCTCGTCCATGATGACATGCAGGCGAGTCTCAGGGGTGGTGTTGACCATGAGGTCAAGGCGTATGTTGGCCCTGTCGTTGCCTGCATCGAGGCGTTTGCGGTGACTGGGGGCGAGGGTGTCGGCGGCGGTGCCGGGGCTCGTGAGGGTGGCTTGGTGGCTGCCCCAGGTTATGAAGTCTTGCGAGCGCAGTGTCTCTGGCGACGAGGCGTTATAAGTTAGGAAGCTGTTGGGCAGGAGGGTGCAGTCGGCTGTGACGCGCACCTCGTTGCCTTTGCCGTGTACTCCTATATCGCCGTTTATGGCGGCATAGCCGCAGAAGGTGTCGTCAGCGGACAGAGTGGGTATGTTGTAGGCTATGAGGTTGCGTGTGGTGGCAGTGATGTCGTAGGATATCCTGCTGAGGTGGCGGTGGTGTATGCCTCCAGTGAGGTGTGCCACGCCGCCTGAGGTGTCGTGCAGGCGCACGCCGTCGAGGCGTATGTCGTCGGGGATGAAGGCGACGGTGTCGCCTTCAAGGCGGTAGCGGCAGTTGGTGGCGGTGAGTGTCATGCTACCTTTTGCCGCTACTTTGCCTTCGAGGTTGATGGCGTTGAGGGGGCCGTGGAGGCGTAGTGCGCCGCTGCCGTGGAGGCTAATGTCGCTGAGGAAGGAGCCGCAGTAGGTCCGCATGAACTCCAAAGGGGTGCGGCCAAGGTCCATGGCGAGGTCTATGTTGTTGTGCTGAGGGGAGATATATCCACCCACGGCGAGGCTACCGCTGTCGGTCTCCGCCTTGCCCTCTACTGTTATGTTCCCCGTGGAGGCGGCGTAGCCTGCGTTGAGGCGCATGGTGCCCAGCCGTCCACCCTCGAACTTGAAGTCGCTGATGGTGAGGGCGGCGCTGGCTTCGGGGTGCTGCATTACGCCCGATGCGGCGGCTGTGCCGGAGGCTTTGCCGTCGAACTCCACGGAGTGGAAGTTTACGAGGTCGAGGATGTAGCCTATGTTGAGGTCTTTCAACTCCACGGTGAGGGTGTCGGCGGAGGATGGTGAGGCAGTGCCGCTTACGTAAAGGTGCTGGCTGTCGTTCTCCACGGCGAGGTGGTCCACGGTGAGTTTGCCGTCTTCGTAGCGTATTCCGTGTGTGTGTATGTTCCACACGGTGTCGCCAACTTCGAAGATGGAGTGGGGTATGCTGACGCTGGCGTCGGTGGCGCTGCCTGTGCTGGGCGTGAACTGTGTCACGGTGTTCAGTCGTCCGCGGAAGATGTCGGCGCGCATATTGTCCCATGATATGGCAGTGGTGAGACCATTGTCTTGCGCGCGGCAGTCTATGCCGAAGGCCACGGGACCGTTCTTCTCCTCTATATTTGTGGCGAGTCTGGCGCGTAGCGCATCTTCCTCGGTCCATAGCCTCAGGTCGGTGGCGGAGAGGCTGGTGTCACCGATGGTGAGCGACGGGGCGGAGAGGGTGATGCTCGCACTACCCGTGGGGGTGTTGACATAGCCGTCCACGGTGAGGGGGCTATGTATGGTGGCGGGCAACTGCGCCAGCCGCTTTATGAAATCAGTGTTATGTATGGTGGCGTGCAGGGTGAAGTCGTCAGAGTTATTCTGCGGCAGGGGCAGTTGCTTTATGGCTGGCAGGTGCGCGGCGGCGAGGTTGGTGAAACTGCGCGCCACGGTGGACGCGGTGAAGGTGCCAAGCAGTTGGAGAGTTGCGAAGTCGCTGCTGAAGAGTAGCTGCTTCCTGCCGTCCTCGGTGCGTCCTACAGAGAGTGCGGCGTTTTCGAGCCCGGCATCGGGTTTGCCGCCCATGGGGTCGAAGACGCTGATGTCCGTCAGCGACACCGTGCCCGAGAAGTCGTCGATGGTGGTTCCCTCTGCGTCGGCTTCCATGGTGAGGGCGAAGTGGTCGCCGTGGAATTTGTCCGTGAGGTTGAGGGCGGAGGGGCAGAAGTCGCTCAGCGTGGCGTGGGCGCGGAGGCTCTTTTTGCGCCCTATGCCTGCCTTGCCGTCTATGGAGAGCCGCAGGTTTGGGTCCTGTATGTCGAGGCTGCCGCTCACGATGTCGCCAGCGTATGCGATGTCAATATTAGCGTTGCTGTAAGTGTAGCCACGGTATGCCATCTCCTCCACCGTGCCCTTTGCCTTGCCGGAGGTGATGCCCGCCTTGCCATCGGTGTGTGCCTCCATGGCGAGACGGCATTTTATGTTGCCGAAACGCTGGTCGCCAGTGAGCTGGGCGATGTCGAGGGCGGCTGTCTCTATGGTGGCTTTGATGCTCCCGGCGTTGTATTCTCCGTTTAATGCCACTTTCCCCGCCTTCGACGTGCTTATGTCGGTGTGGGCTGTGAAGTGGCGTGTGCCTTGCCATCCGAAGCGTCCCCGTGCCTCTATGGAGCCTGTGCGACCCAGCACTGCCGGCATGCCGGGGAGTGAAGCGATAGCGAGGGTGAGGCTTTCCGTCATGTTGAGGCGGTTGAGCAATATGTCCGCTTTGGGTTGGCGGAGTATGTCGGTGATGGTGGCGGAGGCTTGCAGCGACAGTTCCGCGCCGTGGGTGGAGTAGGCGGCGAGGGTGGCTGTGGCGAGATGGTCTGTGCCTTCCGCGGTGGCTGCGAATTTCAGCGTGGGCAGGGCGGAGAGGTTGCCCTTGGGCAGCAGTGGGGCGAAGTCGGTGATGGAGAGCTTCTCTGCCCTGACGCTGCCGCGGAAGCGCAGGGAGCCAGGGCATAATCCGCTGCTATCAGTCTGGTATGTCACTCTGACACCGGGTATGGAGACTCGTGTGTTGGGCAGGCGCAGGAGCAGGTCGCTTAGTCGCAGGTCGCCGCTGGTGGCTTTGAGGTCTGCAGAAAGGTTACTGAGCCGTATGCCGGAGGCTTCGGAGAGCGACAGGCGTTTTAGTGAAAGGTGGAGGGAATCGTCGGTGAGCTTGTATAATATAATATGTGACGACAGCTTGCTGATGTTTATGTGGCAGGGCGAGAATTGCCCTTCCACGATGGGCTTGTCGTGTTGGTCGTAGGTGATGCTGCCGTTGCGTATGATGAGCGAGGCGATGTCGAGGTTGAGCGGCGTGGTGGCGGTCGTGTCCTTGCTCTTTAGCGAGTCGATGGCAAATTGGCAGTTGAGGGGTGAGGAGGCGTCGCGGCGGCAGAGGGAGGCCTTCATGCCGAAGAGTTGAGCAGAGGATATGGACACTTTGCCGTCGAGGAGTGGTAGTAGCTGTATCGTGGCTGACACGCGTCCGGCGCGCAACATCTGCCTGCTCTCTTGGTCGTATATCAGAAGATTGTCAATGATGACGCGGTTAAAGAGGCGCAAATCTACCCTGCCCACTTCCACCTTTGTACCCAGTTTCGCAGCCAGTGCCTCGCTGGCGGTGCTGGCAAGAAATGCCTGTACTGCCGGAACTCTCAGCAGTACGAAAGTGGAGAGCCACACCGTGATGGCTACCCATATTATGGTGCGGACGAGGTGTTTCATGAGGTGCTTACCCGAAAATCCTGCTACCCACCCTGACATGGTTGGAACCACACTGCTGAGCGAGGAGATAGTCATGGCTCATGCCATAGGACTTGGTGTCGAAGGCGGTGTCATTGGCAAAGTGTTTTGCCTTGACGGCGTTGAAAAAGTCGCGCGCCAGCAGGAACTCGCGGCGTATCTCCTCTGTGTCGTCAGTGTTGCTTGCCATCATCATAATGCCGCGGATGCGTATGTTGCGCATCTCGCGCCACTCTCCTCCGTCGAGCAGGGCGAGACAATCGGAAGGGGTCATGCCGCTCTTAGTGTCTTCCTGTGCGAGGTGTAGCTCGAGAAGGATGTCTATGACCCTGCCGCACTTGGCTCCCTGCCTGTCTATCTCCTTCATTAGCTTGAGGGAGTCTACGGTCTCTATCATCGCTATGTATGGCGCTATGTACTTCACCTTGTTAGTCTGCAGGTGACCAATGAAGTGCCATTGTATGTCTTTCGGTAGGCTCTCGTGCTTAATTCGCAGTTCTTGCTCACGGCTTTCGCCGAAGATACGTTGACCAACGGCGTATGCCTCCTGCACCGCTTCTACAGGATGGTATTTGCTTACGGCTACGAGGCATACACCGTTGTCAAGGGTGTGGCGCACCTCTTGTAGGTTGTTGCTAATCATATTGTCGTGTTATTATAGCGAAGCCTCCGCGGTCTCTTGCGCTGCCGCGTCTTCGTATTCGGGGCGGTCGTCCTCCTTTGGCTTGCTGACGTGTTTCGTGCCGTCGTGCTCGAACACGTCCATCAGGGTCGTTTCGGTGACGGAAGCAATCTTCCAGTCCTGCATCCCCGTGTTCATCACAGTCTCAAGGTTTTGCACGGCGTTCTGGAATGTGTTACCCTGCACAAGGTAGTTGACGGCGGTGAGCTTCTCCTTACCCGATTTTTCGTCTAATATAATAAACTGTAGTTTTGCCTTGTACCATTTGTCATCGCGAGGATTGTCGCTGAAGAAGACCTCTTTGTAGGATGCTTTCTTTATGTCTGTCACGGTGAACTCGCCAGAGATGTATGATGACATCTCGCTGATAATCGTCTCTTCTGCCTCGGTGAATGACAGCGCATCCAGCACGTAAGCCTCTGTTACCTTCTTCTGGAGCCCGTCCTCCATTGTCTTCTCATAGCGTATCTTGGTTTCAAACCATTCCGCAGCTCTTGATCTCATTGCTTGATTGTTATTGTTTGTTTGTAGTGCAAAGGTAAGCAATTCCCGTCTAATATGCCAACAAATACCCGCATTTCATCCTATTTGATAATAAAAAACGGCAAAAGTTCTTTTTTGTCGATTATTTTTTGTAATTTTGCGCCCATTATAGTTCCTTGCCAAACGGGTGGGGAAGCATAAAAAAACAATAAATAACGCGATGCCAAAAATATCAAAACGCGGAGTGGAGATGCCAGAGTCGCCTATCAGGAAGCTGGCGCCACTCGCCGCAGCAGCAAAAAAACGTGGGATAAAGGTGTATCACCTCAACATTGGTCAGCCAGACCTTCCCACGCCGCAGGTGGGGCTTGATGCCCTGAAGAACATAGACCGCAAGATACTTGAATACTCTCCCTCGCAGGGCATACAGTCCTATAGGGAGAAGCTTGTGGACTATTACGCCAAGTATAACATCTCTGTCACCCCCGATGATATTATAGTAACCAGCGGAGGCAGTGAGGCTATACTGTTTGCATTCATGGCATGCCTTAATCCAGGCGATGAGATAATAGTGCCAGAGCCAGCATACGCTAACTACATGGCTTTCGCTATATCTGCTGGTGCCAAAATTCGTACCATAGCAACGACAATAGACGAGGGCTTCTCTCTGCCGAAAGTGGAGAAGTTTGAGGAGCTTATAAACTCGCGTACACGTGCCATTATGATATGTAACCCGAATAACCCGACGGGTTACCTCTACACTCGCAGGGAGATGAACCAGATACGTGACCTTGTGAAGAAGTATGACCTATATCTCTTTTCCGATGAGGTGTACAGGGAATACATATACACTGGCTCGCCATATATTTCGGTTTGTCACCTTGAGGGCATAGAACGCAACACCGTGCTCATAGACTCTGTGTCAAAACGATATTCCGAATGTGGCATACGTATTGGTGCGTTGATAACGAAGAACAGCGAGATACGCCAGGCGGTGATGAAATTTTGTCAGGCGCGTTTGTCGCCACCGCTCATTGGACAGATAGTGGCGGAGGCATCGCTTGACGTTCCAGAGGAGTATATGAGGGATGTTTACGATGAGTATGTGGAGCGTCGTAAGGTGCTTATTGACGGCCTTAACCGCATCTCCGGCGTGTATTCTCCTATCCCTATGGGTGCATTCTACACCATGGCGCAGCTGCCTGTGGACGATGCGGAGAAGTTCTGCCGCTGGTGTCTTGAAGAGTTCTCCTATGAGGGTGAGACCGTTATGATGGCTCCCGGGGCGGGATTTTATACCACTCCCGGAGCAGGCATTAACCAGGTGCGCATAGCTTACGTGTTGAAGAAAGACGACCTTGAGCGCGCCCTCGTAGTATTGCGAAAGGCCCTTGAGGAATATCCCGGGAGAACAAATAAGTAATCCCTAATCCCTTTATGTCACTCCCTTTTTACATTGCGCACCGCCTTTACTCCAGCGGAGGCATACAGGCAAAGAAAGTGAGCCGCCCTGCCGTACGTATTGCCATGCTTGGCATTGCTATTGGCATGGCGACTATGATTATCTCCATATCTGTGGTGCTGGGGTTTAAGCACACTATTCGCGACAAGATAGCTGGTTTTGGCAGCCATATCGTGGTTTCTAATTACATGACGCTGCAGACTACCGACCAGACGCATCCTGTTAATGCTAACGATTCGCTTGTTAGTGTGGTGAAAGGCATTCCTGGTGTGTGCCATGTGCAGCGTTATGCCCAAAAGCAGGGGGTGCTGAAGACAGACGAAGACTTCCTCGGCGTGATGTTCAAAGGGGTAGGAGAGGATTATGACACTACCTTTATTGCAAGCAATATAGTCAGCGGTAGCATGCCGAAACTCAGTGCCGATAAAAGCACTCGGCAACTGCTAATATCTCGTAACATGGCGGACAAGTTGCATCTTCAGCCTGGTGACAAGGTCTTTGCCTACTTCCTCGGCACAGAGGACGTTAGAGCACGGCAGTTTACCGTGGCGGGAATATACCAGACAAACCTCACGCGCTATGACGAATCTATCTGTTTCACCGACCTCTACACAGTTTCCCGTCTCAACGGATGGCAGATGTTGCCAGAAGAAGATAAGCGTGAGGTGACGGGATTGGAGCTCCTCACCGCTGGCTTTGACAGTATTCCTGCCGTTGAAGACGTTATAATAAATAAGGTGAACAAGACCTACGACAGCGACGGAAACCCTCTTACCTCCGCTACGATACAAGATCTTGCCCCGCAGACATTCTCATGGCTTGACCTCCTCGACCTTAATGTGTGGATTATTCTCATCCTTATGGTCAGCGTTTCTGGTTTTACAATGATTAGTGGGTTGCTTATCATTATCCTTGAGCGTAGCTCCATGATAGGACTCCTTAAAGCCCTTGGCGCTCGTAACGCCTTAATACGCCGCACTTTCCGATGGCTTGCCCTCTTCATTGTGGCGAAGGGAATGTTGTGGGGCAACGTCATCGGTATAGGTCTCTGTCTGTTACAACAGCATACTGGCATAGTAAGCCTCGACCCAGCGACATATTATGTGGCGGAAGCTCCCGTGGAGTTGAACGTGCCATTGCTCGTGTTACTCAATATCGCCACGCTTCTCATCACAACTATGGCGCTTGTATTGCCGAGTTGCCTTGTTTCCACCATCCATCCAGCGAAGTCAATGAAGGTGGAATAGCTGTTGCGGAAACGGTTTCTCTTTTATGATGCTAACCAGTTGTTTAGCATTGTTCTGCCTTCAGTTGTCAACACGCTTTCTGGGTGGAACTGTATTCCGTGTATGTCATACTCCTTGTGACGCAGTGCCATAATCTGTCCTTCGTCACTTTCAGCCGTTATCTCAAGACAGTCGGGGAGGTTCTCCTTGCTTACCACCCAAGAGTGGTAACGCCCCATGACGATGCGGCGTGGTAATCCGTTGAAGATGATGTCGTTGCCAAACTGCGTTCCTTCTGTTGCTACGCCGTGGAATACTGTTGACAGGTTCTCTAATTTACCCCCGAAGAATTCTCCTATAGCCTGATGGCCAAGGCAAACGCCGAGTATTGGCTTCTTGCCAGCATAATGCTTTATCACGTCAAGCAGCAGCCCAGCCTCGGAAGGTATGCCCGGTCCGGGCGAGAGGATAATCTTGTCAAAGCCTTCCAGTTCCTCCATCGTGAACTGGTCGTTGCGGTAAACAGTGACTTCTGCGCCCAGTTCCTTTACGAGGTGACTAAGGTTGTAGGTGAAGGAGTCATAGTTATCTATTATTACTATATGTTTCATTGTGTTTGTTAGCTAATGTTATTACATGTTCTCTGCCATAAGAATAGCTCTGCGCAGTGCTCCGAGCTTGTTGTTCACTTCCTGCAATTCATATTCTTCATCGCTTTTTGCCACGATGCCTCCACCAGCTTGGAACCACAGTTCGCCGTTGCGGCTCACGAATGTGCGTATCGTGATAGCTTGATTTAGCGTGCGGTTAAAGCCAATGAAACCGATACATCCGCCGTATGCTCCACGGTTGTGTGGCTCATATTCGGATATCAGTTGCATGGCACGTACCTTTGGAGCTCCTGATAGGGTGCCGGCAGGGAAGGTGTCGATGAACGCCTTTATGGGGTCTGCTCCTTTGTCGAGCTTTCCGCTGACGCGGCTTACAAGGTGTATGACGTGTGAATAATACTGCATATCCTTGTAGAAATCCACCTTTACATTGTGACAATTCCGTGACAAGTCGTTGCGTGCAAGGTCAACCAGCATCACGTGCTCCGCATTCTCCTTGGCATCGTTACGTAGGTATTCCGCGTTCCTGCGGTCTTGCTCCGCGTTGCCAGTGCGTTTTGTTGTTCCTGCAATGGGGTCTATATATGCAAAGTATTCCCCATTGTCGTTTATTGTTATGCGGTAATGCGTCTCTGGTGACGAGCCGAATATGCGGAATCCACCGAAGTCGAAGTAGAACAGGTATGGTGAGGGGTTTATGCTACGCAGAGCGCGATAGAGTTTGAAGTCGTCCCCCTCATACTGTTGTACAAATCGGCGTGACAACACAATCTGGAACACATCGCCACGCAGGCAGTGCTTAATGCCCTTGCGTATGTTTGCTTTGTGCTCCTCGTCTGTCAGTGGCGAGGTGGTGTCGCCGATGGGGTGGAAACTGTATGGCTGCACGTTGGCTTTGTTCATTCTTACCATCAGCTTCTCTATTTGTTCCGTGCCGTTAGCAGTCGTGTCTCCTTCTTCCGTGAGTGTTATAATAATCATTTTATTGTTGAAATGGTCGAACACTATCACGTCGCGGAAGAAGATATAGAGCATATCCGGAGCGTCATTCTTTGCCATTGTAGTGTCTTTCACCGCTATATCCTCAAAATATCTTACGGCATTGAAGGCGGTGTAGCCATACAGTCCGCAGTATTCCGCGCAGTCACCGGTGATGGCGAAACGGTTTATGAAGTCATTGATGGCATTGTCTGAGCGGTAGTCGTGGTTTACGGCGTGGCGCACCGTTGTGCCATCGGGGTAGGAGCAGACGGCCTCGCCGTGGCTGATGCTGACAGATGCCACGGGGTTTAGTCCTATGAAAGACCGCGAGTTGTCTTTCTCGTGATAGTCAGAGCTCTCCATCAGCGCAGACTGCGGATAGATGTCCCTAAGACGCATATATACGCTCACAGGCGTATAGAGGTCCGCAAGGATAGTCTTGGTTGTTGTTTTGTATCTGAACATTTGTGTTTTTTTTTTTGTTGTTTGGTTGAGGGCTTTTCTCGGGCTGACGCCCGAGACACAGGGGCGGGGGGATTGGTTGTTTGGTGGTTTGGTGGTTTAGTGGTTTGGTGGTTTAGTGGTTTGGTGGTTTGGTGGTTTGGTCGCTTGGTCGCCTATTGCATCCAACTAAACCACTAAACCACCAAATCACTAAACAACTAAAATCACATATTCGCAAGATAGGTATCGAGGTCTTTGTCGCCGCGGCCAGAGACTGTCAGCACCACTACGTCTTCCTTCTTGAACTGTGGTGCGACCTTTGGCAGCAGTGCGAGGGCATGGGCTGACTCCAGTGCCGGTATGATACCCTCAAGTCGTGTCAGCTCAAAAGCGGCGCGCAGAGCCTCGTCGTCATTGGCAGGTAGCACCTGCGCGCGTCCCGTATCATAGAGGTTGCAGTGTATAGGTCCGGTGCCGGGGTAGTCAAGTCCTGCGGATATAGAATAAGGTTCTATAATCTGCCCATCCTCTGTCTGCATCAACTTTATTCGAGAGCCGTGCAATATGCCCGTTGTGCCCACCTGCATGGAAGCAGCGGTCTTGTCTGTTTCCACGCCCATGCCTCCAGCTTCGCCGAGGATAATCTTCACCCGCTCATCGTTGATGTAGTGGTATATCGTACCTGCGGCGTTGGAGCCACCGCCCACGCATGCCATGAGGTAGTCGGGGTAGTCGCGTCCAATCTTCTCTTCCAACTGCCATTTTATCTCTTCTGATATAACACTCTGTAGCCGTGCCACAAGGTCAGGGTAGGGATGTGGTCCTACCGTACTGCCTATGATGTAGAAGGTGTCGGCAGGATGACTGCACCAGTCGCGTATAGCCTCGTTAGTGCCGTCTTTGAGCGTCATGTTTCCGCTCTCCACTGGGTGCACCGTGGCTCCCAGCATCTTCATCCTCTCCACGTTGACGTGTTGTCGCTGCACGTCCAGCGCACCCATATACACCGTGCATGGCATATCCATCAGTGCGCATACCGTGGCGGTGGCAACGCCATGCTGTCCTGCACCTGTTTCGGCAATGATGCGTTTCTTGCCCATCTTCTTGGCAAGGAGAATCTGTCCCAACGCATTGTTTATCTTGTGTGCCCCCGTGTGGTTAAGGTCTTCACGCTTCAGGTAGAGCTGACAGCCGTATTTCTCCGACATACGCTTTGCGAAGTAGAGTGGAGAGGGGCGGCCCACGTAGTCTTTCAGCAGGGCGTGAAACTCTGTCTTGAACTCTTCGCTCTCAAGGATGGGGCGGTAAGCCTTTTTGAGGTCCTCCACCGTCTTGTATAATATTTCCGGTATATAAGCTCCGCCGTAGTTTCCGTAGAAGCCGTCTTCATTGACATCGTAGTTCATGTTTGTTGATATTTTTTGTTTTCTTACACTTGGTCTCGTTAATGTTTTTATCCTTTCCAATCGCAATAGCTATGCTTTAGCATTGTAATAGCTATGCTTTAGCATTGTAATCGCTACGCTTTAGCATTGTAATCGCTATGCTTTTACTTCAGGTATGGTGGTTGTCGGTTTTGGGGCTTTGGTCGCTTGGGATAATCATGAGACTCCTCACTCTGTCTTACCACCTCGCTTGCAAAGAGCTAACGACCTGCAACCTAACACCTATAACCTAAACCTTTATCCCTTTTCACTTCCCCAGCGCGTCATACAGTTTGTCTATTGCCAACTCTGCGTCGCCGTTGGTTTCCGCCAGCAGTTGCACGAATTTACTGCCAATTATAGCCCCTGCGGCGTTTTGCTGCGAAGACTCCAGCGTCTGTTTGTTGCTGATGCCGAAGCCTATCATGCGCGGGTTACGCAGGTTCATGGCATTGATGCGTTGGAAATACTCCTGTTTCGCCTCGTCAAACGATTTTTGCGCCCCTGTGGTGCTGGCGGAACTTACCATATAGATGAAACCGTCCGTATGCTCGTCAATGAACCTTATGCGCTCTTCTGACGTCTCTGGTGTGATGAGCATGATGAAGCGTAAGTCGTATTTGTCGGCAATGGGCTTCAGTTCCAGGTAGTCTTTGAAAGGCAGGTCGGGTATTATGGCTCCGCTGACCCCACATTCCACGCACGACTTGCAGAAATTTTCCACGCCATACTGTAAGATGACGTTGAGATATCCCATAAGTATCAGCGGAATACGCACCTCGTCTTTGATGGCTTTCAGTTGCTCGAAGATTTTGCGAAGTGATGTCCCGTTGCGTAATGACTGCGTGGCTGCCTGCTGTATCACAGGGCCGTCAGCCATGGGGTCAGAGAAAGGCACTCCCACTTCTATCATGTCTATCCCCCTTCTTTGTAGGGTCTTGATAACGTTTCCTGTGCACTCCAGAGTAGGATGTCCGGCGCAGAAGTATAGCGACAGCAGTTTCCTGTCCTTATTGTCTGCAAAAAGTTTGTTTATCTTGTTCATTGTTATAGTTTGTTTAATCCTTGATTTGGTGTATGAAAGTCCTCAGTCTCTCTGTGTCTTTCAAGGCAGGAGCCGTCTCAAACCTTGAGTTTATGTCTATGCCGATGCACCTCGGGTGGTTGAAGACTTTTATGCGTTCCGCGTCCTCTGGTCCTATGCCCCCGGAAAGCAGGAAGGGTGTATCGCCATCGTAACCGTTTAGCACCGACCAGTCGAACTGCTTGCCTGACCCTCCCATGCTTTCGCACTTAGTGTCGAAGAGGAACAGGTCAACGTGCCCGGCGTATTCACGCCATCGTTTCACGTCGTCCGCCTCGCGTATGCTCAGAGCCTTGATAATCCTTACGTTGGGCAGGATGTCGGGCACGAGTGTTCTTCGAAGGTTGTCTATGTAGATGGTGCTCTCGTTACCGTGCAGTTGTATGTAGTCAAGGCGGTAGTTGTAGGCGCAGGTCACCACAGTCTGTGGCATCTCGTTCACGAAGACGCCCACGAGTGCAGGCTGCTTCTGGTTCGTTTCAGCTGGCGTACCGTCGGTGTCCAGCTGACATGGCAGGTTGGGCATTGTCCCTGCGTTAACATTAATGGTACCGACATATCTGGGACTTTTGGGCCAGAAGATAAGTCCCATGTAGTCAATGCCGAGTTCCTTTACTGCGTGTATGTTCTCCGGGTCACGCATTCCGCATACTTTTATCTGCATATTGAAGTGTGTTTACGGTGGTAATTTATAGTCCCCACCTTATATCTTTCTTATAAACTCCGCGAGCGTAGCCCCTGGGTCGGCAGTTTTCATGAAGTTCTCGCCTATCAGGAAACCGTTGAAGCCAGCCAAGCGAAGCTCACGCACGGTGTCGGGGTTGCTTATTCCGCTTTCACTAACCTTGCACGCACCCTTTGGCAGCAGCTCCGCCAGCCGGAAAGAGTTTTCCACCTTCGTGATGAAAGTGCCGAGGTTACGGTTGTTTATGCCGTACATGTCTGGGGAAAGGGCTGCGTATTCCAGTTCCGTCTCGCTGTGCATCTCCAGCAGTACCTCCATGCCGAGAGCGTGGGCTTTGTTTATTAGCGTGTCGCACTTCGTCTTGCTTAGGCAGGCTGCGATGAGCAGTACCGCTGACGCGCCGTACAGGCGGGCTTGGAGCAGCTGGTATTCATCGATTACGAAGTTCTTGTACAGCACAGGTGCCGTCACGCCTGACTGTCGCGCAGTGGTGATGAAACTGTCTTTGCCGCCGAAGTAACGGCTGTCGGTGAGGATGCTCAACGCTGCCGCACCGTTGTCTTGGTAGGCTTTGGGGATAAGGTCGGCCTTGCCGTCTTCTTTTATCCACCCTTTTGAGGGCGATTTGCGTTTGAACTCGGCTATGATGCCAGTGTCGCTACCCATCAGAGCCGCGCGCATAGACGGTATATTCGTAGCGGGTAGGGCCTCCACCTCTTTGACGAGCAAGTCCATTGGCTTGGCAGCCTTGAAGTCTCGCAACTCGCCGCGCTTGTGTTCTACTATTTCTGCAAGGATGTCTTTCATGAGTTTACCTCCACATATTTCTTCAGAGCTTGGTATGCCCTGCCGCTTTCAATAGACTCGCGCGCTATGGCTATGCACTCCGCAATGTCCTTCCCGCCCTCGTAAACCTGTATGGCAAAGGCTGCGTTGGCTATTACCACATTCTTCTGGGCGGTGGTTGACTTGTTCTCCAGCACGTTGTCGAATATCTGCATGGCCTCCTCTTTGGTGTCTCCACCGCGTAACTCGCTCGCCTGTGCCACTGGCAGACCGATGTCAGAGGGTGAGAAGATACGCTCGTAGTTGTTTGTTGTTACCTTGAAGTTGCCTGTAAGAGAAATCTCATCGTAACCGTCTATGGAGTTTTCTATGCTGTAATCAACACCCAATTTCTGATAGACACTATTGTAAAGGCGCATTTGGTCGAGTGTCGCTACGCCCAGCAACTGGCACTTTGGCTGTGAGGGGTTGACGATGGGGCCGAGCAGATTGAAGATAGTGGGGAAGGAGATGTTCTTCCTTATCGGCGTCACGAACTTCATAGCTCGTGCGAAGAGCGGGGCGTGGAGATACACAAAATTGCTTTCGTTGATGCTACGGTTGAGCTGGTCGATATCGTTGGTGAATTTCACACCGTGCATCTCTATCACATTGGAAGCTCCTGATACGGATGTAGCCGCATAATTGCCATGTTTTGCCACTTTGTAGCCAGCCCCAGCCACGACGAAGCATGAGCAGGTGGATATGTTAAACGTATTCTTCTGGTCACCGCCAGTGCCTACGATGTCAATGTAGCGCGGTGCGTCGAGTATGGCGGGGACACCTGTTGCGAGTATGCCGTCGCGGAAGCCAAGGAGCTCGTCAACGGTTATTCCGCGCATCTGCAACCCCGTCAGCAAAGCGGCAATCTGCTCTGCGGGATATTTCCCTTCTGTGATACCGATGAGAATGTCAAGCATCTCGTGTCGTGTAAGCTTTTCGTGATTAAGCATTTTTGAAAGCAACTGTTTCATGTTTCTTCTTATTTGTTATTGTTTGGTTGTTTGTTTGTCTTCTCGTTGGGAGGAGATGTTATGTGGATAAAAAGAAAGAGGCCTGTCGCGATTAGCAACAGACCTCTCTGTAAGGTGTATGTATTCTTCTTTTATACGTTCCTGCACCTATGGGGTCAACGCCTCACGACTTTGTAAATCTTGAGTTGCGCCACCACCAATATGTGCTAAATGTAAAGGACATATTCTTTATTGCTTTATAAGGCTTGATGTTTCAAACCTCTGGGTGCAAAATTACAAATAATCATTCAATCACGCAAACTTTTTACGCATTTTTTTTGCAGGCACGGCTTTTTATTGTAATTTTGTGGCAGAAACAAAACTGTTAAATGCTAAGACACTATGAAAAAACTACTTTTATTCGCATGTCTTCTGGCTATGCCACTGGTTGCGGACGCTAAGAAAAATAATGCCACATCAACTATCAGGCCAGTATATACCAATGAATGTTATGACGCTAAACTACGGAAGAAGGCCCGGAAATGGATGAAGAAAGGTGAGTGGAGGCAGGGATTTACTGCCGCGGACCCACACGAAACGGTCAATGCAGTGGACTTCTACCTGCAATATCAGCGTAATCCCGAACAGTGGAAAAAGTTGTTTGCCTATCTCGCCAAGACGGATTTGCTGGCATTGCCCAAAGGCAAGCATAAGATACCTGACAGTGATCTCACGATAAGCGTGGAGGATTCGGAGAATGGACCGTTAGAGAAAAGAAACAGTGAGAGCCATTATCACGGCATAGATTTTCAGTATTGTGTCAAGGGCGTGGAGCGGTTTGGCATAATAGACCATGTCACTTCAACTCCGAAAAGCAAATACAAGCCTGATGTGATACATTATAACTATGCCAAAGAGCGTGCGCGCTTTTATGATTCTACGCCCGACAAGTTCTTTATCTTCTTCCCCGGAGACTGGCATATAGCCAAAGTGAATAACGACACGCAAGACCAAAATATCCGTGTATGCGTCATAAAAGTAAGGTGGATAGAGGAATGAGACTGTAAATGTATGTCATTAACGAAAAATAGTAGCAGAAAATTTGCTGCAAAGAAAATATTGTAGTATTTTTGCACCACTTTTTTAATAAGACAATTTATGAAGGAAAGCAAGACAAGGACACTAAGAGGATTGACAAAGGGTAATGTATGGGATTTGCAGGAGACCGACATCTTTATGATGTGGGCAAAGCCTGACAAGGATGATGCAGTGGCAGAACACGCACAACATTACCTCGATGTCATCAGCGCTGCATTCTATCTTGAAGAGATAAAGGTGGATAAGCCTGAGATATTGAAGAAATATGAAGACAGGGGAATGCGCATTGGCATCATACACATAAAGGACAAAGACCAGAAGTGGGCAATAAAGAAACGCCCGATAAATCATGTTACGGACCTTACATACGAGAATATACACCACATTTCCGCTGCGAAACTGCTGGAAGTAATCGACCGTAACTTCGGTGGAGGATGGGACAGCCTTAACCAAAGCATCAAGGATATAATAGAAAGTGGCTTCGATATCTCTACTACAACACTGCCCAAAGACCGCCTGCACAAACCCGGCGGACTGTATGAGATAAAGGTTAACGATGGGTATGAGGTGCTCGAGATAGTGAAAGGCGGATGGGTGGAAGCTATTTTCGCCAAGGTTAAGCCTGCTATCATAAAGCCAAGGGTGAAGCTGGATGACGACTTCTGCGACAGGAGCACCAATGATGACGAGGATGATGTTGAGGTAAAGGACGACTATTACAGCAACGATGAAGAGGAGGATGTGCTCGATGACGAGATTTTGACGGAGGAGAGCTATAGGACTACGGTGGAAGAAGACCCGGATGCCCTGTCGCTTGACGCTGCCGACATCTCTGATGGTGATGACGAATATTGATAGTAACTTTACAGTATTAAGTAGATATAAAGGAATCGCCCCCGTTGCATCTTAGAAGATGCGGCGGGGGCGGTTTCGCTTCTTGTAATGATTTTATGCCAATGGGTGTGTACTAAATATCTGAATCCTGTTTCATGTCGATGAATTCGCCTTTGCTGCTGTGGAACCTGTATTCAAGAAACGCTAACTCTTGGGAAGGAACAATGCTGATACCGAAGCCGTATTTGAATTGCCATCGGCGTTTCATGCTTATAATTCCTTTGTTAATATATGCGGCAACAAAGGGGTGGAGGTATAGCGTGAAACGCTTTTCGCCAACCTTGTTCACCAGATAATCTATCTTCTGTTCAAGCACATCGGTAAAGAGTATGCTCGGTTTTATGGTTCCTTCGCCGAAGCAAGTGGGGCAGGTCTCCTCCACACGTATATCCATTGCAGGGCGGACACGTTGGCGTGTAATCTGCATCAAGCCGAATTTAGACAGCGGTAGGATGTTGTGGCGGGCACGGTCTTTCTGCATATTCTTGCACATCCTTTCGTAAAGCAGCTGCCGGTCTTCCGCGAGGTTCATGTCAATGAAGTCAACTATGATTATGCCACCCATGTCCCTTAGGCGCAATTGCCTTGCCAACTCATCGGCAGCACCAAGGTTTACGTCCAGAGCATTTGCCTCCTGACCGTTGACTCCCCTTGCCCTGTTGCCGCTGTTTACATCAACTACGTGCATTGCCTCCGTGTGTTCGATGATGAGGTATGCGCCATGCTTGTAGTTTACGGTCTTTCCGAACCCTGATTTTAATTGCTTTGTGACGTTGAAGTTGTCGAAGATAGGCACTTTGCCCGTATATAGCTTAACGATACCGATGCGCTCTGGGGCTATTTGCTGCACGTATTGCCGCACTTCTTCGTACACGGCCTCATCGTTAATGTATATATTTTCGTATGTTGGGTTGAACAAGTCGCGCAGCAAAGCCACTGCCCTGCTTGTCTCTTCAAACACAAGTTGTGGGTATTTTGTTGCCTTTTGCGTTTTTGCCAAAGCGTCTTCCCACCGTTTTATCAGTGTTTGCAGCTCAGCTTTCAGTTCTTCCATGCGCACACCTTCTGCCACTGTGCGCACTATTACGCCGTAGTTCTTGGGCTTGAACGACTGTATCAGTTGCTTTAGTCTTGCCCTTTCCTCGCCACTCTTTATCTTGGAGGAGACGTTTACCTTGTCGCCGAAAGGCATAAGCACAAGATATCGCCCTGCGAAAGATATCTCACAGGTGAGGCGTGGGCCTTTTGTTGATATGGGTTCTTTTACTACTTGTACGAGTACATTGTGCCCAACAGAGAGGTATGATGCTATGGAACCATCTTTCGGGAGGTCTGGTAGCCTTGATGCCTTGTTGAAGGGAAAGAGATTTCTGCGGTCACTCTCTACCTGTTTAAGATATTTCTCGTATGAAGAGTATTGCATACCAAGGTCAAGGTAATGCAGGAAGGCATCTTTTTCGTAACCCACGTCCACGAAGGAAGCGTTGAGTCCAGGCATGATTTTCTTGACCTTTGCCACATAAACATTACCGACAGAGAACGAAGCCTCACGAGGTTCATTCTGGTATTCCACCAGGTCTTTGTCCTCAAGCAATGCTATGGATATCTCTTTCTCTCTAACGTCGATTATTACTTCACTTGTCATTATGTGGTGGTTTGGTGGTTTTTGTGGTTGTCTGCCTTGGCAGTCAAACCACTGGCAAAGCAATAGGGCAAGAGAGTCTTTGTAGAATCATCTCGCCCTATCCCTGAAAAGTTTTTACAGAAAAGAATTATAGCCAGAGCTTATTTGCTCTTATGGCGGTTCTTTCTCAGTCTTTTCTTACGCTTGTGGGTCGCCATTTTGTGGCCCTTTTTCTTTTTTCCGTTAGGCATAATCGTATTATTTTAATAATGTTATAGATATTTTTCTTCCTATTGGTAGCTTCTTTGAACTGTGCTATGTTTAATCCTGTGCAGTAATCTCTTCGCCCTTCATACGTTGTTGGAAACTCTTTGCTGGTTTGAAGCCAGGGAAGTTGTGGGCGGGAATAGTAAGAGTAGTGTTTTTTGAGATGTTTCGTGCAGTCTTTTCCGCGCGTTTTTTCACTACAAAAGTACCGAAACCTCTTAGGTAAACATTCTCTTCGTTACACATAGCATCGCGAATTACCTTCATGAGGGCTTCTACAGTAACAGTGACATCCTTCTTTGCTACTCCTGTCGTAGCTGAAATTTCATTGATGATATCTGCCTTTGTCATTGTTGATTTTTGTGATTGTTATTCTTGTTTGTTCTTGTAAAACCTGTCTTTGTGCCGCAGTACCTACCGTATTTCTTTGTCGTTAGGGTGGGATAGCTGTTGCTTCAAAAGTGATTGCAAAGGTACAAAAAAAATATAACCTACGAAAATGTTTTGTCTTTTTTTTGCTTCTTTGGGCGTAAATTGTTGAAAATTAGGTGTAATAATCAAGTGAATGTCATGGGTAGCAGTTCTTTTATGTTGTCTGCCACGACTATTTCGCTGCGTGATGCCATCAATATTCTTATTGGTTTGCCGTATCTTTTTTCACATTCTGCTATGGCTTGTCTGCACATTCCGCACGGTGTTACGGGTTCCTGGGTGTATTCTCCGTCTTTTTTTTTTGCCGCGAGTGCGAGGGTTACTATGGGGAGGTCAGGGAAAAGATTGTGTGCCGTGGCAATGGTGGACCGTTCCGCGCATATTCCTACGGGGTAGGAGGCGTTCTCTTGGTTTGCGCCTTTTACAATCTTTCCGTTCGCAAGCAGCACTGCTGCCCCCACACGGAAGTGGCTGTAGGGAGAGTATGAGAGGTTGGTAGCATCGCGTGCCGCATCTATCAATATCGCATCCTCTTCCGTAAGTTCAGAAAGCGTTAGTCGTTTCATATTCATTTCCCTTTCTGTCTTGATTTATTCTTTGTCTGTTTCGTAACACCCAATGTCGGGTTTCTCTTGGTTACGTGCCTTACCCCTCCTGTCTTCTGGCAGTGTTGTCTCTGGGTTTGCTGTGCCAATGGCTTGTGAACCCGCTTTTGGCGTAAAGTCGTAGAAGAAGAAATTGGTGTCGAAGAGCACAAAACTGTTGCGTCCTGTCGTCAGTGTGTCCTTGACATCCTCCATTATGCAGTCAGAGAACATTGTGCTATCTTCCGTTGCTGGCATCGGTGTCCTTAGCAGGCAGTTCTCGAAGCGCACGTTGAGCACAGAGTCCAATGTTCCCCTTGACCAGTATATTACGTCATCCTCATATCCCTTTATGATGCTATTCTTTACGCTCATGTTGAGTGGGAAGAAGCTGTCGCCTTTTGCATTGGCAAAGGTTAGGGCCGGCCCGCGGTTGGCATCGAAAGGGTAATACTGCGCTATTGTAGAGTTGTTGATGCTGACATTGCCACCAAGGAAGGCGAGACAGGAGTCCATGGCGTTGCTTATCTGCGTGTTTTCTATGCTGATGTTGCATCCCACCGCCTTTACTCCGCATCCTTTTAGGTTGTGGATGGTGGTGTTGCGTATTGCAAGTTTCTTGCGTTCATCGTTTAACGTGGTGTCGCACAGCACCGCCGTAGTGGCTCCATGCAGGTCTGTATATGCTATTTCGTTATCGAAGGACGTTCTCCGCAGAGTGATACCGCGCCACTGTCCCGGGTTGTTGTCGTATGTAAGGTTGCTCACCATGCGGTCCAGTCTGTCACATCTCAGTGTTATCTCACTGTCTTTCTCGCCCACTGCTTTCAGCGTTCCGTAAACGTTTATCCCCGCACCGTTATGGAAATACACTGTTGTGGCAGGTGCTATGGTCAGCGTGGCGTTTTCTTTCACCGTTATGTCGCCATATACCACGACAGGCTTGCCGTGCAGATTGCTTATCGTTGTGTCCCTTTCCACTACGGGACTCCTCAGCAGGAAGGCGTCCCACGACCATGCCCTGAGGTTCACTTGCTGCTTTACGCCGCTTTCAAGGGTGAAGACAAGATTGTCTGATACCAACTGTGGCAGTGTGTCAAGGTTGTTGGCGGAGGTCAGTTCCACGAACACACGCAGCGAGTCGCCCTTCCTTAGTTCAAGGTCATTAGCTTGGTATCCTATGGTCTCGCTGAGGTAAGTGCCGTTCACGTTGACCCTGAAGCCTGTTTGGTTGCCGCTTTGCAGTCTTGCGCTCGTTATGCGAATGCCATCGCCAGAGTTATTGCGCACGAGCATCTGCTTGTGCGGTGACGGTACGGTAGAGAACACGGTGTCAAGGCTCAGCGTGTCAGTCTCAAAGCTGAGGATATTTGATGGCGATGTGCTGAACGAGTCATCGTCAGAACATGATGCCAGCGTAAGCAACAGGCTGGCACAAAGCGTTACTATGTATGATGTCTTCATTGAGTCAATGGTTTGTCAAAATAACGCAGTGTGAGGATTTTTATTGTGTTGTCCGTGCACGATGCCTTCTGCGAGGTTCGTTCCCCGATAAGCCATATTATGTTGCCGTCAGCATCCTCTACCACTAACTGCTTCTTCTTTTGGAAATAGCTTCGTTTTCTGTCTGTCAGGTAGTCGCTTATCAGCTTCTTTCCTTTCATGCCGAAGGGGCAGAAGCTGTCGCCCTGCATCGCCTTACGCACGGTAAGTGGGAACCGCACCTTGTCTGCGTCAAGCGTAGCGCACATTGTTTCCCTGCTCGGCGTGAAGTCGTCTGTGCGTTCTGTTGTCTCCACGCTTATGCGCGCTCCCACCTTATTATATATATATACGCCGCTTTCGGGTATCGTGATGGACGGTAGGTCGTTGTCGTGGCTGTTGGGTTCTATGAGGAATGTCCCCCTGTCTGATGCAATGGTGTGCGTGGACGATAGCCATACTCTGCCAGAAGGCGCACTGATGTTCTCGTATATCTGCCTTATCTGCTGAGGAGTGAAATCGTATTCTGTCAATATCTTGAACAAAGTCTGCTCTGGTGACGGCTGTGCGAGTATCTTCTCTGTGGTGAACGATATGCCGCCCCCTTCATTGTGCGATACACATTCCCTCACGCTTGCATCCACTGCGGCATCTATCACCTTCACAGCTTCCGCCACGTTACGTGCCGTGCGGTTTATGTTTTCCTTGGCGGCAGGGTTTATGCTTTCAAGCATTGGTATGAGAGTGAGGCGTATCTTGTTCCGCACAACGTCGTCCACGAGGTTGGAACTGTCTGTCACGTATGGTTGCGCAAGGACGGTGAGGTAGTCCGTTATCTCACTGCGGCTAAGACATAACAGTGGGCGTATTATGTGCCCATTGCGTGGCTTTATGCCCTCAAGGCCGTGTATGCCCGTACCTCGAATAATGTTCATTAGCACCGTCTCCACGTTGTCATCGCTGTGGTGCGCCACTACGATGCTCTCCGCTCCGATGGCTATGCGCAGTTGCTCAAAATAAGTGTAGCGCAGTTGGCGCGCAGCCATTTCAATGCTCACCTTGTGAAGCTCGGAATAAGTCTTGGTGTCAAAGTGTGTAAGGTGCAGTGGCACGCCAAGTTTTTCGCACAGCTGTTTGCAGAAGTTCTCATCGCGGTCGCTCTCCGCTCCTCTGAGGTGGAAATTGCAGTGCGCGCCGTGCACCGTGTACCCCAGTTGCAGCATTATCCGCAGTAGGCATACGGAGTCAGCACCGCCCGACAGCGCCACTATGTGTGTCGCGTCTTTGCCCAGTAGCCTGTGTTCCGCTATGTATTTCCTTACCTTGGAGAGCATTTTTGAGGTTGTAGGTTTGTGGGTTTAAGGTTTGAGTTCTTCTGGTTTTGGAGATAAGTTCAAGGTTATAGGTTGAAGAGAATTAGGTGTGGGCAAAGTGACCCACAACCAAACACCTTTCAACCTATAACCTTTATTTCACTCCACATACAGCACTAATCCCTTGAGATATTCCCCCTCAGGGTGATAAATGTTTATGGGGTGGTCGGCAGGTTGGTGCAACTGGTGCAGTATGCGTACCTTCCTTCCTGACTGCGCCGCGGCGGTGAACACTGCATTGCGGAAATTGTCTTTTGTAACCACTTGCGAACACGAGAAGGTGAAGACTATGCCGCCTGGCTTTATCTTCGAGAAGGCTTTGGCGTTAAGCCTTGTGTAGCCCTTCAGCGCGTTGTGTAGCGCGCCACGGTGCTTTGCGAACGCTGGTGGGTCGAGTATTATGAGGTCGTAGTCGCCGCCAGCCTGTTCAAGATACTTGAAGGCATCCTCGCAGAAAGCCGCATGGCGCTTATCGTCAGGGAAGTTCAGTTCCACGTTGCGCGTTGTCAGTTCTATTGCCTTTGCCGAACTGTCCACGGAGTGTACCAGTTCCGCTCCTCCCCGCATGGCGTAGAAGGAGAAGCCCCCTGTGTAGCAGAACATATTGAGCACCTTCTTGCCTTGTGAGAACCTCTCAAGCAGCGCACGGTTCTCCCTCTGGTCTATGAAGAACCCCGTCTTCTGTCCCCGTAGCCAGTCCACATGGAATTTCAGTCCGTTTTCCAAAGCGACATTCTCCTCCGTGCCGCCATACAGGAAGCCATTCTCCTGCCCCAAATCCGCTTTGAAAGGCAGTGTCGTCTCGCTCTTGTAGTATATATGCTCTATGCGGTTGCCCATCACCTTCAGCAGTTCTGTGGCAATGGCTTTGCGGCATACGTGCATTCCCACGCTGTGCGCCTGCATTACAGCCGTCTTGCCGTAGCAGTCTATCACGAGGCCGGGCAGGTTGTCGCCCTCGCCGTGTACAAGGCGGTAAGTGTCGTTGCTTGGGTTGTCTGCTATGCCGATGCTTGTGCGCACCTGCAAGGCTGCTGCGAGCCTCTTGTGCCAGAACGAGTCGTTTACGGGTTCATCGCGGAATGTCAGTATGCGCACGGCTATGCTCCCTATTTGGTAGTGCCCGCGTCCGATGAATGTCCCGTCGTGGCTCATCACGTCCACCGTGTCGCCTTCGCCGATGCCATCGTCCATCCTCTGTATGGCACCAGAGAATACCCACGGATGAAAGCGTGCCATGCTTTCTTCTTTACCTCTTTTTAGATATATATTCATTCTTAGTGGTTTGGTGGTTTGGTGGTTTAGGTTTGGGGTTTTAGGTTTTAGGTTGTGGGGCTTTCGTATTTAACGAAGTGACCTTAAACCTAAAACAAGCACAGTGCAACCAAAGACCCACAACCTATAACCTATCTACATTGCTGTTTCCTCTTCCTGCACGACAACGAGGTTGTAGTCTCGTGTCTCTTTTAGCCGCAGATATTCCTTGTATAGCATCACGCACGCCCATGCGTCAGTGGCGGCATAGCCCTTCTGCTTGTCTGTCAGTATGTCGCTGTCCCAGTTACTGAGTTGCTCGCGCTTGGAAATCCTTTCGCCGAAGATGTTGGCATACAGCTTGGCGAGGCTCATGTCCTCTATGCCCAGCTCCGACATGTGCTCCTGCAACTCAAAGAAGCCGTTAGGCTTAAAGTCTCCCCGTTTGCGCAGGGCGGCAATGTCGTCGTGCCATGACAGTCCTATCTTCACCACGTCCGTAGTCTCCAGCAGTCGCACAATAGCGGGGCACAGCCCAATTCTGTTCAGTCGAAACAGGAAGCACGTATCCTGAGTGCTGACTTGAAGCAGTGCTACCTTGTTCTGCCTGCCACGTTTGAAGATTGGTTTCGTCTCCGTGTCAAAGCCGAGGATGTCGGCACTCATCAGGTAGTCCACGGCTTTCTCTGCCTCTTCCGCGGTGAGTATCACAATAATCCTGCCGGGGAACAGCACCCTCGGCAGGTTAGGTATTTGCTTCTTGTCGTATTTAGAATAAATTGTTTTTGTTGGCATTATGTGAAAATTGCACTATTCATGTACTGCCATACCGTCGGCAATACGTATTACCGTGCAAAGGTACGAAGAAAAACTGTAATAGCCAAATTCTTTCTTGTTTTTTTGCCACCATTATGCGGTATTGCCTGCGTGGTGGTTGCGCGCCAATTGTGCCGTCAGTCTGCAACAGAATGTCTGGTAATAGCTATGCTTTTACATTGTAATAGCTATGCTTTCACATTGCAATCGCTATGCTTTTATATTGTAATCGCTATGCTTTTACGTCGCACCGCCTCGGTGACCCCTGAATTTAAGCGTAATAGTGAAAGCAGGAATTATGCGTTTCATGAATGTTGCGTGAATGCATGCTGCTCATTATCAAAAGGTTTTTACTTTCGTGTCCAACCATTATGACCGCGCCGCGGCGTTGTGGAAATGAGGTTTTCCGTGTGGTGGTCTTAGGCTAAATTATGGAATACTCCTAAATAATGCGTTGAAAAGTTTGCTTTCATTATTTTTTTTTGTAATTTTGCAACTGGTAATAGTGAAAGATAACAAACAAAACGTAACTTTAAGTAGAAGAAGATAAACATGAAAAGATTTGTAAGCGTCCTGATGTTAGTGAACTCTGTCGTCCTAATTTGGGCGGCAGGTGATTTGGATTTGTCGGAATATGCCGTGCAGTTGGAGCAGCAGGAGGTGGAGATGCCGAAGTGTTTGCAGGGTAAGGAATATATGACAGTGCGCACGGCAGAGGATGTTTCTCTTGGCACAGTATTGAATGACGCTCGGGCTCAGGCTGACGTTGAGCCCACTTTCTCGCTCTCTCAAGAGGCGGATAAATACGGTTACTACACTCCGAAGAGGGAAGTGTCGTGGATACCAGTGCCTATAATAGCGGCAGGCTTCATTGCCAAGGGGCAGAAGAAGCACTTCCGTGAGGCAAGGCAGAACTTGCAGCCAGAGTTTCACCACCGCTTTGACGACCAGTTGCAGTTCGGTGGCATAGCACTCGCGACAGGTTTGAAGATTGCTGGCGTGGAGGGACGCAGCTCGTGGGGACGGTATCTCGCTTCCACGGCTATGTCATACGCTGCCATGGCATTGATAGTCAACGTGGTAAAGAACTCCGCTCACGAGATGCGCCCTGATGGTTCAACGGCAAACTCTTTCCCCTCAGGACATACCGCGACTGCTTTCGTGGGAGCAACGATACTGCATAAAGAATATGGTCTGACGCGCTCACCGTGGTATTCCGTAGCGGGCTATGCAATGGCGACGACGACTGGCGTGATGCGCTCACTGAATAACCGTCACTGGATTTCGGACATTCTCGTGGGAGCGGGAATAGGCATTCTCTCTACAGACCTCGGATATATGCTTGGCGACGTGATGTTCAAGAAGAAAGGCATTGTGCGGCAGGAGCTTGAGGGACGGAATGACCTGCGTGCCAACCCTTCATTCTTCAACATCTCTATGGGTGCCAGTTTCATCAACGACGTGCCGTTCAATCTAAAACAGCTTGACGACAACTGCAACCTTACGGACAACGATGCCGTGGAGGGCGCGACATTGCGTGTGGGAACAGCCACCCACGTGCAGGCGGAGGTGGGATATTTCCCCTTTAAGTCGTTCCCGTATATAGGAATAGGTGGCAGGATGAGGATTGCAACGGCTCCGGTGCGTGCCAATGGCATGGCGGTATATGGGCTCGACGGCGCTGTACGCAATGACAAATGGGCGGATATAACGGACCAGATGGCTATCTTCTCCGAGGATTTAGGCATATACCTCAACCTGCCTTTGTCAAAAAGGTTCGCCTTGGGAGGCCATCTGATGGCTGGTTCGCAGCAACATAGTGACGTAAGGCTCTATTCAAGCATCGTGGATTATGACTTGAAGGATGAGCTGAAGCTGGCTAACCCCGATTGGACTGACGACCAGGCAGAGGATGAGGCGACGTACAGGGGAGACCAAATCCGCATCTTGAAGGATAATAACTTTAAGTGGGGAGCAGGTGTGAGCCTTACATACGCATATCGTAACGGCATAGCATGGAAGGTATATTGCGACTATGACTATGCCGACACAGACTTCAACGGCATGTACTACACGGACAAAGCCGGGGAAGTGCTTCCCGAGGATATGGGAGAACGCACACAGAATTTCTCCTTCAAGAAAGGCCTTAACCACCTTTCCATAGGTGCAAGCATGAGTATAATGTTTTAATGATAACCCATTAATTATAATTCGCTTTATGATAGTAAACAAGACAAAAGCTGCCGTTTATGTGGTAATCCTTGTAATGGCAGGATATGTGGCTGGGGCGTTTATAGGAATACCCTTTGTTGACGACGCACTCCTTGGGGGAGACATAGGCAAGGCGAAGGTTTATAATAACAGCACAGGCGGAGAAGTCAATGTGGGGGCAGACCTGTTGCGCAGCGACAGCGCATACAGGCAGGAGGTGCTCGCAAGCTATCTCTTGCTCGGCAGCCGTGTCAATGCCGCCGATTCGTTAGTGACCCGTACGTGGCAGGCAACGGGAGGGGTTGACTCGCTGACGGAGTTGAATAAGACAATGGAGGCTTTGGCAAAGAAGACAAAGAACGCCAAGGCATTGTATGAGCAACTGTTTATAGAAACTGACAAGGTGCTCGCTGGTGGTTCTTCTGGCGGTTATGAGCAGTTGGTGAACAATGCGGGCCATGCTTTCTTCGTTGTGGACAACGAAATGGCGGCGTGCGCCGACTTCATCGGTGCGCTGTCAGAATACGGTGTGAAGGCGGGAGACGAGCAAATGCTTGCCCTTGCTGGCGGATGGATAGAGTATGGCGTGGAAGACGCAGTGTTGACGGGGGCGGAAGACGAGGCTGTATGGCGGGAAATATATGCTACCGCAAAGTCACAGCCGGCTTTGGCGCGCTTCATCGTGAAGTCATTTCCTACGCTTAGCGCTATATTGAATAAGGTGCAGGGCGGACTTGCCCAGACAAAGGGCTCCTTGGGAAAGGCTACAACGTCTCTGTCTCTTGCTGTTGGCGACCTGAACAATGTCCTGCTCATAAAGGCAACGGAGGCTTCCAACCTGTCAATGACAAAGGGTTCGCTGGGTATGACAAAGGGCTCGCTTGGCATGACCAAAGGCTCTCTCGGCATGACGAAAGGCTCTCTCGGCATGACAAAGGGCACACTTGGAAACTTCTCGGATGCCCTTGGCAAGGCAAAGAGGGCTTCCGTCGGCTTGAAGGAGCAGTGTTTCAATCTGTCTTTCATTTAGAGGAATGGTAAAAAAGAATACTTCCGCACCCCCATTCCTTCTCCATACGGGAAGAAGAGCGGAAGGAATGGGAATGTGGAAGGTTGCTATGACAGCATTGTGCTTCCTGCTATTGCTCTCAGTGCGGTTATATGCTCGTCCTGTCGGGACGTTCTATGAATACGTACAGAGGGATTCTGTGGGCAAGAAGGGGGCGGAACTGGTGTTCTATGCACCTGCGTTATCGCGATATATACCCCACATCATGCGCCAATATGAGCACGCCAAGGCCATGCACACACAGCTATGGCGGCTGCAAGAACCGCTGCAACCACCGTTCTTGTTGCTTACGGACTTGCAAGACGACGGCAATGGCGGCGCGTCACCTTTGCCAGTGAATTATATTGGTATAGGTATGGCACCGGTGAATATGTCATATTACGTCACACCGACAACGGAAAGATACAGCCATCTCTTTAAGCACGAATACACTCACACCGTGATGACAGACCGACCAGATAGCAGGGACAGCCGATTTCGCTCGCTGTTCGGCACTAAGGTCGTAGCAGACAACAACTATCCGCTCAGCACGGTTTGGAGTTTTCTTACCACTCCGAGGTGGTATGCACCGCGGTGGTACCATGAGGGCATAGCCTGTTTCCTTGAAACGTGGCTCTCTGGTGGAGTAGGAAGGGCGTTGGGCGGATATGATGAGATGTATTTCCGCAGCAAAATCCATGAGAACTCACCATTATCGACAGTCGTTGGCTTGGAGTCCGAGGGGTCAACAAAGGACTTTCAGCTTGGAACCAACGCCTATTTGTATGGCACTCGTTTCGTGAACTACCTCGTAATGCGCTATGGATGCGATAGTGTGCTGGCGTTTTATAACCGTACAGAGGGCAGCAAAGCATTCTTCGCGAGCCAGTTTCGCAAAGTGTTTGGCAAGTCACTCCCTAACGTTTGGGACGAATGGAAGGCTTACGAACGGCAGCATCAGCACTCAAACCTTGAACAGTTAGGACGATATCCCATCACAATGACGGAGGAGGTAGTGAACAAACCATACGGGTCAGCGTCGCCACTTGTCATAGATGACTCATTGAAAGTTGCTTATACGGCGGTCAATTTCCCCGGGGATTTTGCGCATCTTGAACGAATTGACCTTGCCACCGGCAAGCGCAAGAAGCTCTGTAACATAGATGGCGCGATGTTATACCAGACTGCATACGTGGCATACGATAAGAAACGACAACGCTTGTTCTGGACAGACAGGAACGGTTCGTGGCGTGGTTTGCGGTGGAAAAGGGTGGGAGAGCGCACCGCGGAGGATGACGTACCGCTGCAAGGACGGCTCAAATACCAGCGTATGTCTAACATAGTGTACGACAATGTGCGTGACTGTCTGTATGGACTGCTGTCACATGAAGGAGTCACGCATATCGTCCGGTACGATGCTTCCATACAAAAACAGCAGGTGTTATACACGTTTAATTTCGGCGTCAGCGTGACAGACCTTGACGTTTCGCATGACGGCACCATGCTATCTATGACCGTTATCGGGGTGAAGGGTGAGAACTCCCTTGTTGTTTTCAATGTCAAAGACCTTGATAATGCTTCTTTCACATACCGTACGGTACTTACTCTCGCCGACTCCAACCTGTCACAGTTCCGCTTTTCCCCTGATGATACACGGCTGATAGGTTCTTCTTATTACACCGGTGTATCGAATATATGGGCTGTTGATATAGAAAACGGCAAGACGCATCTGCTCAGTAATACCCTGACGGGGCTGTTCTCACCATGCCTTACGCCGTCAGACACGGTTTACGCCATGCGCTTTAGCAGCAAAGGACTTACGCCAGTGCGCTTTCCTTACAAGGAGATAACGGACTGCGAAAGCGTGGAATATCTCGGACAGAAGGCCTACGAGAACAATCCGCGGTTGGCATCATTGGCGCATCTCGGTGAGAATACGGCGTTGCCAGCCTTCTCGGAGGTGTACGATTCCATCACGCCATACCGACATATCAAGGAGATGGCGTTCCAAGGGGCTTATCCTGACATAAGCGGTTTTACTGATGCCACTGCGTGGAATAACGTAACGCCCGTCCTTGGCTATCATATTACGTTCACAGACCCACTCGGTTTCAGTTCTATAGACCTCTCTGTCGGGGCTTCTCCATGGAGTAATAACCCGTGGAAAAATCGTTTTCACGCCGCTGTGGAATACAAACTAAAGGCATGGAGCTTCCATGCTTCTTGGAATAAGACCGACTTTTACGACCTTTTCGGACCCACACGCACCAGCAGGAGGGGCTATAATATAGGATTGTCATACGAGCGTGAGTACACCATGCAGCCTCCGTTCAAATGGCATTGGGAAGCTTCTGTAAACGCATACGGTGACATGGACGCTCTGCCGATGTACCAAAATGTCAGTGTCGGCAATGATGTGATGACGTTCCAGACAGCCAACTTCAGTATCGGCGCATCGAAAACACGCACCTCACTTGGAGGCATTACGCCAGAACAGGGCTACGATTGCCGCCTTAGTGGATATGCGTATCTTGTTGATGGCAAATGCTTTCCTTCTCTTACCCTGTCTCTTGACGAAGGCGTGTTGCTGCCATTCATGCGCAATACCAGCGGTTGGTTGCGTATGGCGGTAGGTCAGAATTTCGGGGAAAGATACTCTTCTTTCGGGAATGAATACTTTGGAGGCTTCCGCAATAACTATGTTGACCACGGCGAGATATACCGATACCGCACCTTGAGCGCCATGCCTGGCACTGACATCGACGGTATCGCCGCACATTCTTTTTGCAAAGCTACAGGAGAGATAAACCTACAACCCCTTCGCTTCCGCAATACGGGGTTGCTAAGTCTATACCCCACATACGCGCAACTGTCGCTTTTTGCCATCGACCTCGCGGCTAATCCATGGGGAAGGGATAGGTTCCGCAACTATGTCAGCCTTGGTGGGCAGTTGAATGTGGAGATAATGCTGTTTAACTATATGAAGACAACATGGTCTTTCGGGTATGCTCGCTGTTTCAGCCAGCGTACCTCGGGGTCTCAACGCTCCTCCGGCGAATGGCTGTTCACGCTAAAACTCTTGTAGATGCGTATGAGGTGTAAGGTTATAGGTTGTGGGTTGAAGGTGGTGAGGTTGTTGGTTGGAGGTGGAAGGTCACAGACCTCACCACCATCAACCCACCACCTCCAACCTCAAGCCCCACCACCTCCAACCTCAAGCCCTTAAACCTTACCACCTTCAACCTCCAACCTCAAGCCCCACCACCTCCCACCTCCCACCTTCACCCCACCACCTCCCACCTCAAAACCTAACCACCTCCAACCTCCAACCCCAAGTAATATGTCACTAATCAGTTTCATACCCATAATAATTTACCTTGTAATCTTAAAATCACTTGACAGCTTCAAACTGGTCAAGTGGAAGGGATTGTGCCTTGGCATCATGCTTGGCATCGCCAGTTGTGCCGTCGCATATAGCGTCAGTGATATCGCTGCCTGTCTCGATATATCTTATTATTCCCCACCAGCAGAAGAACTTCTGAAGGCATTGGCAGCCATACTGCTGATGCGTGTTATACATATAGCGTTCTTTGCGGAGGCATTATGCTATGGTGCGGCAGTCGGAGCAGGCTTCGCTTTGCTTGAAAACATTGTCTATCTTGCTTACAATCCCTCAATGCTTCCTGCTACGGCACTCTTCCGTGGAATGGGAACCGCCATGCTCCACATTGGGTGTACCGCTCTGTTCCTCACCCTCCTGCTCCTGCTTACAAGTCCGTCGCCCATCCATCGCAGGGCAGTTGCCAAAGCATCAGGCAGATATACCCCGGCAACCCTTTTCGCTTTGCTGTTGAAGGACGGCTGGAAATTGGTAGCAGCCCTGCCCAGTGTCTTTATCCATGCACTTTACAACATACAATATTTCTCTCCATTGGTGCGTATGCTCACCGTGGTAGTGCTGTTCCTCATAGTTTTTCTTCTTGTAAGCAGTTACAATGAGCGGCGCATCACACGTTGGATGGAGCAGTCTATCATGTACGACGTGGAGCTGCTGACAGCCATACGCGGAGGGAAGCTGGCAGACACCAAGGCGGGAGAGTACCTCTTGGCCGTCAAGGAACAGTTTGACGCGGAGGTATTTTTCGACATGATATGCTACATACAACTGTACCTTGAGCTTACAATCTCGGCAAAAAGTCGCATGATGCTTCGCGAGGTAGGGTTGCCATCCGCCGAAAGTGATGAGGAAAGGGAACGCCGTCGTTCCATGACAAGGGAGTTCCGGGTATTGCGTTCCAACATAGGAACCATGGGCGAGATGGTGTTACACCCTATTGTAAGGCTGACGCGTGAGGACTTGAAAGTGGTGGACGACCAGTAGCGGATAAGTGTTGGTGTTTGGAGAGAGCAATAAAAAGAGACGCACGGTAGTGGCATCTTGCCGCTATCGTGCGTCTTTCTACGTCTTGCAGGCATATAGCCTGTTATGCTTCGCTAAACTCGTCCTTGCCTACAGAGCACAAAGGGCACACCCAATCCTCTGGGAGGTCTTCAAATGCTGTACCTGGCTCTATGCCGTTCTCTGGGTCTCCAACTTCTGGGTCATACTCATAACCGCAGACATCGCATACATACTTTTTCATGTTCTTTGTTCTTGTTATAGTTTATAATAATCTCTTGTTCTCGTAATCGTGGTGCAAATGTACGTATTTTATTTTTATTCTCCGTACATATCCATGTTTTTTTTCTTGCAGTAAACGTTTTTTAGCATAATTCTATATTCATGGTTTTACTCAGTTCGCTATCTCTCATAACCCCAAGGACACTGATGCTGTAAACGTGTGTCCATTCTTTGCGCACGCCAATAGCAGTGAGCGTGACGTGTTCTCCTACGTCCGTTCATCCTCTTGTCGCGGCGATGGTGTCAATGGTAAATTTCGTCCGTGCAGCAATAGCATAGAGGTTGTAACGTAAAAGCGTAGAGATTGCAACGTAATAGCGGCGCTTTAGCAGCGTAATCTCTATGCTTTTACACCCTAATTGCAATGGTGCTACGGCGTGGAACGTGTAATGGCCTGTTTGTTAGTTATATATGTACTTGGATTATTATAAACGCTTGAATGGTAATTTTGGGAATGTCGTCCTTAGTCCTGCTACATTGCTATGGCGGCGACAAATGGCAGTCCCGTCATAAGGCGTAGGGAAGGGTGGAAAGAAATACGTAGAGTAAGGCGTTGTTTTTCTGAAATATGCCGATATTTTTTTGGAAGTGTCATTATTTTATTGTAATTTTGCAGGCAAAAACAAAACGAACAAGAAACATAGAAGCTGAAAAGATGACTAAGAGATTTGCCGAACACAAGGGGCTTAACCTCGTAGAGACCAACGAGCAGGTGCTTGCATATTGGGAGAAGAACGATGTCTTTCACAAGAGCATTAACGAGCGCGAGGGCTATCCTCAGTTCGTCTTCTTCGAGGGACCGCCGTCAGCCAATGGGCATCCGGGCATACACCACGTGATGGGGCGTACCATAAAGGACACTATATTGCGCTATAAGACGATGAAGGGCTATCAAGTGCACCGCAAAGCAGGGTGGGACACCCACGGACTGCCAGTGGAGCTCTCGGTGGAGAAGTCGCTCGGCATAACGAAAGAGGATATCGGTAAGAAGATTTCCGTGGACGACTACAACGATGCCTGCCGCAAGAACGTGATGATGTACACCGACGAGTGGACGCAACTCACTAACAAGATGGGCTACTGGGTGGACTTGGAGCATCCATACATAACATACGACAACAAGTACATTGAGTCGCTGTGGTACCTGCTGAAGCAGCTTTACGGCAAGGGACTGCTGTACAAGGGCTACACCATACAGCCATATTCGCCCGCGGCTGGCACAGGACTGTCATCGCATGAACTTAACCAGCCCGGTTGCTATCGTGACGTGAAGGACACCACGGTGACAGCACAGTTCCGCCTAAAGGACGTGGACTCCTTGATAGGCGACACGCGGGGACTGAAGACCTACGTGCTGGCATGGACTACTACGCCGTGGACTCTGCCCTCCAACACCGCGCTCTGCGTGGGCCCGAAGATAGACTACGTGGCGGTGAAGGGTTGCAACCCTTACTCCGGCGAGGAGGCTGTGTACGTGATAGCTGAGCCTCGCCTCGCTGCTTACTTCTCTCCAGAGAAGACGCAGGAGGGTGAGGAGAAGCCACTGGAGATACTTTGGCGAGGAAAAGGTACCGACCTCGTGGGACTGCACTATGAGCAGCTGATGCCATGGGTGAAGCCTTGCGCGCTGGAAGACGGCAAAGTGGTAGTGAAGGAAGCGGAGGCGTTCCGCGTGATACCCGGCGACTACGTAACCACAGAGGACGGTACTGGCATTGTGCACATAGCACCGACATTCGGCGCGGACGATGCTAAGGTGGCAAAGGACGCGGGCATACCGTCGCTTTTCGTAATAGATAAGGCGGGGGACACACGCCCAATGGTCGATTTCCAAGGCAAGTACTTTGTGAAGGACGACATGGACGGCGCGTTCGCCGATATGTGTGTGAACGAGAGTTATTGGAAACACAGCGGCGACTACGTGAAGAACGCCTATGACCCCAAGTACAATGTAGGTGGAAAGTATGACGAGAAGGCCGCCGCGAAAGAGATGGACCTCAACGTCACGCTGTGCATTGAGATGAAAGAAGAGGGTACGGCGTTCAAGATAGAGAAGCACGTGCACAACTATCCGCACTGCTGGCGCACGGACAAGCCAGTGCTTTACTATCCGCTTGACTCGTGGTTCATACGCTCTACGGCGTGCAAAGACCGCATGGCGGAGCTTAACAAGACGATAAACTGGAAGCCAGAGTCAACCGGCACGGGACGTTTCGGTAAATGGCTTGAGAACCTTAACGACTGGAATCTGTCGCGCTCACGCTACTGGGGCACACCGTTGCCGATATGGCGCAACCGCGATACAAGGGAAGAACTGTGCATCGGTTCGGTGGAAGAGCTGTACAACGAGATAGAAAAGGCAGTGGAAGCAGGCGTAATGTCGTCAAATCCTCTGAAAGACAAAGGTTTCGTGCCGGGCGATATGAGCCAGGAGAACTATGACCGCATAGACCTGCACCGCCCATACGTGGACGACATAAAGCTGGTGGGTGCCGATGGCTCCGTGCTTACACGCGAACTCGACCTCATTGACGTATGGTTTGACTCTGGTGCAATGCCTTACGCGCAGGTGCATTACCCCTTCGAGAACAAGGAGGTGATAGACAGTCGCAAGGCTTACCCCGCTGATTTCATCGCAGAGGGCGTGGACCAGACGAGAGGATGGTTCTTCACGCTCCACGCTATAGCCACGATGGTGTTCGATTCTGTGGCATATAAGAACGTAATATCCAACGGACTGGTGCTCGACAAGAACGGCATCAAGATGTCAAAGCGATTGGGCAACGTAATTAATCCTTTCGACTGCATTGCCACCTACGGCACGGACGCGGTGAGATGGTACATGATGACGAACTCCGCGCCATGGGATAACCTGTCATTCGACCCCGACGGCGTGAAGGAAGTAACGTCATCGTTCTTCATCAAGCTCTATCAGGCGTACTCTTTCTTCACTCTCTACGCCAATGTGGACGGCTTTGACTACTCGCAGGAGGACGTACCAGTGGCAGAACGCCCTGACTTCGACCGCTGGCTGCTTTCAGAACTGAACACTCTTGTGAGGGAAGTGGACACAACTCTTGCCAACTATGAGCCTACTCCAGCAGGAAGACTGATACAAAACTTCGTAATCGACAAGCTGTCAAACTGGTATATACGCTTGAACAAGAAGCGTTTCTGGGGTGGAGGCATGACGCAAGATAAGTTGTCTGCCTACCAGACACTATATACTTGCCTCGATACGCTGAGCAGACTTATTGCTCCGATATCTCCATTCTATGCAGACCAACTGTTCAGAGACCTCAACGATGTGACGGGAAAGGACGCTGCGCTGAGCGTACACCTTGCTGATTATCCCGTGGCAAAGGAGGAATTAATGGATAAGGAGCTGGAGCAGGCTATGCAACTTGCAATGCAAGTGACGTCAATGGTGCTGTCATTGCGCAAGAAAGTGAAGATACCCGTGATACAGGCACTGCAGGCTATCTCAATACCTGTAACGGACGCAAAGCTGCGTGACAGCATAGAACGGATGGCAGTGGTAATACTTGCGGAGACAAACGTCAAGGAACTGCAGTTCATTGAGGACGGCAAGGGCATGACACTGGTAAAGAAAGTGAAGTGTAACTTCCGCACAATGGGTAAGAAGTTCGGCAAGCTGATGAAGGCGGTGAGCGCCGCTGTGACGCAGATGACGCAGGAACAGATAGCTATTCTTGAGCAGGAAGGACAGATTAACCTCGACATTGAAGGGCAGTCGGCTATGATAGAGGCTGCTGACGTGGAGATTATATCCGAGGATATACCGGGATGGACCATCGCACAGGAAGGACGCATAACGGTGGCGCTTGACATTGAGATTACGCCGGAGCTGAAAAACGAGGGCATGGCACGTCTCATGATAAAGCGAATACAGGCTTTGCGCAAGGATACCGGGCTGGAAATAACGGACAGGATAAAGGTGACGATGGAGCAGAACGAGGCTCTGGAGCACGCGGTGGCGGTGCATGGCGACCATATCAGCTCGCAGGTGCTTGCCAATGTCCTCGCGTTCGGTGATGCTTCTGATGGCACTGAAACCGACTTCGGAGATTTCAAGGCTCGTGTCAAGATAGAGAAAATGTAGTGGTTGGGGCGTTTTGGCGGTTGGTGGTTTGCTCGTTTAGTAGAATGTATCATACAAACCACTAACCACCAAGCCTCCAACCACCGAACCATTAAATAATAAACCCACTTAATAACTAAACAACTAAATCAATCATGGCAGAGATAAAGAAACGCTATAGTGACGAAGACCTCATGGAATTCAAGAAGATTATAGACGAGAAGCTTGAAAGGGCGCGTATGGACTACAACGACATGATGCGTGCACTGCGTAACGATGAGGGCAACGACGTGGCCGATACATCACCTACTTACAAGATACTCGAAGAGGGTTCTACTACCCAAAACAAGGCGGAACTCATAATGTTGGCGCAGCGTCAGCAGAAGTTCATACAGGGACTGGAGTCCGCTCTCATAAGAATTGCCAACAAAACCTACGGCATTGACCGCATGACCGGCGAGCTGATACCTAAAGAACGCCTGCGCGCTGTGCCCCATGCTACGCTGTCCGTAGAGTCAAAGATGAAGAAAAACCACTAATGAAGAGAACAACAAAACGGGCTTGGGTCGTCTGTATCTTTGTTATAACGCTGCTGGCAATAGACCAATGCGTGAAGATATGGGTGAAAACCAATATGTGCCTGCATGAAAGCATACGTGTAACAGACTGGTTCTACATCTCTTTCATAGAGAACAACGGCATGGCTTACGGCATGACTATCATACCGAAGTTTGCCCTTAGCGCCTTTCGGCTTGTAGCCTGCTGCGCCCTTGTGTACTTTATTGGCAGGCAAATACGTGAAGGTGCGAGGACGATATGGGTGGCATTGCTGTCGCTTATACTCGCGGGGGCATTGGGAAACCTTATCGACTGTATGTTCTACGGGATGATTTTCGCAGGTTCCTCACCGTTATATACTTCCTTTCCCGTTGATTTCGGCACGGGATACGCACCCTTCATGCAGGGAAAAGTGGTAGATATGTTCTACTTCCCGCTAATTGTGACGACCTATCCCGATTGGTTCCCCGTATGGGGAGGACAGCCTTTCATCTTCTTTTCGCCAGTGTTCAACTTCGCGGATGCCTGCATTTCTGTGGGAGTAGTGGCGATGTTACTTTTCTGCCGCAAGGAACTAATAATGTTCAGCCGTAAGAATGAAGCAAATTAGTTATGTCATACTGCTGTTGTTTGTAATGGCTTGCGCCCCATCCGTGCCTTCTGGAATACTCCAAAAGGATGAGATGGAGGACGTATTGTATGATATGCATATAGCCCAAAGCATCTATGAGACACGTGAAGGGGGCGTTGCAACGGGGACAGACCTGCTGGCTCTCAGAGCTTCTGTGCTGAGGAAACATGACGTTGACAAGGCGGTGTGGGACTCATCGTTCAACTATTACTGCCGTAACTCAAGGGATATGTATGACATTTACCAGTCGCTCGCAAAGCGAATAGAAAGAAATGTCATAGCACTTGGTGGAAAAGTGGACGGTTTTCAAGGCTCGGAGGCTGATACTGCCAACGTGTGGAAGGCGGAAGATGCGTTCATTCTCATGCAGCAGGCACCGTATAACCTGTTCACTTTCGATGTTATACCAGACTCAACGTTTGAGGACGGAGACAGGATAACGCTGCAATATGATGCCCAGTTCATCTTTCAAGACGGTATGCGCGATATCGCTACCTTCCTTGCGGTGTACTACGATAACGACAGTATCGCCACGGTTACGTCACATTCCAACTTCGATGGCCACGGCATAGTGACGCTTAACAACGATGTTAACCGCCTGCATGTGAAGAGAATAAAGGGATATTTCCTCCTTGTTCAGAACCTTACGCAGAACTCTTCCAATGCAAATACCACGACAATGCGCCTCGCCGCCATAAGAAACGTGAAGCTATTGCACCTGCGCACCGAGCCCCCGGCCGTCAAGAAGGAAGAACCAGTGGAGAAGGTTGACTCGCTGAAGGCGGACTCGCTTATGAAAGACAGCATAATGAAATCACATATTACAGTGAAAAACTAAATACTAACTAATATATATGTATATGAAGAAACTGTTTCTATTCCTCGCTCTCGCCCTTGCGGCCACGGCTTTCGCACAGAATATAGACCGCCGCGAGGTGGTGATGCGCAATAATCCCAAGGTCACCGCTGCTGACAGTCTCGGTTCCCTGTCAGTGGGCAACGGGCATTTTGCAACGACTGTCGATGTTACAGGTCTGCAGTCATATCCCCTTTATTATAAGAAAGGCGTGAGCCTGTGTGCCCAAAGCGACTGGGGATGGCACTCTTACCCCAACCCCGCAGGCTATACTGAAGAGGAGACGCTGGGTGCTAAGGACCTCGGACACGGGCATCAGGAGCTGTATGCCGTGCAGCATAAGGATAAAACGACACGCGGTTACGGGGCGTCAGAGTATTACCGCATCAATCCTCACCGTCTGAATCTCGGAGCAGCAGGCATCCTTATCACCGACAAGAAGGGCAACCAAGTTCCCATTACCGCATTGACTGAGGTGAACCAGAGCCTTGATATGTGGGCAGGAGTTATAACATCCAGCTTCAAAGCCCTCGACCAGCCGGTGGAGGTGCAGACTGTCGCACACCCAAGTGCTTCCGCTTTGTCTGCTAAGGTGGTAACGCCGCTGTTCGTTAAGGGCAACGCTTGCATAACGTTCACATTCCCTTACCCCAGTGGAGGACATGTGGACGATGCGTCAGACTGGACTTCTACCGACAAGCACACTACCGAGATAGTGTCGCAGTGCTGCCATAGCGCACTGTTGAAGCGCACTCTCGACTCCACAATCTATTACGCCCGCATCAGTTGGGAAGGCACCGCGGAACTGATACAGAAGTCCGCTCACCAGTTCGCCTTGCAGTTCGGGGCACCCAAGGGTAAAGCAACGAAGATATTAGACCCTACGATAGCCTTCACTATAGAATACACGCAGCACAGGGATGAGGCTGCCGCAGGCTCGTTTGCCAAGACCCTTGCCTCTGCTGCCGCTTATTGGCAGAACTATTGGAACACAGGCGCGATAGTGGATTTCTCGCAGTGTACCGACGAGAGGGCGAAAGAATTGGAGCGCCGTGTGGTACTCTCACAGTACCTCACAGCAGTGAATTGCCAGGGCAACACACCGCCGCAGGAGTCTGGACTCACGCTGAACACATGGTTTGGTCGTCCACATCTGGAGATGACATGGTGGCATACAATAGACTTTTCGCTCTTCGGCCATGAGGAAGTCCTTGCCCGTGCACTCGATTGGTATAACTCCCCGGTGGTGTATAACAAAGCCCGTGAGATAGCATCACGTCAAGGTTTCAATGGAATACGTTGGATGAAGATGACCGACCCGTGGGCTGGTGAATCGCCGTCAAACGTCGGTTCCTTCCTGTTGTGGCAGCAACCGCACTACATCTACTTCGCGGAAGAGATGTACCGCCACGCCATGACACCGTGCTCGTCAGACACTCGCTGTCAAAAGCGCACGACATTTACCAAGGAAGCTGCCGCGGTGCTTGACAAATACGGAAAGTATGTGGACGAGACAGCACAGTTCATGGCAGACTTCTGCACCTTTGATTCCGTCAGCGGGCGTTACAATCTCATTGGCGCAACGGCGCTTCAGGAAACCATGAGCTGGCAACTCTCTTACAATCAGCCTTTTGAGTTGGCGTATTGGCGCTATGGTCTCCTCGTGGCCCAGCAGTGGCGTGAGCGCAGGGGACTGGAGCGCGTGGCGAAATGGGATGACATCATAGAGAAGATATCGCCGCTGCCGGAGCGCGACGGCATATACCTTGCCGGCATTGCCCGTGTCGCGGAGGACGCAACCTACCGCACCAAGACTACTACCGACCATCCGGCGGTGCTCGCTGCCTGCGGTATGTTGCCGCAACTGGAGGTTCAGAACGGTATGTTCAGCGGCGGAGATGCCTCCAAGAGCCTCGCTCCCCTCTTCTCGTATGACAAGATGCGCGACACGTACAGGTGGGTTATGAAGAACCATGACTTCGCAGATATGTGGGGATGGGACTTCGGTGTGCTCGCCATGTCGGCAGCCCGCCTCGGCCTTCAGGAAGAGGCTGTACAGGCGTTGGTGCTCCCCGTGCAGAAGAACACCTACCTCAACAACGGTCATAACTACCAGAACGAACGTCTGAAGATATACCTTCCAGGCAACGGGGCAATCCTTGAGAGCGTAGCCATGATGTGCGCTGGATGGGAAGGCTGCCCAGACATAAAGAATCCAGGCTTCCCGCAGAACGGAAAATGGAACGTGCGCTGGGAGGGTCTGCACAAGATGCAATGACAAAAGAAGGTTGCAGGTTGTGGAATGTGAGCTTTGAAGCCTCGTAATCCACAGCCTGCAACCTTTGGCTTTTTAGCCATCCTATACATAGAACATATATAATACAGACAGATACAGATGCCTTCAACACTCCTCGACAACGCCGTGTCGCAGTTCTCGCGCCTTCCCGGCATAGGTCACAAGACCGCTTTGCGCCTCGTGCTACACTTGTTGCGGCAGGATACGGACGACGTGGTGGCGTTCGCTGACTCGCTTACCACGCTGAAGCGTGAGGTGAAATACTGCAAGGTGTGCCACAACATCTCCGACACGGAACTGTGCCCGATATGCGCCGACAGGTCTCGCGACGCTTCCTTGGTGTGTGTGGTGGAGAATATACAGGATGTCATGGCAATAGAGCGCACTCAGCAGTACCGTGGGCTGTACCACGTACTCGGTGGCATTATCTCGCCCATGGACGGCATAGGGCCGGGCGATATAGAGATAGAGTCGCTCGTGCGACGCATAGCCGACAACAGAGAGGCTTCGTCAGGCGGTGGTGAAAACACGGTGCCAGTGAGGGAAGTCATCTTCGCCCTCGCCTCTACGATGGAGGGTGACACCACCAACTTCTACATCTCACGGCGGTTGCAGGTATTCCCCGACCTGAGGCTCAGCGTAATAGCGCGCGGTATCAGCGTGGGCGACGAGCTACAGTATGCTGACGAGGTGACGTTGGGCAGGAGTATCCTCAACAGAACACCGCTGTGACGTAGCCCTGTCATGGCAGTCTGCCGCGGACACAGTGGCAAAACGCTGTTAGTGCTTACCGCACACCGATAACGCTCATAAACAATTCATAACCCAATAAACATTATGGACTTCATTATTAACTGCTTCTCCCTTATCGGTTCCCTCGGACTTTTCCTCTTTGGAATGAAGACTATGTCAGAAGGACTTGAGAAGTTTGCTGGTGCACGGCTGCGAAACATACTCGCAGCCATGACCAAGAACCGCGTCATGGGTGTGCTGACAGGCATCCTTATCACCGCACTGATACAGTCTTCGTCAGCCACCACCGTCATGGTCGTGTCGTTTGTCAACGCTGGTCTTATGACCCTCGCCCAGTCAATCGGTGTCATCATGGGCGCCAACATCGGTACAACAGTCACCGCATGGATTATCTCTGCCGTGGGCTTCAAGGTCAACATCGCCGCTTTTGCCATCCCACTTCTTGCTTGCGGCCTGCCGCTCATATTCTCAGGCAAGTCTAACCGCAAGAGCATGGGCGAGTTTATCTTCGGCTTCTCCTTCCTCTTCATGGGTCTGAGCTACCTCCAGCAGGCTGCCACCGATATGAATATGGGATACTACGTGGCAACTATGCTGGCGCACATACCGTGTGACAGCTTCTTCACCATCGTGCTCTTCGTCATCGTCGGCGCCATAGTCACCATGATAGTTCAGGCCAGTGCCGCCACTATGGCTATTACCCTCATGCTCTTTGATATGCATATACCGGGCTTCGGCTTTGAGCAGGCGGCAGCACTCGCCATGGGACAGAACATAGGTACCACCATAACAGCCTTCATGGCATCGCTCACCGCCAACACGCAGGCGCGCCGGGCTGCCCTTGCCCACATGTTCTTCAACGTCTTCGGCGTAGTTGTGGTGCTCATATTCTTCTATCCTGCCTGCAACGCCGTGAGCTGGTTTGTTACAGATGTCCTCGGCTCCAATGCCAACGACCTCTTCAAACTCTCCGCCTTCCACACAGCCTTCAATATCTTGAACACTCTGTTGCTCATCGGTTTCGTGCACCAGATAGAGCAATTCGTATGCAAGGTGCTGCCAATGAAGGACAATCAGGAGGAGGAATACCGTCTGAAATTCATCTCCGCTGGTATGCTTTCCACTGCCGAGCTCTCCATCCTTGAGGCGAAGAAGGAAATCAACAGCTTCGCTGACAGGTGTCAGCGTATGTTCGGCATAGTGGCAGACCTGCTGCATATAGAAAAGGACGAGGAGTTCAACAAGCAGTTCTCGCGCGTGGAAAAATATGAAAGCATAACAGACTCCATGGAAGTGGAGATTGCAAACTACCTGCACAAGGTAAGCGAAGGCCGCTTGTCTGACGACTCTAAAGGCCGGATACAGCGCATGATGCGTCAGATAGACGAACTGGAGTCCATCGGCGACTCCTGCTACAACCTCGGCCGCACCATCAACCGCCAGCGCAAGCACAGCAAGGAGGGCTTCACCCCGGAGCAGAAGGAGCGTATGCACACCATGATGGTGCTCGTAAACTCCGCCCTTGAGGAGATGGTGAGGATGGTGGAGCACCCGGAGTTTGCTGATGTGAACTATATTAAGTCGCGCAACATTGAGACCGAGATAAACAACTACCGTTCTCACCTCAAGAGCCTCAATATACAAGACATCAACGAGGGCAAGTACTCTTATCAGCTTGGAGTGTACTACACAGACTTCATCAGCGAGTGTGAGAAACTCGGTGACTACGTAATCAACGTGGTACAGGCGGCGGCGGAGTGCGCCCACCACAGTTAATGTAAGGCTCTCAGCCAAGGCAGGCACGGCATCTTGCCATGCGGTAGGCGCGTTTCTGATATGCGTAGGCCACACGGTAATATGTCGTGCCAGCATCATTCGACACGCGATATGGGGGTCAGAATGATGCCCTGACATCGTGAGACGTACGTCAGAACGACTCTGTTTTCTTGCAATAAAATGTCGTGATAACAAGAAAGAGGAAACGTGGGCATTGTAATCTCAATGCTATTGCAATGTAATCTCAATGCTTTTACAATACGGAAGCAAAAAGGTCGTGAGAATACAGCATATAAAAGGGAGCGTGTCAACCCCCAAAAACACCTCCGTCTGCAAAGTTAACCTTTTTTGTTTTAATAACAAAATGTTTGTCGGGAATTATGCCTGAAAAGCGCGAAAAAGTCTTCTGCGTGTACGAATAAGGAAAAAAAAAGCTATCTTTGCACATATATGCGCATACGTGGCGGTGCAGTGCCAGCCATAGAGGGGCACAATGATACGGCGCAGGGCTTGCCTCAGGTGTCGCATGACGGGCGGATAGACGTGTGAGAAACTAAATCTATAAGAAAAAAAACTACTAATAATAAAGAAAAACAAACAAGAAAAGAATGAAAAACGTTATCGTATGGGTATTGGCACTCGTGGTGGGTGCCGTGCTGGGATGCCTTGAAGTGGGGTGGATGAACAACCTCTTCGACTTCATCGCCGCCGTATATACCCGATTATTCCAGTTCGTTGCCGTGCCGACCATTGCGCTGGCGGTCATCACAACGCTTGCCGTACTCGGCACGAAGAAGAATGCCGGACGAATTTTCGCCCACACAATCAGCTACACCCTGCTTACCACTTTCGCGGCAGCGGCGGTAGGCCTTGCGCTCTTCGTGCTTGTATCACCCGAAACACTGCCGCAGGAGATGGTGCTGAAGGGCAATGCCGATGTGGACCACAACCTTGAGGCGCTGTCTTATTACGACCATATCCTCGGCGTGATACCCAACAATGTCATCCAACCCTTTGCCAGCGGCAACGTGTTGAGCATACTCATCATAGCTGCGGCGGTGGGTCTCGCGCTGGCTTTCATGCCGCAGACGGAGAATAAGGACACCGTGCTCCGCTTCGTCAAGGGCTTGCAGGAGTTGCTTTACGCCCTTATCCGCGCGCTAATCTGGGCTTTGCCCCTCGGCATCGTGGCATTCGCCGCGCAGCTGTCGGCACAGGTCACGGCAGGCGTGATAGTAGGTTCGCTCGGCAAGTACGTGGCAGTGATACTTGGCGGCAACCTCATACAGTTCTTCATTGTGCTGCCGCTCTTCCTTGTTGCCCGTGGGTTGAACCCGCTGAAGGTGCTCAAGGCCATGTCGCCAGCAGTGCTCATGGCACTGTTCACCAAGAGTTCAGCAGCCACATTGCCCGTAACAATGAGCTCGGCGGAGAACAACCTGAAGGTGAGCCCGGAGGTGGCACGCTTCGTTTTGCCTATATGTACCACTATAAATATGAACGGTTGCGCTGCTTTCATTCTTGTAACGTCACTGTTTGTTATGCAGCACACCGCGCCACTCGACATCACTACCATGCTGCTGTGGCTCTTCATAGCCGTCATTTCTGCCGTGGGCAACGCCGGGGTGCCTATGGGTTGCTACTTCCTCACACTGTCACTGATGGTAGGGCAGGGCGCGCCCGTGGGCATAATGGGCATCATACTGCCCATATTCACCATCATAGACATGATAGAGACAGCAGAGAACGTATGGTCAGACTCATGCGTATGCGCCATGACCAACAAGGATATGGAGGTTTGAGGCTTGTAGGTTTCAGGTCTTTCGGGGAGGGTTGAAGGTTTTAGGTTTTTAGGTCTTTCGGATTGGGCGAAGTGACCTAAAACCTAATACCTACAAACCTCAAACCTCCATACCCTTCAACCCTTCAAAAATAACTAAACAACTAAAAATATGAAAAGACTACTAACAATCATCGGTTTGATGCTTTCGCTTCTGGCATCGCCTGCAATGGCGGCAAAGACAGCGGGTACATTCGAGGCAGGCAAAGGCACATTCCTGCTCAACGGCAAGCCTTTCGTGGTGAAGGCAGCAGAAATTCATTATCCTCGCATACCGCGACCATACTGGGAACACCGCATTAAAATGTGCAAGGCTCTCGGCATGAACACCATCTGTATCTACATCTTCTGGAACATTCACGAGCAGAAGGAAGGGCAGTTTGACTGGACTGGCAACAACGACGTGGCGGAGTTCTGCCGTCTGGCGCAGAAACACGGTATGTATGTCATAGTGCGCCCCGGACCATACGTATGCGCCGAATGGGAGATGGGAGGACTGCCGTGGTGGCTTCTGAAGAAGAAAGACGTGAAACTGCGCACGCAAGACCCTTTCTTCATGGAGCACGTCAAGGCGTTTGAGAAAGAAGTGGGCAAGCAGCTCGCACCGCTCACCATACAGAACGGCGGTCCTATCATCATGGTGCAGGTGGAGAACGAATACGGTTCCTATGACACCAACAAACCATACGTCAGCGAGATACGCGACTGCCTGCGCTCTGTGGGCTTTGATAAGGTGGCACTCTTCCAGTGCGACTGGTCAAGTAACTTTGAGCAGAATGCCCTGCCAGACCTGCTGTGGACTATGAACTTCGGCACAGGAGCCAACGTCCTCGACCAGTTCAAACGCGTGAAGCAGCTCCGCCCCGATGCGCCGCTGATGTGTTCAGAGTATTGGAGCGGTTGGTTTGACGGCTGGGGCACCGCGCACCAGACACGACCTGCCGACGCAATGGTAAACGGTATCAAGACAATGCTTGAGAATAATATATCATTCTCACTCTATATGACCCACGGAGGCACCTCTTTCGGACATTGGGCAGGAGCGAACAACACTGGTTTCGCACCCGACTGCACCAGCTACGACTACGATGCGCCAATCAATGAGCAGGGGGCGGCAACGGAAAAGTATTACCAACTCCGTGCATTGCTGCAGAAATACTCTGCCACCAAGCTCCCCGCAGTGCCAAAGGCCATACCCGTGATAGCCATACCGGAGGTGAAGTTCACCGAGTCAGCTAAGATACTCTGCGCGGAAAACTTGCCACAGTCCATCGCAAGCTATGACATCGAGCCGATGGAGCAGTTCGACCAGGGGTATGGCAGCATCATGTACTCTACCACCCTGCCCGCTGCCAAGGCTGGAGCACTGCTGCAAATCAATGATATGTGCGACTATGCACTCGTTTATATTGATGGCAAGAAGGTCGGGGAACTATACCGTGGCAACGGATATGAGACCACTTTGCGCCTGAAGCAGGACGTAAAAGCTGGCGCAAAGCTCGATATCTTCATTGAAGCCATGGGACGTATCAACTACAGTAAGCTGATACACGACCCCAAGGGCATTACCAAGAGTGTGGAACTGCTCTCTAACGAGGGGGCGCACGAGGTGACATACAACCTCAAAGACTGGCAGATAAGGCTCTTCCCCGTATCACAGACGGGCGAAGGCTTGAAGTATTCTCCAATTACAGAGGGGGATGACGCACCTGCATTCTATCGTGCTTCATTCACTATCAGCAAGGTGGGCGACACCTATCTCGACATGAGTACATGGGGAAAGGGTCTCGTTTGGATTAACGGGCATTGCCTCGGACGCTTCTGGCAGGTAGGTCCACAGCAGACACTCTATGTTCCAGGATGCTGGTTGCGTAAGGGTAAGAACGACATCACGGTGCTCGACATCACTGGTCCCTCAAAGGCTACGGTGAAAGGGCTGACAAACCCCAATGTCTCTGACCTGCATCGGGAGTATCTTCCCAAGGATGCGGTGAAGGGAGATGCACTCAAAGCCGCCCTCGCAGGGCGCGGCAAGTCGGGTAAAACAGCCGCTGTGACAGACGGAGGAGCTGGCAATGACGCTGCTCCGGGGGCAAAGTAAAGATTGTTATAGGCTGCGCTGAGTGAGGCGCGGCAGTGTCTCAGCTTGTGGGTTATAGTTCTTTCATTCTATGAAGGAACTATAACCCACAAATATTAAAAGAGTATTTGCATATCGAATGCGTGGCAATCATCATGCAGGATATAACACAAAGTGCCGCAAAAGCGTCACGTCCGTACCACATTCCCTTGCCGGCAAAAATAAAGCCCCAGCCCTTTGACGGGGCTGGGGATAGGTAGTCGTGATGTGTGTGCTTACTTTTTCTTGTATCCGCACTTTGGGCATACGCCGTCTTCGTTGAGTGCTATGCCGCAGAGTGGGCAGCGGTCGATGTCCTTGTGAGCGTCATACTCCTGGCAGGCAGCGTTGACACCGCTGGTGAATGTGAGCTTTGCTATGTTCAGCTTGTCCTTCAACAGGTCATAGACAATCTTTATCATGCCCTCAACGGTCATCGTCTCCTTCGTTACCACGAGGCGGCAGTCGGGGTAAGCCTGTGCCAGCTCGGTCTTGAAGGCTTCGCCCTTCATCGTGTTCTGTGGGTGACCGTTCTTTATTCCCTGTTTCTCATAGACGTCAAGGATGGCTGGTAGCAGCGGGTCGTCTTGGCGAAGGATGAGGGCATGGTCGAAGTTCTTGAGCACGTCCCATGCGACTTTCTGTATTTCGTTACATGGATAAACCATGTTTACTCCCTCATTGACGGTGTCTTCCACCTCAATCGTGAGGACACCAGTGTGGCCGTGCAGGTACTGGGCTTCACCTTTGAAGCCATAAAAGCGATGTGCATACTGCAAATCGAATGTTGTAATACTTCTCATAGTTGTTTAGTTGGTTAATAAGTTAGTAATAATGTAATTTGTTTTGCAGTTGCTTGGTCATTTATTCGTATGGTAGGTTGGCGGTATGACAGCGTAATGACTAATGCCTTTCTGCCAACCTACCAGACGACTAAATTGCCTAACAACTAAAAGTTGTCCACGTGTATCTCGAAGTAAGCCTTTGGATGTGCGCAAACGGGGCACATTTCAGGAGCTTTTTCGCCTACTACGATATGTCCGCAGTTGCGACATTCCCAAACTTTCACTTCGCTCTTAGCGAATACTTCTGCCGTCTCTACGTTCTTGAGCAGTGCGCGGTAGCGCTCTTCGTGGCGCTTTTCTATCGCTGCCACAAGGCGGAACTTGGCTGCGAGCACAGGGAAGCCTTCTTCCTCAGCTGTCTTTGCAAAGCCCTCGTACATGTCTGTCCACTCATAGTTTTCGCCATCAGCTGCTGCTGCGAGGTTCTCCGCGGTGTCACCGATGCCGTTTAGTTCCTTAAACCACAGCTTTGCGTGCTCTTTCTCGTTGTCAGCTGTCTGCTGGAATATTGCGGCTATCTGCTCGAACCCTTCCTTCTTTGCCTTTGAAGCGAAGTAAGTGTACTTGTTACGTGCCTGGCTTTCGCCTGCGAAAGCGGCCTCAAGGTTTTTCTCTGTCTGTGTGCCAGCGTACTGTGTTGCCATAATGTTTGTTGATTTTTTAGTTAGTTTGTTGTTTTTGCGCCTCTTCTTCATCTTGCCATTGGTATGGGGATGGAGTGGGAGACGTTTTTGTTTTTCTTAGTGCAAAGTTAGGAAAAAATCGCAAAAGCCGTGCGACAATTTTAGAAAACAAATGGTAAATTTTGGAAAGCCAGCGTTAATAGTACGTAATTTTCCTAAATTTACCATCTCTTTTCCTCTCTCTCCCATGGCTGTTATGGTGAAAAAGAGTACCTTTGCAGCAGGTTGCAGGTTGCAAACCAGGAGTAAACTATGACGGATAGGATATGGAACAGCCAAGGTTAGATACCATATATAATATGGTGTGCGACGCGCCGAAGGGTTCGGAGCTTAGCATTGAATATATGCCGGACTTCTTTCGGTATGACGACATGGATAACGATGCGCCTCATGTGCATACGTTTTACGAGATAATATGGTTTCGTGAGGGGGGCGGTACGCACACGGTGGACTTCAAGGAGTACCCGATAGAGAGGAACACGCTGTTCTTTCTCTCGCCGGGGCAGGTGCATTTCTTCGATCATGCCTTGGGGTACAAAGGCATATTGATAAGGTTTTGCACGGATTTCTTGAAGGATGAGCGCACCGATGAGGATATTTTCATAAAGTACAACCTTTTCAATACCTTCGACGCGCAACCCTATTGTACCATCAGTGAGGACACGGCTCAGCGACTATTGTTCGTGTTGCGCAAGATGGAGGAGGAGCAGTCAAACGACAACCTCATTGGTCATGTGGATATGCTTCGAGCCTATACCAAGATTTTCCTTATCCTCGTACAGCGGCACTGCCAGAACTGTGGAGGCAGGGGGCTTAGTGAGAGGAAGGCTTCGCACAGGCTCTTTGTCATGTTTCGCAAGGCGTTGGAGCAGCATTATATGCGCAAGCACACAGTAAAGGAGTATGCTGAAAGCTTGAACGTATCGACAAAAACGCTCAGCAACTGCGTCATAGAGAGTACGGGGAAGCCCCCTCTCGCTTTCATCAACGACCGGATAACGCTGGAGGCAAAGCGTTTGCTGCGCTTTTCAAATATGATGGTGAAGGAAATAGCGTCTTATCTCGGCTTTGAAGACCCGTCTTACTTTGTCAAGTTCTTCAAACGCCAGACAGGGCGGCTGCCTTCAACCTTCAAGGACCAGGATGAAGTGCTGCCTGTTGAAAAGTGACTATCACACAAATTCTAACACCTTAATCCTGACAATAATGCCGAAACTATTACGATACACAGCTATTACCATCCTCGTCCTTGCTTTTTTGCTGCTTGGCGTGGCAGAGGGCTTCCTGCACTATGCGCTTCAACCGACGCTGAAAAACGAGCCTCCAGGAGCATGGTGCGACTCAGTGATGCGCTGCAAGGCACTGCGTGACACCTTCATCGTAAGCCGTGCCACGGGCGATAGCATCCATGCGTGGTACTTGAGGGCGGACAGTGCCACGGAGAAAGTTGCTGTATTGGTGCATGGCTACACCGATAATGCGCTGTGGATGGGCAGCGTGGCGAGCATATACGATAGGGAGTTGCATTACAACATCCTGTTGCCCGACCTGCATTACCATGGTCTTTCCAAAGGCGACTACGTGCAGATGGGCTGGAAGGACAGGCTCGATGTGCTGCAGTGGTGCGCTTTGGCGGACAGTCTGTTCGGTGGTGACACCCGGCAAGTGCTGCACGGGGTGTCCATGGGGGCGGCTACGGTCATGTCGGTAAGTGGCGAACACTTGCCGGATTACGTCACCTGCTTCGTGGAAGACTGCGGATATACCTCCGTATGGGACGAGTTCAGCAATGAGCTTGACGCGCGTTTCCACCTGCCGCCTTTCCCTGTGATGCACATAACGAGCTGGCTTTGCAAAGTGCAGAACGGCTGGTCTTTCCGTGAGGCGTCACCACTGGCACAGGTGGCAAAGTGCGACAGGCCGATGCTCTTCATACACGGTGACAGCGATACCTTCGTGATGACCGAGATGGTGCACCGCCTCTACGCTACAAAACAGGGTGTAAAGCAACTCTGGATAGCTCCCGGCACCGCTCATGCACAGGCATACCGTGACCATACGGCGGAATACACGGCGAGGGTATGCGACTTTGTAAGGATGTATAACAACTGATAATCAGATACTAACTACTATGACTCTCAACAGGTTTTTATCCCTTTTCCTCTGCTGCGTATGCGCCATTGCGCTGCCAGCCAAGACCTATTTCGTAGCACCCTCAGGCAGTGATGATGCGGAAGGAACGAAACAGAAACCTTTCGCCACCTTCGGCAAGGCGCAACAGCTGGCAGAGGCTGGCGACACCGTCTTCTTCCGTCAGGGCAGGTACCGTGTGACGAATGAGGAGGTGCAGTACTTTAACGGGCGATATGCCACGGTGTTCCACATCACGCGCTCAGGCACGGCGGCAGCACCGATAGTCTTCTGCGGCTACGGAGCGGAGCGTGCGGAGTTTGACATGTCTGCCGTTAACCCCGGTGACTACCGCCTTACGGGTATTTTATTGGAGGCAGACCATATCGTATTGCGCCAGTTGGAGATAACAGGGCTGCGTGTCTTGCAGAAGGGACATTCGCAGAGCGAGTGTGTGCGCATTGTTGGGGCGAACAACTGCGTGTTGGATGATATGTCGTTCCACGATGGAATGGCGATAGGCATATACCTGCTTGCGGGTAAGGATAACCTCTTCCTAAACTGCGATGCGTACAACAACTATGATTATTACTCCGACAATGGCTATGGGGGCAATACGGACGGCTTCGGAGCGCATTGCACTTCCGCCGCTCATACGGGTAATGTGTTTCGTGGTTGCCGTGCATGGTGGAACAGCGATGATGGCTTCGACCTCATCAACTGTCTCGCTCCAGTGGTCATAGAAGACTGTGTTGCTTTCTACAACGGCTTCCGCCCAGGCACATTGCGTGGTGCTGGCGACGGCACGGGCTTCAAAGCAGGAGGCTATGGCATGAAACCGCGCAGCCAAATGGTGCGCGATGTGCCTGTGGCACCGTGTCATGTGGTGAGACACTGCATAGCATACCGCAACAAAAACAAGGGCATTTACTCCAACCATCATCTCGGGGGAGTGGAGTTCACGGACAATATATCGATAGCAAACCCGAAGAACTACACTCTCGTGTGCCGCAAGTCTATGGACGAGGCCGTTGACATACCTGGGTATGGACATATCCTTCGTGGCAACATTTCGCTCAACCCCATTGGTAAGGGGCAGGACTATACTGACTATAATCCTGCACAATGCACCATGGAGCGCAACTATACGGCTGATGATATGCCCATTACTGACGGCAAACCGCTGTTTGATATCACTACTTTTGTGCCAGAAGAATACATACAGGTGGGCATAAGAAAGTGGTGATTTCTACATACTTACGGTAATTAGGCACAGCTTTTTTGTGTCATCATCTTTCGTGCCACGTTCTAATCGCTATGCGTTTACACTGTAATAGCTATCCTTTTGCGATGTAAAGGCATAGCGATTACTGTATAGAAGCATAGCGATTATATTGTAAAGGCAGTGGCGGGTTAACGTAAGACAGGCACTTGAAGCCCCAATGGAGCTTCAAGTGCCTGTCTTGCTTCGTATTGTGTACCACCCTTTAGCCTTCGTATTCCTGCCAGCTCTTTATCTTTATGTCCTTCAAATCCATCTGGCAGAAGGCCTCTATGAATGCGCTGGCGAGGCGCGCGTTGGTTATAAGCGGTATGTTATGGTCTATAGCGCCGCGGCGTATGAGGTAGCCGTTGCTCAGTTCACGGTGTGAACGATTCTTGGGGATGTTGACAATGAGGTCGAACTCGTGGTTGGAAATCATGTCCATGATGTTCGGCAACTCCTGATGCGCTTCGTCAGGCCAGCCCACGGGGATAGCGGTGGCGTTGTTCTCGTTGAGGTATTTCGCCGTGCCCTCGGTGGCGTATATCTTGTAGCCAGCCTTAGTGAGAGCCTGTGCGGCATCCAGCAGCGACGCTTTGTCTTTCGCTCCGCCAGAGGAGAGCATTATGCCCTTGCCCTTTGATGGTATCTTGTAGCCCGTAGCCATCATGGAGTAGAGCAGCGCTTCTTCGTAACTGTCGCCCATGCAGCCCACCTCTCCGGTGGAACTCATGTCCACTCCGAGCACGGGGTCGGCGTTCTGGAGGCGTGCAAAGGAGAACTGTGAAGCCTTAACACCCATGCGGTCAATGTCGAAAGCAGACTTGTCAGCCTTCTGGAAAGGCGCGTCAAGCATTATGCGCGTAGCAGTCTCAATGAAGTTGCGCTTCAACACCTTGCTGACGAATGGGAAGGAGCGTGATGCACGCAGGTTACATTCAATCACTTTTACATCCCTTCCCTTGGCAAGATACTGTATGTTGAATGGTCCTGAGATATTAAGCTCACGGGCAATGGCGCGTGAAATCTTCTTTATCTGCCTTGCCGTGGCGAATGAAATCTGCTGTGCGGGGAACACCATCGTAGCGTCGCCGGAGTGAACGCCAGCGTATTCTATGTGCTCTGATATGCCATACTCCACAATTTCTCCGTTTTGTGCCACGCCATCGAACTCTATCTCGTTCGTGTCGGTCATAAACTGCGATACCACTACAGGGAACTCCTTAGATACTTCCGCCGCCTCGTTGAGGAAACGTGACAGCTCTTCGTCGTTGTAGCATACGTTCATGGCTGCTCCTGAGAGCACGTATGATGGGCGGACGAGTACCGGATAGCCCACTTTCTCTATGAAAGACTTGATGTCGTCCATAGAGGTCAGCGCGCTCCAGAGTGGCTGGTCTATGCCGAGCTGGTCGAGCATCGCGCTGAATTTGCTACGGTTCTCGGCGCGGTCGATGGATACCGGCGATGTGCCGAGGATGGGTACGCCCTGGCGGTAGAGCTTCATGGCGAGGTTGTTAGGTATCTGTCCGCCAACGCTGACTATCACTCCGCGAGGCGATTCAAGGTCTATTACGTCAAGAACGCGCTCGAACGACAGTTCATCGAAGTAGAGGCGGTCGCACATGTCATAGTCCGTAGATACCGTTTCGGGGTTGTAGTTAATCATAATGCTCTTATATCCCAGCTTGCGGGCTGTCTCAATGGCATTCACCGAGCACCAGTCGAACTCCACGGACGAACCTATTCGGTAGGCACCAGAGCCAAGTACTATTACGGACTTGTCGTTCTTGTAGTAGTTTATATCGTGGTTCTCTACGGCATAAGTCATGTATAGATAGTTGGTGAGGTCAGGATGCTCGCTGGCAACGGTAGGGATGCGCTTCACCGCGGGAAGTATGCCGAGCTTCTTGCGTTGTGCTCGTACCGCAAGGTTTTCCTTTTCCATGTTCCCCTCGTGGCGGTTGAGCACGAAACGCGCTATCTGGAAGTCGGAGAAACCCATCACTTTGGCCTGACGCATCACGTCGGCAGGGATGGATTCGATGGTATCGTAGCCCTTCAGCACTTTCTCATAGTCCACAATGTTTTTGAGTTTCTGTATGAACCACGGGTCTATCTTGGTCAGTTCGTATATCTTTTCTATGCTATATCCTTCCTCCAGCGCCTGTGCCATTGCGAAAATGCGCAGGTCTGTGGGGTTGGCAAGCTCCTCATCAAGGTTCTCGAAGTGTATGTGGTCATTGCCAACGAAGCCGTGCATACCTTGTCCTATCATGCGAAGCCCCTTCTGTATCAGTTCCTCGAAGGTACGACCGATGGACATTATCTCACCTACCGACTTCATGCTGGAGCCAATCTTACGGCTTACACCTGTGAACTTGGTGAGGTCCCAGCGTGGGATTTTGCAGATAAGGTAATCCAATGACGGCGCAACGTATGCGGAGTTCGTTGTTCCCATCTCGCCAATCTGGTCTAAGGTGTATCCCAATGCAATCTTGGCAGCCACAAAAGCGAGTGGATAACCAGTGGCCTTGGAGGCGAGGGCAGATGAACGAGACAGTCGGGCGTTAATCTCTATAATGCGATAGTCATTTGTTTCAGCGTTGAAAGCGTACTGAATGTTACATTCACCCACTATGTTGAGGTGGCGAACACACTTTATTGCCAGTTCCTGGAGCATCTTCACCTGCTCTTCTGTCAGTGAACAAGTGGGGGCAACGACTATTGATTCTCCTGTATGTATGCCCAATGGGTCGAAGTTCTCCATTGAAGCTACGGTGAAACAGTGGTCGTTAGCGTCGCGTATTACCTCAAACTCTATCTCTTTCCAGCCCTTCAGACTCTCTTCCACGAGCACTTGTGGGGCGAAAGTGAAGGCTGATTCCGCTATCTCCTTAAACGTCTTTTCGTCCGGACACACGCCGGAGCCGAGACCGCCGAGGGCGTATGCTGAGCGTATCATTATGGGATAGCCTATGCGGCGTGCGGCTGCGATGGCGTCATCCATGCTCTCGCAGGCCTGCGACACTGGCGTCTTCAGCCCTACTTTGTCAAGTTCCTTGACGAAGAGGTCACGGTCTTCCGTGTTCATTATGGCTTCCACGCTCGTGCCGAGCACCTCCACACCGTACTCTTTCAGTACTCCGCTGCGGTAGAGAGCCGTGCCACAGTTCAGCGCTGTCTGTCCTCCGAAGGCGAGGAGAATGCCGTCTGGGCGCTCTTTCTTTATTATTTCCGTCACGAAATAGGTGTTAACTGGCAGGAAATACACCTTGTCAGCAATGCCCTCGCTGGTCTGTATGGTCGCAACGTTAGGGTTGATGAGTACTGAGCGGATGCCTTCCTCGCGCAGGGCTTTAAGTGCCTGCGAGCCGGAGTAGTCGAATTCTCCTGCCTGTCCAATCTTCAATGCGCCTGAACCAAGGACAAGGACTTTCTTTAATTGTTTCTTCATGTAGTCGTTTAAGTTTGCTTGTTTCGTAGGATGAGGGTTTATTAAACCAGCTACAAAGTTAATTCTTTTTCGTGACTTCATCAAATTATTAAGCCTTTTTTTTCGCGGAAATGTCCAGAACCGATATTTTTTCGTAATTTTGCACGTGATAACAATACAGAAAATGAAAAAGACGATAGATTTTTTGGCTGCTCTTGCGGCCAACAACAACAAGCCTTGGTTTGACGGACACAAGTCTTTGTACATGGAGGCGAAGACTGAATGGGACGCTTTCGCCATGCGTTTCCTTGCAGGTGTGGAGCAGTTCGACCAAAGGGTCAGCGGACTTCAACTGAAGGATATAACATACCGCATTTACCGCGACCTGCGTTTCACCCAGGACAAGCGTCCTTACAAGTGGCATTTCGGCACGTATGTATGCCCGGGCGGCAAGAAGTCGGGCATGGGAGGGTACTACATACATGTGGAACCTGCCACCGATACGTATTTACTTTGCGGCGGATTATACAATCCTGACAAGGCGACGTTGAAAAGCATACGTGAAGAAGTGATGCTCGAACCAGAGGCTTTTCATGCCGCCCTCGCCCCATGCCCGGATTTTCTGCTGCCTTGGGAAACGGCGTTGAGGAAGGTTCCGAGGGACTATTCACCCGAGGATATGCACTCAGAGTATTACAGACTGCGGAGTTTTGAACTCTGTAAGCGCATCACCAAAGAGGAGGTGCTCAGCGAGGACTTTCTAACCAACGCGCTGTCCGCCCTCGCCCGCACGCAGCCTTTCACCGAAATTCTAAACCGTTGCTTTGAGTATGCGCATAGTGAGGACTGATGTCTATTGCCGTTTCGTGCCGTTCTTCGTTGCCATGGCTTGTGTACTGGCACTGTATAGTTGCCATACAACGCGCCCATTGCGGCAGGCAAGGGAGCGGAGCATCGTCATACTCTATGAGAATGACGTTCACTGTGCCATTGATGGCTATGCCGGTATGGCGCAACTGCGCGATGCCGTAGCCGACACGGCGTGGGTTGCGCTCACCAGCAGCGGCGATTTCTTGCAGGGGGGCACAGCGGGGGCACTGTCGCGCGGGCAGTATATCGCCGACATCATGCGCGCCATGCGCTACGACGCGGTAGCCCTCGGCAACCATGAGTTCGACTTTGGCATCCCGCACATGAAGCAATTACTGCGTACCGCAGCCCTTCCTGTCACCTGTGTCAACTTGCGCGACCTGTCATGCGACAGCATTGTCTATACACCGTATATCATAAAGACGTATGGTAACAAGCGGATAGCCTTTGTTGGTGTAACCACTCCATCTGCTTTCTATACCGAGCAGTACGCCTTTCGCAGTGCTGACGGATTGGTGCACCATGACCTTTGTGAAACAGAGGTATATGCGCTGGTGCAGAAGGCTGTAGATGAGGCTCGTGGCAATGGTGCGGACTACGTGGTAGCGCTGTCTCATCTTGGTGCATCGGATAGTCCGCTGAACGTTACTTCTCACGGACTTGTGGCTGCAACGAGCGGCATCGATGCTGTGCTCGACGGACATTCGCACTCTGTTGTGGAGTGTTGCATGGTGAAAAACCGTCTCGGACGCATGATACCAGTAACGCAGACGGGCACGCAGTTCGCCAACATCGGCAAGTTACTCATCAGCCCTGACGGTGGAATATCCACACACCTCGTCCCCGTTCCCACCTTGTTGAGTCATAAGACTGGTTATGGCGATGATGTGCGCTGCGTCGTTGACAGTGTGAAAGCACTTATGTCGGAGGTGATAAAAGAAGAGGTGTGCCGCACTTCCTTCCCTCTTTCTATCCTTGACAGTGCCGGCAGGCAGCGCGTGCGCTATGCGGAGACTAACGCAGGCAATGTCGTGACGGATGCGTTGCGTGCCTATACGGGGGCCGATGTGGCGATAATGAACGGTGGCGGCATACGCACGGGGATAGCCGAGGGCATCGTTACCGTGGGTGACGTAGTGGCTATGATGCCGTATGACAATGCTGTGGCAGTGCTGCAAATCACTGGTGGCGAGCTGTTAGCCCTCCTTGAGGCCTGTTGCGGCAGCGCGCCACAGGAGAGCGGCGACTTCCCTCAGGTGTCGGGGATTAGCTTTAGGCTCTGTAATGACATGACACCCAGGGTGCGTGACCTGCAAATTCTTGATGCTTCCACTGGCGTTTACCGCCCCATTGACCTCACGGCCACCTACTCGTTAGCAACGATAGAGTATGACATAACGGGCGGGGGGCTGCACGATATGTTGCGCACTGCCACCCGTGTGAAGGACTATCAGACCACGGATACGCAGGTGGTGATATGGTACTTGAATGAGAAACTGCGCGGTGTTCTTACCGACGACTACCGTGGTGTGCAGGGAAGGATAAGGTAAGGCATAGGTGCGACATGGTGTTGCGCTGTTTCTGTGTTGGTTTTTCTGTGCGCAACGCACGTTAGGATGGCACGCCTGTTGATGCTTTTGTGCCGAAGAATTGTCTTAAAACGTAGTCCCACCGCGGTTTAACAGTTGGCTTCGCGAAATGTTAAAGTTTCCTTCACTGTATGTAACGGGGCTTGTTTTGCGGTAATATTGGTGCGGTGAAGTGAAAAATGTAGTGCAAACAGAGTGTAAACAGATTGCAATGAGCTTGCAATCTGACCGCTATTGGCTTGCTATATCAATGCTATTACCCTGTGAAGACATGGGGATTACATGGTAATCGCTATGCCTTCACAGTTTTTCTGCCTTGTTGATAAATTGCGAAAAAACGCAAGTTCGATTTTTAACGGATTGCTTGCGTTCTGAGCGCACCATGCCTTTTGTGGCATATTCCTCCATCAATATCGTTTTAACACGTTAGAATGAGTTTTCTGTTTTGCGGTTTACAATATATTGTATGCCGCTTCTCGCGTCAAGGGCGCACGTGGGAGGCTAAAGCAGCTTTATGCTGTTGCCAGCTTTCAACTTGACGGTTTTGGACGTTCCGTTGTAGTTTACCTTGGTCTTTCCGCCACTTCGTGATGTGATGGTAAGCGAAACGACTCTCGCCTCCTTCCACTCCATATCTACCACGAAGCCGCCTCGCGCGCAGATGCCTTTCACACTGCCCTCGCTCCACTGCTTGGGAATGGCTGGCAGCAGTGTGATGGCGCTCTCTGTTGACTGAACCAGCATTTCCGCCACGCCTGCGCAACCGCCGAAGTTTCCGTCTATTTGGAATGGGGAGTGCGCGTCAAGCAGGTTGGGGTAGGTGCCCCCTCCGCGCCGTGCGTCCTTGCCTGTATAGCCATCGGGGCTGACATAGCGCAGCAGGCAGCGGTAGATGTGGTACGCTTGCTCGCCCTCTTGCAGTCGGGCGTAGAGGTTTATGCGCCAACCAGTGCTCCATCCCGTTGTTTTGTCGCCCTTTATCTCCAGTGTTCGGGCGCAGGCTCTGGCAAGTTCGGGGGTGGTTGCCACCGACAAATGATGACCGGGGTATAGTCCGAAGAGGTGTGACTGGTGGCGGTGTTTAGGGTCTTGGTCGCTCCAGTCATGGAACCACTCCTGAAGATTGCCGTTCTTGCCAATTTGGTAGGGGTGAAGGCGGGCGAGTGTCTTGTCTATCTGCTTGGCGAACAGCTTGTCTGTACCCAGTTCACGCGCCGCCTTGGCAGCGTCAATGAGGCACTCGCGCGTCATGGCAAGGTCGGAGGTACAGCCGTATGACGTTGCTCCGGCGTAGCCGTCGGGCGTGAGGAACTTGTTTTCGGGTGATGTGCCCGGCGATGTCAGTAAGCGGCCGTCCTTCTCTATGAGCCAGTCCATGCAGAACTGCGCCGCACCTTTCAGCGCGGGATAGTATTGTCGCAGGAAGGTTTTGTCTTTCGTGAAGGTGTAACGCTCCCAGATGTGGGTGGAGAGCCATGCCCCTCCCATAGTCCAGCATGCCCATGAGGGGTCACCCACGTTCAGTCCTACGGGGCAGGTCATGGCCCAGATGTCGGTGTTCTGCCCGAGGCACCAGCCGTTCTCAACGCCATAGTAGGCCTTGGCTGAGGTGTTGCCGGTAGTGCTGAGGTTGGTTATGAAGTCCATCAGTGGCTGGTGCATCTCGCTGAGGTTGGTGGTTTCCGCCGCCCAGTAGTTCTCTTCAAGATTGATGTTGCTCGTATAGTTGCTGCTCCATGGTGGCAGTAGCTTCTCGTTCCACAGACCTTGCAGGTTGGCTGGTACGCCGTTGGTGCGTGAGCTGGAGATGAGCAGGTAACGACCGTACTGGAAGTATAGTGTTTCTAACTCAGGATTGTGCTGTGTGTTGTCCGTGTATAGGCGTAGTTGCTCATCGGTTGGTAGTGCGGCAACATTGTCATCGCTCTTGCCGAGGTAGAGTGTGACACGGTCGAAGAACTGCTTGTAGTCAGCTATGTGTCTCTGCCGCAGTTCGGTGTATGCCTTCTTGGCGGCGCGCTCCACACGCTGTGCCACGGTGTTGCGGTATTCGCGCCCCTGCTTTACTGGGTCTTTGTCGAAGCCGTTGAAACTTGTAGCGTTGGCAATCAGTATGATAGCCTCCTTGCCTCCGCTTATCTTCAGTTCTCCGGAGGCGAAGCTTTGTACTTTGCTCCCAGGTGCTATCACCCGAACGATGGTGCGGAAGTGTGTGCCGCGTTCCGGGTCATAGAGATGCTTCTCCTTCGTGTTCTTGTAGTAGGATGGGTAGGAATGGTATGCGGCATAGCCTTCAGCGGAGATGGAGTTGCCTTGTGCCACGGTGGAATGAGGCAGGGGAGAGGTGAAGGAGAGCGTGGCTTGCAGGCCCTTCACGTCAGCAGTCTGGAGGCGGAGAACGATGACGGAGTCTGGGGCGGAGGCGAAATACTCGGTGGAAAAGGCGTTGCCGTCCGTGGAGTATGCCGTCCGTGCGGTGGCGTTGCTAATGTCCAGCGTGCGTTGGTAGTCGCTTACATTTGATGAGGTGTTGGAATAGGAGATGCAGAGCTGTCCGAGTGGCTGGTAGTTCTCGCTGTAATGCCCCTGCACTTTGCGTTGCATGCGGTCGGCAGCCTTATAGTCTTCACGGTCGAGCAGTGCGCGAATCTCCGGGATAGCTTTGTGGGCATCGGGAGAGGTGACGCTTCTGTCTGGCTCTCCCGTCCATAATGTGATGTCGTTTAGCGAAAGTATGTCTTTGCCTGTGCCGCCATAGATGGTGGCTCCCATGGTGCCGTTGCCGATGACGAGTGCTTCTTCGAAGTATTCCGCGGGGCGATTGTAGCGCAAGGTCATATTGCCTTGGGCGTGGAGTGGGGGAGATAACGGAATGAATGACAGCAGAATGGCTGCGCCAAGATGTCGTATGACGATGTTTCTTCTCATTGTTGTGGAGGTTATGTAATAAAAAGATGTGGATAATTCCATGCCATGGGCACGGTGTTATCCACATCTTTTTATCATGTTGTTATGTCTTGTATCTTAGTTTGAGGGCTTGATGTTGGTTGCTTCAAGCATCTTTGCCACCTCATCGTTGATACGCTTGCCGAAGTCTTCAAGCGACATTACGGCCTGCTCGCCACCGCCTTGCTGGCGCATGGCGACTGTTCCGTCAGCCTCTTCCTTCTCGCCGACGATGACCATGTATGGTATTCGCTTGATTTCATTGTCGCGAATCTTGCGTCCAATCTTCTCGTTACGGTTGTCAACGATGGCGCGTACGTCCACGCTTTCAAGGTATTGTTGCACCTTGTCGGCATAGTCATTGTACTTTTCAGATATTGGTAGTATGGCAACTTGGTCGGGGGTGAGCCACAGGGGGAAGTGTCCTGCGGTGTGTTCTATCAGCACTGCGGTGAAACGCTCAAGCGAACCGAAGGGCGCGCGGTGTATCATCACGGGCGTTTGCTTTGAGTTGTCCTCGGCAGTGTATTCAAGACTGAAGCGCTGAGGCAGGTTGTAGTCCACCTGAATGGTGCCCAACTGCCAGCGACGACCTATGGCATCCTTCACCATGCAGTCGAGTTTCGGTCCGTAGAAGGCTGCTTCACCAAGCTCAGTGCGTGCTTTCAGGCCTTTTTCCTTGCAGGCTTCGATGATGGCTTGCTCTGCCTCGTCCCATATTTCATCGCTTCCTATGTACTTCTCCGTGTTGTTCGGGTCGCGCAATGAGATTTGGAACTCCACCTGGTCGTCCTTAAATCCGAAGATAGAGAATACAGCCTGAATGATGTCAAGCACGCGGAGGAACTCGCTCTTTACCTGGTCTTGGCGGCAGAAGATATGGGCGTCGTCCTGTGTGAAGGAGCGAACGCGGGTCAATCCGTGCAGCTCGCCAGACTGTTCGTAGCGATATACTGTGCCGAACTCTGCGCAGCGGAAGGGCAATTCGCGGTAAGAGCGCGGCTTGCTAGCAAACACTTCGCAGTGGTGAGGGCAGTTCATGGGCTTCAACATATACTCTTCGTCCTCCTCAGGGGTATGTATTGGCTGGAAGGAGTCTTTGCCATAGTGCGCGTAGTGACCAGAGGTGACGTAGAGATTTTTAGAGCCTATATGTGGGGTTATTACCTCATAGTATCCGAAACGCTTCTGTATGCGGCGGAGCATATCCTGCAATCGGAGGCGAAGGTCGGTGCCTTTGGGCAGCCATATCGGCAAACCTTTGCCTACTCGGTCAGAGAACATGAAGAGTTCCATCTCTTTTCCTATCTTGCGGTGGTCGCGCTTCTTGGCTTCTTCGAGCATGAGGAGGTATTCGTCGAGCATCTTTTTCTTCGGGAAAGAGATGCCATAGAGACGCTGCATCTGCTCGCGCTTTGCGTCACCGCGCCAGAATGCTCCGGCGATGCTTGTGAGTTTCACTGCTTTTATGATGCCGGTGGAGACGATATGTGGTCCGCAGCAGAGGTCGGTGAAGGCGCCTTGGGTGTAGGTGGAGATAGTGCCGTCCTCAAGATCTTGGTCTATATGCTCCACTTTATATACCTGGCCTTGTGCGGAGAACTGTGCTATAGCATCGGCTTTGCCTATTTCCGCGCGCACTACTGCTTCGTCTTTGCGGGCAAGCTCTATCATTTTGTCTTCAATCTTCTTGAAGTCACCTTCTTTTATCATCTCTCCGCCGGGAAGAAGGACATCATAGAAGAAGCCGTTCTCTATGGCAGGACCGAAGCCGAACTGTATGCCAGGGTAGAGTTCTTGCAGTGCTTCCGCGAGCAGGTGTGCGGAAGTGTGCCAGAAGGCGTGCTTGCCTTCTGCGTCTTCGAAGCGGTAGAGGGATATTGTCGCGTCCTCATTGATGGGACGGTTGAGCTCTGTTGTAGTGCCGTTGACACCGCATGCTACTACATTGCGGGCGAGAGCTGGTGATATGCTCTCTGCAATCTGCAGGCCCGTTACGCCGTTTTCATATTCGCGGACGGAGCCATCAGGGAATTGTATCTTTATCATTGTGTTATTTGTTTGTAGTTTTTTCTTTTACATCCAGATATATTAGTCTTGTTTTCTTTTGCTTTGCCAGCCATTGCGCCTTTCGTCTTTCGTAGTCATCGCGGTGGTATTCCAGAAAGTTGTCTGCCATGGTGCGAAGTTTTTTTATTGTCAATGTCAGTTGTTGAACTTGGAATAGATGACGCTTACGATGATGTTGTCGTTGCTCTGGCTGCCTTTTTGCAGTCTTGTGCTGCTGAGGCTCATGTCGTATGCCACCTTGGTAAGGATGGAAGAACCAGACGATAGGGTGGAGTAGGTTGTCTCAACAGGTATCAATGTCACCTTGTTCCATGTGGGATGGTCGGCCATGTATTTGTCTGCCACTTCTCGCTTGATGGTCTTTATCATCTCGCTTGTCAGACTGTTGGTGCCGAGTTCTGCTTTCTTAGCTTTGAGAACGCTGTTTATTGTGTCGTTGAGCACGCTGTAAGTCTTTGTTACGAGTGCGGAGATGTTGGCGAAAGTGTAGCCGTTTGTCGTTGATGAGTAGGTGGCAAGGTATGCTGTTCTTGAGTCTGCCACCTTCTTGTTGTTGAAAAAGTTGTTCACGCTGTCGGTGGGCAGCAGCAGTATTGTCTTGGGGATGGGGAGGTTATAGCTCGTTGACTTGTTGTCGTTGATGCGTGGGATGAATAATCTCACGGTGTTGAGGGTGTCGTCTTCGTGGCTTGCCTCGTTGACACGTCCTTGCATTATCTTGTCTATTGGCATGGACAACTCGGTGAATATGCCGGCGGGTGTCTTCATATAGGTGCAAGAATTGTCTGTTATAAGCGAGTTGAGTGCCGTGGCATCCTGTGTTATATTGGTCTTCCTCAGCACCTCTTCCGTACCGGCGAAAGAGGTATAGCTCTTCGTTGGCGTTCCGTTGACGTCCGTCTGGAAGTAGGTTATTATCTGTGTCATACCGATAGTGCCAAGACTTCCCAGTCCGCCGATGTGTTCTAAGTAGAAGCCTGGGCAGACTTCGTGCGTGAAACGGTAGTTGTTGCCGAAACAACCTTGTGTCTGTTCATTGAAGAACTTTCTCATTAGGTATGTTCCGTAGTTACTGTATTCGTTGCCGTCTTTGTCTTTATACTTGTCGTTCAGCGAGATGCTGATGTATGGGGTGTATGTAGATGACTGCCTGTCGCCGTCTGCATGGAGGCGATTGGATATGGTGTATGCCATTTCGCTGTGTATGCTTCCCTCGCCGGTCCTTACCATACCCTCCTTTATTGGGTCGAAATCGGTTTTGTATGTCTCTGATTCTTCGTAGGGTGTTGCCAGCTCATGGGCAGTAACCTTCATCAAGGCGAGTGAGTCTCCGTAGAACCTTGTGAAATAGACGATTAGCTCGCAGGAGTCTGCCTCTAACTGTTCTCCCTTTGGTATCGCAGGGTCGTAGTTGTTGACGACGATGTTGTCGATGGTAGGAAATTGGTAATTACCCATTGTCGTGAACTGTGTCATGTAATTGCAGGTCACGTATGACTTCGTTTCTGGGTCTTTTATCTTCCCCAGATAGCCGTTGGAGGAGCGTGCTACGATGTCCTTGGCAGCAACAGAGTGTGACTCCACGAAGAATGTGTCCGCGCTTACGCTGACGTTGTTCACGCTTTCCGTGAGTGACATTCCTATCGTGTCCGTAGTGTCATCGCAGGAAAGAAACGACATTGCCGTTGTCGCAAGAGCAAATATGAATAGTAATGGGTGTTTCATTTATTATAATAAGGTGAAAGGTATGTGACAAGCTGTTGCCTGAAAGTGCCGTATGTGTAATGTCGTGGCCTTGCTAATAGCTTGAGGAGTGAAAGGTATTTGTCTGTAATGGCTTGCGCCGCAAAAACCGTTCACCCCGTCACTTGTGTGTATCCTTCTTTATAGTGTTTCGTAAAAGTCCACGTATGCCTTTGCGAAATTCTTGTCTTGGCAGTCAAGAATCTTCACTCCGGCTTCTTCTGCGTACTTCGTTATGTCGTTGCTTACATTAGCTGATGTCATTATGACGCCATCCGAATAGTCTATGGCTATTTTTGCCATCTCTATGCTCGTCATGGTGTCGTTGTATTTCTTCAACGCTGCCACCGCGTCTGTGTCGTTGAAGGCGAAGCATCTCTTCGTGTTTTCAGCCATGACCTCCTGTTGTGGCTGGTCGAAGAGTGATGTTACCACCTTTATTCCGTCCAGTCCGAGTTCTTCGTTGTATGCCTTTTTGACGTAGAACGGCACCAGGGCTGACATCCATCCTTGACAGTGTATCACGTCGGGTGTCCAGCGTAGTTTCTTGATGGTGGCTATAACTCCGTGCGCAAAGAATGCCGCACGCTCGCCATTGTCGGCAAACATCGTCCCTTTGTCGTCTGCCACCTGCGCCTTTCTTGTGAAGAACTCCTCGTTGTCAATGAAATATACCTGAACCTTTGTTCCCGGTATGCTTGCCACCTTGATGATGAGAGGATGGTCGGTGTCATCTATTGTGATGTTAATGCCTGAGAGGCGTATCACCTCGTGCAGCTGTCCCCGGCGCTCGTTGATGTTGCCCCATCGGGGCATGAATGTGCGTATCTCGCATCCTGCCTCCTGTACTCTCTGTGGTGCCATGCGTCCCATGCCCGACAGCTCGGTTTCTGCCACGTAGGGGGTGATGTCTTGATTGACAAAAAGAACTTTCTTCATTATGTTGACGTTGAAGTATGGTTGTAGTGTTGCTTGCCTTTGCCGTGCCCAACGGTTGCTGCCGCTTTTTGCTGTCTTTTAGCTTTTCTGTCGGTAGCTTTCGCCTGCTGCTTTTGGCCGCAAACGATTTATCTGTGCAAAGTTACAAAAAAAAAAGCAACTGGCAAGCGCAGGGGCGGATTGTTTACGGTTAATTAACTTTTTTGTAACCTTTGCCATCTTGTTGCGTGTAGGTGTTCATACGGCGTATGGACATTGGGCGCTTTACAATCACTATGCTTTTGCAGTGTAATCGCTATGCTTTTATATTGCAATCACTATGCTTTTGCAGTGTAATCACTATGCTTTTGCAGTGTAATCACTATGCTTTCATTTTTTTGTGCTGTAGCGAAAAAGTAAAGAGGCACAGGAAAGCTCACGGCTTTTCTATGCCTCTTATGAATGTGTGGTATCGTTAAGCCTCGCGGCAGCAATGTGTTACGGCTGCAAGGTGTTGTTTTTACTCGAAGGTGACGAGTGGTGTGTTTTCCTTTACTGCCTCGCCTTCTGTCACGAGGATGGCTTTTACCTTGCCGTCCCTCTCTGCGGTGAGGTTGTTGTCCATCTTCATCGCTTCCAGAATGACGAGCGAGTCGCCTTCCTTCACCTCGTCGCCAACCTTGGCGACGATTTCCACTATGGTGCCAGGGAGTGGAGAGCGCAGTGCATCCTGCATATCATCCTTCTCCTCGGGCTTCTTTGCCACTGGTGCGGCGGCTACTACTCTCTTCCTCTCTACTACGGGCTCAGGTATAGCCTCTACGCTGTAGGTGTCACCGTTCACTGTCACCGTGGTGACATTGCCGGTACGCTCGCCTACGCTTACGACGTATTCCTTGCCTTCTATGTTATATTTGTATTCTTTCATTGTGTTGAATTTAGTCTTATTGGCGTGGTGACGGGGTCATCTTTGCCAACTTTGATGTCCAGTCTGACGGACGAACGGAGATAGTGATGTTGCCCGACTCTATGTCGTGCATATTGTATCCCTGGTCATCGTGCAGTGCCATTGCTATGGCTGCAAATACTGCGTTGTCCATTGTCGTTGAATATTGTCTTGTAGGTTGGGGGACTTCCTGCCGCGAGGACTGCGCGTCCGTGTCTGTGACGTGCTGCGCCCTCATGGCTGGAAGCCCTTAAACCTGGTTGTTACATAGGTATGCAACCGTGCTTTTTGGTAGGCAGGTTCTGGCGTTTGGTAGCCAGCTGTGCCAGTGCGCGGCAGATGCGGAAGCGTGTGTTGCGCGGTTCTATCACGTCATCAATGTAGCCATATTTAGCTGCCTGATATGGGTTGGCGAAGAGTTCGGAGTATTCTGCCTCCTTCTCGGCGAGGAATGCCTTTACGTCGCCGCCCTCTTCCTTAACCTGCTTGGCAGCCTTTGCCTGAAGAACAGCGACAGCGCCTGCCGCGCCCATTACGGCAATCTCCGCTGATGGCCATGCGAAGTTGATGTCAGCACGGAGTTGCTTACAGCCCATCACAATGTGTGAACCGCCGTATGACTTGCGCAGTGTCACAGTAACCTTGGGCACTGTGGCCTCGCCGTAAGCGTAAAGGAGTTTCGCGCCGTGGAGGATTACGGCGTTGTATTCCTGACCTGTACCTGGGAGGAAGCCCGGGACATCAACAAGGCTGACGATAGGAATGTTGAAAGCGTCGCAGAAACGCACGAAACGTGCGCCCTTACGGCTTGCGTTGACGTCGAGGACACCAGCGAAAGCTGATGGCTGGTTGGCTACGATGCCTACTGACTGGCCGTTGAAACGCGCGAAGCCGATGATGATGTTGCGTGCGAACTTAGGCTGAACCTCAAAGAACTCGCCGTTGTCTGTTATGGCAGTGATGACCTTGTACATATCGTAGGCCTGGTTAGGGTCCTCTGGTATGATTTCATTCAGTGAGTCATCGAGGCGGTCTATCGGGTCGGTACACTCCACGCGGGGTGTCTCTTCCATGTTGTTTGAAGGAATGTAGGATACGAGCTTCTTTATCATCTCAATGCCTTCCTCCTCCGTCTTGGCTGTGAAGCTGGTGACACCAGACTTTGATGCGTGTACGCTTGCTCCGCCGAGGTGCTCTGCGTCAACGTCCTCTCCCGTCACAGTCTTGACCACGGCAGGACCTGTGAGGAACATATATGAGGTGTTTTCCTTCATGAGGGTGAAGTCCGTGAGGGCGGGGGAGTAAACAGCGCCGCCGGCACATGGGCCGTATATCATTGAAATCTGGGGGATAACGCCAGACGCGAGGATGTTGCGCTCGAATATCTCGCCATAGCCTGCGAGTGCGTCAATACCTTCCTGAATACGCGCGCCGCCAGAATCGTTGATGCCGATGACAGGTGCTCCCATCGTCATTGCCATGTCCATGACCTTGCATATCTTCTCTGACATGGTCTTGGAAAGTGAGCCTCCGTTTACGGTGAAGTCCTGCGCGAAGACATAAACGAGGCGGCCGTCGATTGTACCAGAGCCAACTACCACGCCATCGCCGAGGTATTGCTTCTTCTCCATGCCAAAGTTATGGCAACGGTGGAGCTTGAACATATCGTATTCTTCAAAAGAACCAGCGTCGAGGAGCATATCAATGCGCTCGCGTGCGGTGTACTTGCCGCGCTGGTGCTGCTTCTCTATGGCTTTCTCGCCGCCGCCAAGTCGTGCTTTGACGCGGTTTTCTATGAGTTTCTTTATTTTTTCAGACTGAATAGACATAATGGTTTATGTTTGACTTGTTATTGTTCGTTGTGGTTGCTTGTGGCACACCGTGTACAGCAGGCTATCCTTTTGCCGGCTGTACGCGGCGAATCGCTGTTATGCTTTCTGCGGTTCGCAAAGCTCGGTGAGTATTCCTGCCGTTGACTTCGGGTGCAGGAAAGCGATAGACATCTTCTCCGCGCCTGGACGGGGGGTCTTGTCTATGAGTCGTACTCCCTTGCCTTCTGCCTCCACGAGGGCTTCAGCTACACCGTCTTCCACTGCGAAAGCTACGTGGTGCACGCCCTTTCCACCTTTCTCCAGCCATTTTGCAACGGCGCTCTCGGGTGATGTTGGCTCAAGAAGCTCAAGCTTTACTTCGCCGACTTTCAGGAAAGCGGTCTTAACTTTCTGGTCTGCCACCTCTTCAATGGCATAACACTTGAGTCCGAGAACGTTCTCAAAGTAAGGCAATACCTCGTCGATGCTCTGCACACCAATGCCGAGGTGATCAATACGTGAAATCTTCATAATTCGTTATTTTGAT
>JALFOF010000090.1 GCA_022773825.1 Prevotella sp.
TACTGGGTTGAGAAAACGTATTTGTTTTAGGTTGAAGGTTGAAGGTGGGAGGTTGTGAGGTTCTTGGTTGAAGGTTAAAAGGTGGAAGGTTATAGGTGGAGAGGTGAAAGGTTTGAGGTGAGAGGTGAAAGGTTTGAGGTGAGAGGTGAAAGGTTTGAGGTGGAGAGGTGAAAGGTTTGAGGTGAGAGGTGAAAGGTTTGAGGTGGAGAGGTGAAAGGTTTGAGGTGAGAGGTTTTAGGTTATAGGTTGAAACCTCCAACCACCAACTTGACAACCAAAAACCTCACAACCTCCAACCAAAAGACCTACAACCAAAAACCAAAAACCTTACAACCTACAACCAAAAGACCTACAACCAAAAACCAAAAACCTCACAACCTCCAACCAAAAACCTTATAAGCTCCAACCAAAAACCTCACAACCTACAACCAAAACACCTACAACCAAAAACCAAAAACCTCACAACCTCCAACCAAAAACCTCACAACCTCCAACCAAAAACCTTATAACCTCCAACCAAAAACCTCACAACCTCCAACCAAAAACCTTATAACCTCCAACCAATAACCTCCAACCTCCAACCAAAAAACTCCCATAATGGACACACAGTTATTCTTCCTCATCAACGGTTACCACACCCCCTACCTCGACCAGCTGATGTTCCTCATCAGCCAGAAGGCGGTGTGGATACCGCTTTATGCCAGCCTGCTCTACGTCGTATGGCGCAACTACTCATGGCGCGGACTGCTGACGGTGCTGCTCATGGTGGGCATTGGCATGCTCATCACCGACTGGGCCAACGCCCACCTGCTGCGTCCATGGATAGGGAGGCTGCGCCCCAGCAACCCCGACAACCCCATCTCCAGCATGGTACACATCGTGAACGGACGCCGCGGCTCTGGTTGCGGATTTCCGTCGGCACACGCTGCCAATATATGGCTGCTCACATTGCTCATGTTCCACTGGTTCCGCGACGGACTGTTGTCGCTCACTATGGTTGTCGTGGCAGTGGCAGTGTGCTACTCGCGCATATACCTCGGCTACCATTACCCCGGCGACATCCTCGGCGGCATCGTCCTGGCATACCTCACGGCGTGGCTGTTGACATGGTTGCACTGCCGCCTGCTGCACTTCAAGCACAAGTTCGCCCCCGTCCATACACGCGTGGTGGCAGTGGTGGCGGCACTCACGGCTATAACATTCGCCGCGCAGGCATACGTCTCCCTTTAGCCACCCGCCACAACACGGCATAACGACAACGGCGTAATCGCTATGCTTTCACAATGTAATCGCTATGCTTTCACGTGGTAATCACTATGCGATTGCTGTGTAAAAGCATAGCGATTGTTTTCTTTGTTTATGACACAACTGCATCAAGACCTATGAAACGACCTATTACACTCGCCGCACTGCTTCTGTTGACAGGTGCGGCAATGGCACAGACATGGATATGGTTCCCCGGCGACATGGAGCTGTGGACGGGCAACCGCGTCAACAACCTGCGCCCCAAGGCAACGGGAGGCACACTAAAGCCACTCGGAGGAGACACATACCAGATAGCAGCGGAACAAGGCAAGACAGTGAGCGTAGCGTATTAAAGAAACAGTGTTTATATTACTTTTTTCTAAAAAATTTCGTTTTTGTCAGATTAAATTACTAACTTTGCACAGAATTATGCGCCAAACACAACGTTCTGGCGTGCACATCCGTATTTACACAAGATAAAACAAGACAGATATGAACATACTCGAACTTAGTGAACAGGAGATAGGCAGGCGTGAAAGTATGCAGGAGCTGCGCAGGATGGGCATAGAGCCCTACCCCGCCGCCGAGTACCCCACGGACGCTTTCTCCACTGACATCATAGCCAACTTCACAGACTTACCCACGGAAAAAGACGAGGAAGGCAACGAGGTGCCGGGCAAAGCCACAGAAGAGAACAGCCCGGCGGTGTGCATAGCAGGCAGAATGATGGGCAGGCGCATCATGGGAAAGGCAGCCTTCGTGGAACTGCAAGACTCAAAAGGCAGAATACAGGTTTACGTAACACGCGACGACATCTGCCCCGGAGAGGACAAGGAACTATATAATAAGGTGTTCAAGAAGTTGCTCGACATTGGCGACTTCATCGGAGTAAAGGGCTTCGTGTTCCGCACCCAGACAGGAGAAATATCCGTTCACGCCAAGGAACTGACGCTATTGTCGAAGTCTCTCAAACCACTGCCGATAGTAAAATACAAAGACGGCGTGGCATACGACAAGTTTGAGGACCCCGAACTGCGCTACCGCCAGCGATATGTGGACCTCGTGGTGAACGAAGGAGTGAAAGATACCTTCCTGAAGCGCGCCACGGTAGTACGCACCCTGCGCCGCGTGCTGGACGAAGCAGGCTACACCGAGGTGGAGACACCCACGCTCCAGTCCATAGCAGGCGGAGCAAGCGCGCGCCCGTTCATAACGCATTTCAACGCACTCAACATACCAATGTATATGCGTATCGCCACGGAGCTGTACCTCAAGAGGCTCATCGTGGGAGGATTTGAAGGCGTTTACGAGATAGGAAAGAACTTCCGCAACGAGGGAATGGACAAGAACCACAACCCAGAGTTTACCTGTATGGAGCTGTACGTGGCATACAAGGACTACAACTGGATGATGGCGTTCACGGAAAAGCTGTTGGAAGAAATATGCATAGCGGTCAACGGCAAGCCCGAAACCGTGATTGACGGCAAGGTAATATCATTCAAAGCACCATTCCGCAGACTGCCAATACTCGACGCTATCAAGGAGGAAACGGGCTACGACCTGTCAACCATGACCGAGGAGGAGATGCGCCAGACCGCCAAGACGCTTGGCATCGAGGTGGACGAGACCATGGGTAGGGGCAAGCTCATAGACGAAATATTCGGCGAAACGTGCGAGGGTACATTCATACAGCCTACATTCATAACGGATTACCCAGTGGAAATGTCGCCTCTCACAAAGATGCACCGCAGCAAACCCGGACTGACAGAGCGCTTTGAGCTGATGGTAAACGGCAAAGAACTTGCCAACGCGTACTCCGAGCTGAACGACCCCATAGACCAGGAGGAACGCTTCATTGAGCAAATGAAGCTCGCTGACAAAGGCGACGACGAAGCAATGGTGATAGACCACGACTTCCTTCGCGCGCTGCAATATGGCATGCCGCCCACAAGTGGTATAGGAATAGGCATTGACCGCCTCGTGATGCTGATGACTGGCAACGCTTTCATACAGGAAGTGCTGTTCTTCCCACAGATGAAACCAGAGCCAAAACAGCCTAAAGCAAGCAAAGAGGAATGGGCCGCCATAGGAGTAAGCGAAGAATGGGTGCCACTGTTCAACAAGGCGGGATACTACCTGCTCTCCGACCTCAAAGACGTCAAGGCACAAAAGCTACAGATGGACGTGTGCGGAGTGAACAAAAAGTACAAGCTCGGCCTTGAAAACCCAAAGGTAGAGCAGTTCCAGAGTTACATTGACGCAGCGGCAAAACAAGGTTAGAGGAAAGGTAATTCTGCACCAGCGCGGCGCATCACCCGAGCAAGATGACCGCACTACAGAAGCAGAAGACCGTTAACCAAACAACATTCCAGTATGTTTGACTGTGGTAAAATAGCAATAATCGGAGGCGGTAGCTGGGCAACAGCTATCGCAAAGATTATTGTCGGCAATACACATCATATAGGATGGTACATGCGAAGGGATGACCGCATAGAGGAATTCCAACGCCTTGGTCACAACCCCGCATACCTTACAAGCGTCCATTTCAACATGGATGAGATATTCTTCAGTTCCGACCTCAACAAGATAGCGCAGGCCTATGACACTCTTGTCTTCGTGACACCGTCGCCTTACCTAAAGAATCACCTCAAGAAACTAAAGGTGCGTATGCGCGACAAGTTCCTCGTGACGGCGATAAAGGGCATCGTGCCCGACGAGAACCTCGTGTGCTCAGAGTACTTCCACGAAGTCCTCGATGTGCCATACGACAACCTTGCCTGCATCGGAGGACCCAGTCACGCGGAGGAAGTGGCACTGGAAAGACTGTCATACCTCACCGTCGGCTGCTCAGACCTTGACAAAGCCGACAGCTTCGCGAAGATATTGAGCGGCAGGTTCATAAAGACCAAGACCTCAAGCGATGTCATCGGCATAGAATATTCATCGGTATTGAAGAACGTGTACGCCATCGCCGCCGGGATATGCTCCGGCCTTAAGTACGGAGACAACTTCCAAGCGGTACTCATGGCCAACGCCCTGCAGGAGATGTCGCGCTTCCTTCTGTGCGTACACCCCATCGAACGGCACATGGAAGACAGCGTGTACATCGGCGACTTGCTCGTCACTGGCTACTCAAACTTCTCCCGAAACCGCACCTTCGGCACCATGATAGGCAAGGGATATTCCGTAAAATCCGCGCAGATAGAGATGGAAATGATTGCCGAAGGCTACTTCGGCACCAAGTGTATGAAAGAGATTAACCGGCACATGCACGTCAATATGCCGATACTCGATGCCGTGTACAACATCCTTTACGAAAGGATTGCGCCGCAAGTAGAGATAAAACTCCTCACGGACTCGTTCCGGTAGCTAAGAAACCTATATCATAACCCAAACAAAAAGAAGAGAAATATGAGTGTAAGTATTAACCCTGAGGTTGACCAATCGCAAGTAACAATACTTGTAGTCGATGACATCCCACTCAATGTGCTGCTTATTCGCAAGATGTTAGGCAAGTTCAAGTTCAACATTCTAACAGCCAACAACGGCCAGGCGGCATTAGACACCGTGGCAGCCAACAACGTTGACCTCGTACTGCTCGACCTCATGATGCCGGGAATGGACGGCTACGAAGTGCTGACAAGGCTGCGCAACCAAGAAGAAACCAAAGAACTGCCAGTGGTGATACTGTCCGCCCTCAACTCAAGCGACGACGTAACGAAAGGCTTTCAGCTCGGAGCCAACGACTTCATCACCAAACCTATCATCATGGAGAGGCTGCTTACATGCGTCGCGACACAAGCCAACCAGATATGGGAGAAACGCAATCCCTAAGCAATTCCATACCAGAGGGGCGGGCAACGCACAGCAACGCCAGCCCGATGAGGACGCTTCTAAACAGCAAAGACCTCCAACTATCTTAACAAACAGTACAAACCACTATGCATACATTGGTCTTTTTCATACTTGCTTGCGCTGTGATAGGCCTCGCAGTGGCACTCAGCCGCACACGTTTCGCACTACGCAGGCAGGAAGAACAGATACACAAGATGGAGCACCTGCGCGATGATGCGATACGAGAATCAAAGGCTAAGGACCTGTTCGTGCAGAACATGAGCCACGAAGTGCGCACGCCGCTGAACGCAGTCGTAGGCTTTGCGCAACTATTGGCAATGCCTCCCGAGTTCCTGACGCAGGAAGAGCGCGATGAATACGCTCAACACATACAGCACAACAGCAATATGCTCATCATGCTCATTGACGATATACTAAACATCTCTGACGTTAAGAGCGGCAATTACACCATCTCCCTCAACGATTATAACCTCAATGCCGTGTGCAACACTGCCCTGGCATCGGTGAAATACAGGGTTGACTCCGACATAGAACTGCGCTACGACACCACCATACCCGACGACTACGTGGTGCATACCGACGCAAGGCGAGTGCAGCAGATACTCATAAACTACCTCACCAACGCCATAAAGCATACCAAGAAAGGCTCCATCACGCTGTCAACATCACTGGAGGAGCACCCAGGCATGGTGACATTCGCCGTCACTGACACTGGCGAAGGCGTACCGGAAGACCAAGCTGAAAACATATTCCGCCGCTTCACCAAGCTCAACGACTACGTGCAGGGCACGGGACTCGGGCTCAATATCTGCCTCATGCTGGCAGAAAAGCTCCACGGCAAAGTATTCCTCGACACGTCATACAAGAACGGTGCACGCTTCGTCTTCCGCCTGCCGATAAGCGAAAACTAACGCACAGCACCACCATGGCGCACTGTCGCGCGTCTGAAAGGTACAAAGGCTCAACGCCTTGCCACACCTTCCCGACGCGCGGCAGTGCGTTTTTTATATGCCACCGCCATGCGTCACACGTTTTTTTTGCAAAAAAATATTACCGCAACATAAACTTTTTGAACGGCGACGCGTCATAGATAGTAGTTATTACAATACGATAACGTAAACAAACAACAAAACGAAGAAATATGAAAAAGACCCTTCTTGCCATCTTGCTGACACTCTGCGCCGCAGCTACAGCGTTGGCCCAAGAGCGTAAAATCTCCGGCACGCTCCTCGACAAGGAAAGCAAAGAGCCCGTGATGCAGGCAACAATACAGTTGCTCAAAGCCAAGGACTCCGTCTATGTGGCAGGTGCCGTGACCAACGAGGATGGCCTCTTCTCCCTCACCGCGCCAGAAAACGGCAAGTACATCATCAAGATTAGCAACATAGGCTACAAGGGCATCGTGCGCAACCTCACCATATCCGAGGACAAGGACTTCGCCTTCGGCAAGGTGAACATGGAGACCGACGCCGTGATGCTGAAGGAAGTCATAGCCAACGGCGTAGCCGCAAAGGTGGTGGTTAAGGAAGATACCTTCGTGTATAATGCCGCAGCGTACCGCACTCCCGAAGGCTCCGTCATAGAAGAGCTCGTGAAACGCCTTCCCGGGGCGCAGATTGACGACGCCGGAAAGATAACCATCAACGGCAAAGAGGTAAAGAAAATCATGGTTGACGGCAAGGAATTCATGACGGGCGACACCGAGACCGCCCTCAAGAACCTGCCCACCGCCATCGTGGACAAGGTGAAGGCGTATCAGGAGAAGAGCGACCTCGCCAAGATGACGGGTATCGACGACGGCGAGGAGAACACGGTGCTCGACTTCAACATCAAGAAGGGCATGAACAAAGGCACCATGCTCAACACCGACCTCGCCGCGGGAACGCACTCACGTTACGCCGAGCGCTTGATGGGAGCGTATATGAAGGACAACAGCAGACTGATGATATTTGCCAACGCCAACAACACCGGCGACCGCGGATTTAGCACCGGTGGCCGCGGCGGAGGTGGCGGAGGCAACGGTCTTATGTCCTCCAAAATGTTGGGACTGAACTACAATTACGAGATAAAGAACAAGCTAAGAGCCGACTTCTCCGTGCGCTGGAACAACCGCGGCAACGACAACGTCACCACAACGGCAAGCGAGAACTTCATATCCACCGTGGGTTCGTTCTCCAACGGACGCTCACAGAGCTACTCACGCAGCAACTCATGGAACTTCAACGGTCGCCTTGAGTGGAAGCCCGACACCCTTACTACCATACAAGTGCGCCCGAGCCTCAGCACCTCCAGCAACGACTCACGCTCCTGGAGCACCAACGGCTCGTTCAACCAAGACCCCTACAACACTGCTAACCCTTACACTGGAGCCTACGTCACCGACCCACTCGACGCGGCATCAATGGCGGAACTCAACGAAGCCTTGTACCAATACTCCAAGGAACAGCAGGCACTCGACCCAACAAGGGCGCTCGACTCCATCCTCGTCAACCGCCGTCAGAACAAATCTCTCTCCTACGGCACAAGCACAAACTTCAACATTCAGGCCACCGTCTCACGTCGCCTCTCCAACAATGGGCGTAACATCACCGTGCAGGCACGCTACGCCAACAACAGTAGCGACAACGAAAGCCTCTCCACTCAGTCCGTGACACTCTTCCGCCCGAGCACCGAAGACTCCCTGTACTACCGCAACCGATACAACGTAACGCCCAACAAGAACTGGAACTACCGCCTCACTGCCACATACAGCGAGCCGATAGCCCTCGCCACCTTCCTGCAACTGCGCTATCAATATCAATACCAAAACCGCAAGAGCGACCGTCAAACGCACGACTTCAGCGAGCAGCCGATGTTCGGAAACGGCATCACACCCGTCTTCCGCGACTTCGCCTCATACCTCAATCCGTTTGTGAATGAGACCACCCCGCTGTCTTCCTACCTCGACACCGACCAGAGCCGCTTCTCCGAATACGACAACTACATACACGAAGTGGAGCTCGCCCTGCGCCGCACCACTAACAACTACAACCTCAACTTCGGTCTCATGCTCCAACCGCAGACCTCAGAACTGCGCTACAAGCACCTCGGTCTCGACACCATAACAAGGCGCACCGTGAGCAACTTCACGCCAACCTTCGACTTCCGTTACCGCTTCAACAAGCAGAAGAGCCTACGTCTCAACTACCGCGGTAGCACCGACCAGCCCTCCATGACCGACCTCATGCCGATAACCGACACCACCGACCCGCTGAACATCACTATGGGTAACCCTGACCTGAAGCCATCGTTCACAAACCGCTTCTTCCTTGAATACAACAACTACATTCAGCACCGCCAAAACGCCATCATGGCATTCATAAACTTCCAGACCACACGCAATAGTGTCTCATCCATGGTGAGGTACAACCAAGCCACTGGCGGACGCACCACGCAGCCAATGAACATCAACGGCAACTGGAACGTAAGGAGTGCCTTCATGTATAACACCTCATTAGACACCGTTGGTATATGGAGTGCTAACTCTTTCACCAACATAACCTACGACAATCGCGTCAGCTATGTCAACCTTCACCGGTCAGCCGAGCCCGACAAGAACTATACCCGCACCACAGGACTGTCAGAACGCCTCGGCTTCAGCTACCGCAACTCATGGCTGGAGGTGGAGCTTAACGGCAATGTCACCTACTCCATCAGCCGCAACAAGCTGCAACCCAACGCCAATCTCGACACGTGGGACTTCAACTACGGCACCGACATCACCGTCAATATGCCGTGGAGCATGAGCTTCTCCACCGGAGCCCACATGCAGTCACGCCGCGGTTACAGCGACGCGTCCATGAACACCGACGAGTTCGTATGGAACGCGCAGCTCTCCCAGAGCCTGCTAAAGGGCAAACCGCTCACCCTCTCGCTGCAACTCTACGACATACTCCAGCAGAAGAGCTCCTTCTCACGCATGATTTCCGCCACACAGCGTTCTGACGTGTACTACAACTCCATCAACAGCTACGCCATGTTCCACGTCATCTACCGCTTCAACGCCTTCGGCGGTAAGGCGGCACGTATGCAGCAACGCGGAGGCAGCGATGCTCCGCAGGGTCCGCCAACGGGTGAAGGCAGAGGACGCGGAGGCAACTTCGGAGGTGGTCGCGGTGGCTTCGGAGGCGGCGGCGGAAGGTTCTGACACTGCCTTCGCACTGACCGCTCGGCTATGACAATTGCAACAAACAAGAATTGTCGCCTGTCGAGCGGTTCTTCGCAGCACGAAGCGGCAGGGCCGAACACTTGATATGCAAGCGGCAGAGCCCAGCGGCCCCCGAAAGGGACATATATTTATAGGATAGGGGCTCGCCCCTATCCTATAATGTTTATTACCCTATGCCTCTGTAAGGGGCTAATAATTGTTACATCTATATGTTATGAGCCCCCTACAGGGGCGCCTGTGTATGATGTGCGCTGGGAGATAGGGGCAAGCACCTATCCTATAATATGTGTCCCTTGCAGGGACTATCGACAACTAATGGGTTACATCCATATCACTCGCTTAGCTCTGCCGCTTGTCTGGCAAAAAAACACCAAACCGCTCGGCACGCATTGACGCTTGCGCAAGCAAAAGCTCGACTCTTACGCTTGCGTAAGCAAGAACTAAACCACCACACAACCAAACGACAAAACAACAAAACAACCAATACCAACTATACTAACTGACAAAGCGAAAGCATTGACCTCGCGGTCTGACGGCACTGTCCTCACCGCGCTGCGTCAATGCTTTTTTGGTGGCATAAGCCAACAGGCGCAGCCCCATTCCGAGCCTGTCCGAAGGGAGGAGCGCAACATTGTACAAAACCTACGGTGAGCGGCAGAGCAGTAGGCACGGCATCCCTGCCGTGCAATAACCAAGTATATGCACTGCGGCGGTTGCACGGCAGGGATGCCGTGCCTACTTGTCCACGCCTCCCAAGATACCCTAACGACCTGCCCTCACACAAGGCACAGGGAGCCATGCCGGCACCCTCCCCACATAAAAGCTATGCTTTCACACTGCAATAGCTATGCTTTTACATTCCAATAGCTATGCTTTTACACTGCAATAGCTATGCTTTTACCACGCCCCAAAGAAAAAAACACAAAAGTTTGGCTGTTTGCAAAAAAAACAGTACCTTTGCAAATATATCCCAAACAGGCATAGAATAGATGCGAAACAGATACCTCACAATATTCTTCTGCGCCGTCTTCATAGCACTGGCGGTGGCAGGATGCAAGAGAAAAGAAGAGACAGCAGATGCACCAGAACCCGTGCAGGAGAAAGACTTGGTAATAAAAGGTGACTCCATGCTCTACGGGCTTGTGTGCGACGGCACGACGGACTCCGTCATTGTGCTGTGGCCCTTCAGCGGCGAACCCGTGACGCTGAACTGCATCGGGGCGAAACAAAGCGGACGCATCATAGGCAACCCCGAGATAGGCGACTGGACGGGCGTGATGAGGAACGCGGAGGACTCCACGGAGGCGACGCTGATTCTCGACCTCGACCAGCTGAAAGGCACGTGGACCTACCCCGTTATGCCCGTCATGAAAGACCTGCAACACATGAGTAAGAGGGCGCAGAGGCGCATGATGGCTAACCTGCCCGACTCTGTGAAACAGACGTTCCTCGTGCCCCGCGAGTACGGTTTCACGCTAAAGCGCAGCCATAAGGCGCAGCCAGTGGGCTATATCATCAGGAATAACACGCTGGAGGACGACTCACCCGTGCAGTACCCCGAGGTGAAGAACTACAAGCAGTGGCATACGTGGAACGGCAAACTGTTGCTGGTATCGGGGGAACGCCCCAAGCAGGGCGCGACCACGCAGGAGCAGAAGCCCAACGTCGTGGACACGCTGGACTTCGTTTACATGGACACGGACTCGCTGATACTGCGTTCTGGCGGCATACGCTACAGCTTCCACCGTAAGCAAAACGCCTTGAAAGCCAACGAGGCTGCCACGCAGGCGGTAAAGAAACAAGAAGAATCAAAGAACAAATTGAACTAAACAGCGAATGGGGGAAGCCTCAAACGCATGGATAAACAGAAAATATACAAGCAAATGTCAAGAGTACTTATGATTGGCGCAGGTGGCGTGGCTACCGTAGCGGCCCACAAGATTGCACAGAACGATGATGTATTCACCGATTTCATGATAGCGAGCAGGCGCAAGGAGAAGTGCGATGCCATAGTAGAGGCTATACGCAAGACGGGGTATGGCAGCAAGATGAATATCACCACGGCGCAGGTGGACGCCGACGACGTGGAGCAGTTGAAGGCGCTCTTCAACGAGTTCAAGCCTGAGTTGTGTGTGAACCTCGCCCTGCCCTACCAGGACCTAACCATAATGGATGCATGCCTTGCCTGCGGCGTGAACTATCTTGACACCGCCAACTACGAGCCTAAGGACGAGGCGCACTTCGAATACTCATGGCAGTGGGCGTACAAGCAGCGCTTTGAGGAGGCAGGGCTTACCGCCATACTGGGCTGCGGCTTCGACCCGGGCGTGTCAGGGGTATATACCGCATACGCCGCGAAGCACCACTTCGACGAGATACACTACCTCGACATAGTGGACTGCAACGCAGGCAACCACCATAAAGCGTTCGCGACAAACTTCAACCCCGAGATAAACATACGCGAGATAACGCAGAAGGGACTATACTACAAGGACGGAGAGTGGATAGAAACCGACCCACTGGCGGTGCACCAGCCTATCACCTACCCTAACATCGGACCGAGGGAAAGCTACCTTATGCACCACGAGGAGCTGGAGTCGCTCGTGAAGAACTATCCCACCATCAAGCAGGCACGCTTCTGGATGACCTTCGGACAGCAGTATCTGACCTACCTCGACGTGATACAGAACATCGGAATGTCGCGCATAGACGAGATAGAATACGAGGCACCGCTGGCTGACGGCTCCGGGAAAACGGTGAAGGTGAACATCGTACCGCTGCAATTCCTCAAGGCAGTGCTGCCAAACCCGCAGGACCTCGGCGAGAACTACGACGGCGAGACGAGCATAGGCTGCCGCATACGTGGTGTGAAAGACGGCAAGGAGCAGACATACTACGTCTATAACAACTGCAAGCACCAGGAGGCTTACAAAGAGACGGGAATGCAGGGCGTGTCCTACACCACGGGAGTGCCAGCCATGATTGGCGCTATGATGTTCTTTAAGGGACTCTGGCGCAAGCCGGGCGTGTGGAACGTGGAAGACTTTGACCCAGACCCGTTCATGGAACAGCTCAACAAGCAGGGGCTGCCATGGCACGAAGTGTTCGGCGGAGACCTGGAACTGTAAGCACACCTTATTATATATACACGACAAACACTGCTTAAAACGAAATGGACGAGAAAGAAGCAAAACTGAAAGCATTGCAGGCTGCAATGGCGAAGATAGAGAAAGACTTTGGCAAGGGTGCCATAATGAAGCTCGGCGACGAGAAGGTGGACAATGTGGAGGTGATACCCACGGGCTCACTCGGTCTCGACATAGCTCTCGGCGTGGGTGGCTATCCCAAAGGACGCGTGATAGAGATATACGGCCCTGAGTCATCAGGAAAGACCACACTCGCCATTCATGCCATGGCGGAGGCGCAGAAATTAGGAGGCATAGCAGCCTTCATAGACGCGGAACACGCCTTCGACCGCTTCTACGCCGAGAACCTCGGAGTGGACGTTGACAACCTATTCATATCGCAACCCGACAACGGAGAGCAGGCTCTGCAAATAGCAGACCAGCTCATATCCAGCGCAGCGGTGGACATAATAGTGATTGACTCCGTGGCAGCGCTTACGCCAAAGGCAGAGATTGAGGGCGAGATGGGCGACAACAAGGTGGGACTGCAGGCAAGGCTGATGTCGCAGGCACTGCGTAAACTCACCTCCACCATAGCAAAGACAAAGACGACCTGCATATTTATCAACCAGCTTCGCGAGAAGATTGGAATGATGTTCGGCAACCCTGAGACGACAACAGGTGGCAACGCGCTGAAGTTCTACGCCTCAGTGCGCATCGATGTGCGTAAGTCCACGCCGATAAAGAACGGCGAAGACGTGATAGGCAACCTGACAAAGGTGAAGGTTGTGAAGAATAAAGTGGCGCCACCGTTCCGCAAATGCGAGTTCGACATCATGTTCGGACACGGCATTTCCAAAACAGGCGAGATACTTGACCTTGCCGTTGAAAGGAACATAGTGAAGAAAAGCGGCTCTTGGTTCTCATACGGCGAGTCAAAACTGGCACAGGGACGCGATGCTGTTCTCGCCCTGTTGAGGGACAATCCAGAACTATGCGAGGAGCTGGAAGCAAAGGTAAAAGAAGCCATAGCGGCGGAGAAATAGCCAGTTGTCAGACCTAACACCAAGACAAGTGTTGACAATACAAGAGAGGTTCATACGCTATACACAGTTCGACACGCAGTCAGCGGAAGACTCGCAGACGGTGCCGAGCACGCGAAAGCAACTGCTCTTCGCCCAATTCCTGAAGGAAGAGATGGAGGAAGAGGGGCTGCTTGACGTGGTGCTCGACGGCAACGGCTACCTGTATGCCACACTACCGGCAAACGTGGAGGGTGACATTCCTACGGTAGGGTTTATCAGTCACTACGACACCTCGCCCGACTGCTCAGGCGAGAACGTGAAGGCAAGGGTGATAAAAGACTACGACGGCGGCGACATAGAGCTGTCGCCGGGCATCTGGAGCACCACGGAGAAGTTCCCCGAACTGCTGTGCCACGTGGGAGAAGACCTCATAGTGACCGACGGGACAACGCTGCTCGGTGCCGATGACAAGGCTGGCATAGCGGAGATAATGCACGCCGTGGCATACCTCAGACAACACCCGGAGATAGAACACGGCGACATACGCATAGCGTTCAACCCAGATGAGGAGATTGGCATGGGGGCACACCACTTCGATGTGGATGCCTTCGGCTGCCAATGGGCATACACCGTGGACGGAGGAGACGCGGGAGAGCTGGAGTACGAGAACTTCAACGCCGCCTCGGCGGTGGTGACATTCAACGGCATCAGCGTGCACCCGGGCTACGCCAAGGGCAAGATGCTCAACGCGGCACGCATAGCAACGGAGTTCGCCACAATGCTGCCACAGCACGAGATACCCGAGGAGACGGAGGGATATGAAGGCTTTTACCACCTTACATCAATGAAGGGAGGGTGCGAGAAAGCACAACTGAACTACATAATACGTGACCACGACAGCGAGAAATTCGCCAGACGGAAGGGCATAATGCGACAGGTGGCGGAACAGATAAACACCACCTACGACACCAAGGTGTGCGAGGTGCAGGTACAAGACCAGTACTATAACATGCTGGAGAAGGTGAGGCCCGCGCGACATATCATAGACATTGCCATGCAAGCCATGGCAGATGCCGGCGTGATGCCGAAGGTGCAACCCATCAGAGGCGGCACGGACGGGGCCCAACTCTCCTTCCGCGGACTGCCATGTCCTAACATTTTCACTGGCGCGGTGAACTTCCACGGTCCACATGAGTTCGTCTCCATACAAGTAATGGAGAAGGCCGCGAGGGTGATAGTCAACATAATAAGGAATATATGCACGGCATACCATCATTGATACAGGACCTTGCGCTGATACTTGTGACAGCGGGAATAGTGACACTGCTATTCAAAAAGCTGAAACAACCGCTGGTATTGGGGTATATCATGGCAGGGTTTATAGTGTCACCAAACCTGAAGTTCACCATGTCCGTAGTGGATAACAGCAACATAAAGGTATGGGCTGACATCGGAGTGATGTTCCTTCTCTTCGCTTTAGGACTGGATTTCTCCTTCAAGAAGATACTGAAGATGGGCATTGCGCCCGTCATAGCCGCGCTGACGGTAATCTTCTCGATGATGACCATTGGCATAACGATAGGCAATGCCTTCGGATGGTCATCGATGAACGGGCTGTTTCTCGCCGGGATGCTGGCGATGTCATCCACCACTATCATATACAAAGCCTTCGATGACCTTGGATTGAGGCAACAACAGTTCTCCTCTCTCGTGATGAGCGTGCTGATACTGGAGGACGTTCTCGCCATAGTGATGATGGTTGTCCTTACGACAATAGCGAAAGGAGGGTCTGGTGACGGCGAGCAGATGCTGTCAAGCCTGCTCAGTATCGTGTTCTTCCTCGTGCTATGGTTCGTTGTCGGGCTGTTCTTCATACCCATATTCCTGCGCAAAGTGCGTGCGTTGATAAACGATGAGGTACTGCTGATAGTGGCATTGGCACTATGTTGCGGCATGGCGGTGTGCGCATCCTGGGCAGGTTTCAGCTCCGCCTTCGGCTCATTCGTGATGGGTAGCATACTGGCAGAGACCATAGAGGCGAAGAAAATAGAGAAGCTGATAGAGCCTGTGAAGAACCTTTTCGGGGCGATATTCTTCGTCTCAGTGGGTATGTTGGTTGATATACAGGTGGTAATAAGCCAGTGGCTACCAATACTCGTTATCACACTTGCCATCATTCTCGGTCAAAGCATCTTCGGAACATTCGGTTTTATGCTCTCTGGACAGACGTTAAAAACCGCCATGAGGTGCGGTTTCTCACTGGCACAGATAGGCGAATTTGCGTTCATCATTGCCTCATTAGGGCTTTCGCTGGGCGTGGTGGCGGACTTCCTTTACCCTGTTGTCGTCACAGTGTCGGTCATAACGACCTTCCTTACGCCATACATGATACGCGGTGCGGTGCCTATATATAATAGTATAGAGAAGCACTTGCCGATGGTTTGGATAAGAAGGATAAACAAAATCTCCGACATCGCCCCACAAAACGTGGACCGCTCGGAAGGCAACTGGAAGCCTTTGCTGACGCAGATGGCAGTGAACGTACTGATATATTCAGTCCTCACCATCGCCATAACGTCCATAATGCTCACCTTTGGCGAGGACTTCATGGCGAGCCTGATGCCCTCCGGCATCGCCAGACCGATGTGCGCACTCATTACCGTGCTGCTTGTGGCGCCCTTCCTGCGTGCCATGGTGATGAAAAAGAATAAGAGCGAGGAGTTCAAAGCACTGTGGACGAGCAGCCGTCACAACCGCGCGCCGCTGATATTCACTATCATCGCCCGTGGGATGCTTGCCATAATGTATGTCTTTTACATCTGCAACCATCTGCTATATTACTCCGATGCCATAATAATATGTATAGCCATAGCCGCCATCTCCGCCATCATCTACTCGCGGAGCATGAAGAACAGCAGCATAAGGCTGGAGCGACTCTTCATCCAGAACCTACGTTCCAAGGACATAGCGGCACGCGCCTCGGGTAAGAAGAGGCCGCTCTTCGAGGGCAGACTGCTTGATAGGGACATCCATATCTCAGAGTTTGACGTGCCGCAAGACTCCCTTTGGGCTGGTAAGACGCTGGCAGAGCTGAACCTTGCCAAGCGTTTCGGCATACATGTGAGCAGCATACAGCGTGGCAGGCAGCACATACACATACCCTCGGGCGGCGACATGATATTCCCGGGCGACAAGCTTCGCGCCATAGGTACTGACGAACAGCTCACCCTTCTCTACTCCGTGTTGCAGCAAGAGCAATGCCCCGACGACACAGAGATAGAGCAACACGAGATGCACCTGCGCCGCTTCGCCATACGGGAGGGTAGCATGCTGCTGGGAAAATCACTCATTACCAGCGAGCTCCGCGACCGATACAACTGTATGCTCGTAGGCTTGGAGGAGGGACACGACAACCTTACCACCGTGTCACCCACCTACAAATTCGAAGTTGGCGACATCCTCTGGATAGTAGGCGACGACATTGACATACGCAGACTGGCGGAAGTAATATGACAAATCAACCAAATAATAATTAAAACTACAAGTAAAAGACATGAAAAAGACCCGAAACTCCTTCAGTGGTTCAATGGGCTTTGTCCTCGCGGCGGCAGGAAGTGCCGTCGGACTGGGCAACATCTGGAGATTTCCTTTCCTCGCCGCTCGTGACGGCGGTGGCCTATTCCTCCTCGTTTACATCATCCTCACCGTCACCTTCGGCTTCACCCTGCTCATCACAGAGGTTGCAATAGGTCGTCGTGCCGCACAAGGTCCGCTGACGGCATACGGTTATTTCCACAAGAAATGGAAGTTCTTAGGGATGTTCTCCTTCATCGTTCCATTCATAATATACCCATATTACTGCGTCATAGGCGGCTGGGTGCTGAATTACCTCACCACCTACGCCACCTTCAACGCGCAAGCTCCCTGCGCCGACGGGTACTTCGGCGACTTCATCTCCTCACAGTGGACACCTATAATATATATGGCTGTCTTCGCCGCGGCGTGCTTATACATAGTGTATAACGGTGTGGAGAAGGGCATAGAGCGTTACTCCCGCATCATAATGCCATCGCTCGTAGTCCTCGTTGTGGGCATATCCCTGTATTCGCTGACACTCTCCTACACCAGCGAGAGCGGCGTAACGCGCACTGGTCTCCAAGGCGCGGCAGTATATCTCATACCAAACTTCGATGGTCTCACGCTGCGTAAGTTCCTCATGGTGGTGCTCGATGCCATGGGACAGCTCTTCTACTCCCTCTCCATTGCTATGGGAATAATGGTGGCCTACGGCTCATATATGAAGAAAGACGTAAACCTTGGCAAGGCAGTTGACCGCATAGAGATATGCGACACCGCCATAGCCATCCTCGCAGGTCTTATGATTATCCCCGCCGTTTACGTCTTCATGGGCACGGAGGGCATGTCAGCAGGCCCTGGTCTGATGTTCGTCGCTCTGCCAAAGGTCTTCGAGTCTATGGGCTTCGCAGGCGAGATACTCGGTCTTGTCTTCTTTGTCATGGTGCTCTTCGCCGCCGTCACCAGTGCCGTCTCTATCCTTGAGGCCACCACTGTCAGCGTGATGGACCGTTTCAAGTGGAGCCGTAAGAAGTCTGTACTTGCCATGGCAGGCTCTGGTTTCGTGCTCTCACTCGTGGTATGCCTCGGCTACAACGAATGGTACTTTGAGCTAAAGCTGCCCAATGGCGCCGTTGCGCAGATACTCGACATCTTCGACTACGTCAGCAACAATATCCTCATGCCTATTGTTTCCATCTGCACCTGCATACTGTTTGGCTGGATTGTCAAGCCACGCCTGCTCATAGGAGAGATGCGTCTCAACGGATATGCCTTCCGTCGCAAGACACTTTACATCATAATGCTGCGCTACATAGCCCCCTTCCTCCTTGCCATACTGCTGCTCGGAGCATTCGGCCTCTATTGATTGACATACACATCACATAACAGCGACGAGCCTCCCGACAGAACATCGGGGGGCTTTTTTCTTGCTTTTTCTTTGCGGAATAAAAAGTTTTTCGTACATTTGCAGTCGAAACAAACAACAACTACGATGGCTCTCAATACAGAAAAAAATCTCAAGACCTACTACAGCATAAAAGAAGTAGCCAAGATGTTCTCCCTGACAGAGTCCACATTGCGCTATTGGGAGACGGAGTTCCCCTACCTAAAGCCCCGCACCACCTCCAACAACGTGCGCCAATACACGGACAAGGACATAGAGGAACTGCGCTACATCTATAACCTTGTAAAGGTGCGCGGCTTCAAGATAGCCGCGGCGAGGAAGATGATTAGCTCTAACCGCAACGGCGTTAACAAGAGCACAAAGGTGCTCGAACAGCTTGTCAGCGTAAAGAACCAGCTGCAAGAGCTGAAGGACGCACTCGAAAAGATAGTATAACCCCGCCCCGTCCTTTCCCGATTGAGGAGAGGCAGGTACGGGATACCAACAAATCATCATAATAAACTCATAACAAACCAGCACTATGTACAGCGATCCAAAAGACTGTCTCTACTGCACTAACAACGAGACACTGCACAACCTGATGATAGAGATAACGCACCTGCGTGTCTCTCGTGTCTTCCTCTTTAAGGAACAGACCTACCACGGTCGTTGCCTCGTGGCATACGATGGGCACGTCAACGACCTCAACGAGCTCAACGACCAGCAGCGCAACGACTTCATGGCCGACGTGGCGCAGACCACCCGCGCCATGCAGAGGGCGTTCAACCCCGAGAAAATCAACTACGGAGCATTCTCCGACACACTCTCCCACCTCCATTTCCACCTCGCACCAAAGTACAAGGGCGGCCCTGACTACCCCGGACTGTTCCGCATGAACCCCGGCGAGGTGTACCTCTCAGACGATGAATACAAGGAGATGATAGAGAAAATAAAAGCCAACCTTTAAGTTATCATACAGCAGACAGAAGGTTCCTTCCGCGATGCACAGCCATGGCAGGCAAAGAACCTTCTGTCCACAATAACCGTTCCCACCGTCCAGACATACGCCCCACAGCACACCATCCACAAAGAAACGCCTCAAAATGCACCTCCCCTGCGCACCGATACTATTCTGCACGCTACTCCTTGCAGCTTCCTGCCAGAAGATAGACGCTGACGACATACCCTCATCAGGCTCAGACAACGAGACCAACACCCCCTCTGGCAGCGCCGATGGTAGCGCCACTGACCCCGAAAACAATAGCGACACCACGGGAAAACTGTCTTTGCGGCAACAGCCCGACGGCTCGCTGCTGCTGCCGACAGACCAGCACGTCATAGCTCTCTCCTCGCCCATCGACGACAATACCGACAAGGCTATGCTCATATCGCTCTACGAATGGCAGGGCATAGCCTCCGCATACAGCGACATCAACAGTGCGCAAGCGGTAGAGATAGCCGGGAAATACAAGGAGGGAACAGTCGCCGGCTGGCGCATCCCCACCAAAGACGAGGGCAAGAAGCTACGCGAACTGTACTACGGGTACGACGTTGACGGCGTAGATTGCCTCTCCGACTCGCTGCAGTCCTTCAACACACGCCTCACATCGCTTGGCGGATGGGAGCTGAGGGCATGGCAACTGAAGGACGGACACCCCGCCTACCGCTACCTATGCGAGGACGGCACCTACTCCTTCTCACTGCTCTTGGCCTCCAACACCACAAAAGCCGGGACAAAGACGAAGTACAACCTGCGCCTTGTCAAGGATACATTAATCACAAAACACTGACCCTCAACCCTGTTCACAGAGACATATACCACCAAAAACAACGCCACTACATCCATGCAACTCTATCCACTACTCTTTGAACCCAACCTCCACACCGTAGTGTGGGGCGGCAACAGGCTCATCCCCTACAAAGGCATCAACGAGCAGTTGCTGCCCGCCGGCATCACCGCCGACACGCCGATAGGTGAGAGTTGGGAGGTCTCCGCCGTAGAATCAAGCCCCTGCACCATAGCCAACGGCGCGCTGAAGGGGCGCGACCTCATAAGCGTTGTCAGCCAATACGGTGCCGCTATCCTCGGCGAAGCCGTCTGTCAGCAGTACGGCGGCAAACTGCCGCTGCTGGTGAAGTTCATCGACGCAAGGAAAGACCTTAGCATACAGGTGCACCCCGACGATGCCCTCGCCTCACGCCGCCACGGCAAATTCGGCAAGACGGAGATGTGGTACATTATCGATGCCGAGCCGGGAGCGTGCCTGTACGCCGGCTTCAAGGAGCAGATAACACCCTACGAATACCGCAAGCGCGTGGAAGACGGCACGATATGCGATGTCCTCGCCCGCCACGAGGTACACCCCGGCGACGTGTTCTACATACCGGCAGGGCGCATACACGCCATCTGCGGCGGCATAATGCTGGCGGAGGTGCAGCAGTCAAGCGACGTGACCTACCGCATCTTCGACTACAACCGCCCCGGCCTCGACGGCAAACCACGCCAGCTGCACACCGACCTTGCGGCAGAGGCGATAGACTACCACGTGGAAGAAGACTACCGCACGCACTACGGAGACCCTACGGAACGCGCCGCGCAGGTGATAGACACGCCCTTCTTCGATGTCCGCGTGATGGACATAAAAGAGCCCTTCCACCGCAACCTCATAAAATACGACTCCTTCATCATATCCGTATGTATCAAAGGCGGTTGCCGCATAGCCCTGCGCGGCGACGCTAAAGGGCAGCACACGGTGGAGCTTGGCGCTGGCAACTCATGCCTCATCCCCGCTTCCGTGGCAGACTACGACATCATACCCCTGTCGCCCGCCACCCGCATCCTTGAGTCGCACATCGACCGCAAGGACCGTTCACCGCTGTCGCAGATGACGCGTTTCCTGCACATCACGCGGAAATAGCGCGCTGTCCACATACTCATAGAAACAGCGACCCACACCCTCCGCCAATCAATTACGAAGCAGTTCACAGTAGGCGCGGCATCCAATACAGTGTACACGTACCCACATAAACGCGGCACTGCAAGGCAAGGATGCCGCGCCTATTTGTACCCACATTGTAAAAGCTATGCTATTACAGTGTAAAGGCATAGCTTTCACCAAGTAATCGCTATGCTTTTACCATGTAATAGCATAGCTTTTGCAGAGCCGCGGCGCACGCATGGCGGCGGCAGCGCAAAGATACCCCGCGACGACAAATATCCATGCACAGAATGGGGGCAAGTGAGCAAATTGTTTGGAAATATTTTGCAGAATGAAAAATAATGAGTAACTTTGTGCACGAATGCGCTAAACTAAACAGAGAAATTACACATTATTTATATACATAACAACTATTATGAGTTTGAAAATTGTAGTACTTGCAAAGCAGGTACCTGACACAAGAAACGTAGGTCCCGACGCAATGACTCCCGAAGGCACGGTAAACCGCAGTGCCCTGCCAGCAGTCTTCAACCCCGATGACCTCAACGCCCTCGAACAGGCACTCATTCTGAAAGACAAGTTCCCTGGTTCCACCATCTCCGTTGTTACCATGGGACTGCCAAAGTCAGCTGAAGTAATCCGCGAAGCCCTCTACCGTGGCGCTGACCACGGCTATGTAGTGACGGACAGGCCGCTCGGCGGCGCTGACACCCTCGCCACATCATACACCCTCGCGCAGGCCATAAAGAAGATAGGCGACTTCGACATCATCATCGGAGGACGTCAGGCCATCGACGGCGACACGGCGCAGGTAGGCCCGCAGATAGCTGAGAAGATGGGATTGACGCAGGTGACGTACGCCGAGGAGATACTGTCACTCGACGAGGCAGCACGCAAAATCATAATCAAAAGACACATCGACGGCGGCGTGGAGACGGTGGAAGCACCACTGCCGCTGGTGGTTACGGTGAACGGCAGTGCCGCACCATGCCGCCCGCGCAACGCAAAACTCGTAATGAAATACAAGAACGCCACGGTGCCGGCAGAACGCACACCAGAGAACGCGGAGGCAATGGCGGAGATGATAGCACGCAAGCCATATCTGGACATCACGCAGTGGGGAGCGGCAGACATAGACTGCGACCCCAAGCAGATAGGCAAGGCTGGCTCGCCAACAAACGTAAAAGCGGTGAAGAACATAGTGTTCAAGGCAAAAGAAAGCCGCACCATGACAGGCTCCGACGAGGACATAAACAACCTTATCGTAGAACTTCTTAACGAAAAGATTATCGGGTGATTGGTGGTTTAGTTGTTTGGTTATTTAGTCATTTAGTTATTACCTGATGACAAACCTACAATGCAAACAACCAAACAACTAAACAACAAAACGACTAAACAACAAAACTAATGAACAACGTTTTTGTATATTGCGAGATAGAGGGCACGACAGTGAAGGATGTCTCTCTCGAACTGCTCACAAAAGGACGCAAACTCGCCGACACGCTGGGCGTGAAACTGGAGTGTATCATAGCCGGCAGCGGACTGGACGGCGTAGAGCAGCAGGTGATAAAATACGGCGTGGACAAAGTTCACGTATTCGACGCTGAGGGACTGTTCCCTTATACCTCTAACCCACACACCGCTTTGGTAGTAAACCTCTTCAAGGAGGAAAAGCCACAGATATGCCTCATGGGCGCGACAGTGATAGGACGCGACCTCGGACCGCGCGTGTCGTCAGCACTGTTCAGCGGACTTACCGCTGACTGCACGGAGCTGGAGATAGGCGACTTCGACATGAAAGTGAAGAACGAAGACGGCGAACTGGTGACAAAGCACTACGAACAGCAGCTCTACCAGATACGCCCCGCATTCGGAGGTAACATCGTTGCCACCATCGTCAACCCCGAACACCGCCCGCAGATGGCAACAGTGCGCGAGGGAGTGATGAAGATGGAGGTGCTGGACGAGAACTATAACGCCGAGGTAGTGCGCCACGAAGTAGCGAAATACGTACCGGAGACAGAGTACGTGGTAAAGGTTCTCGACCGCCACGTGGAGGAAGCGAAGCACAACCTCAAGGGTGCGCCGATAGTAGTGGCAGGCGGTTACGGCGTAGGCTCAAAGGAAGGCTTCGACCAGCTCTTTGAACTCGCGAAGGAACTGCACGCCGAAGTGGGCGCAAGCCGTGCCGCGGTGGACGCGGGATGGATAGACCACGACAGGCAGATAGGACAGACTGGCGTGACGGTAAGACCGAAAGTGTACATAGCCTGCGGCATATCAGGACAGATACAGCACATTGCGGGAATGCAAGACGCCGGCATCATCATCTCAATCAACAACGACCCCGACGCTCCTATCAACGCCATTGCCGACTACGTGATAAACGGTACGGTGGAAGAGGTAGTGCCAAAGCTCATCAAATACTACAAACAGAATAACAAATA
>JALFOF010000063.1 GCA_022773825.1 Prevotella sp.
GAACTTCGCCGGCACGCCGCCCCATATCTCATGGTCGCCCACCTTCGTTCCGCCGAGCACCAGCGCCCCTGCCGCTATTATAGCGCCCTTGCCGATGTCTGCCTTGTCGAGCACGGTGGCACCCATGCCTATCAGGCAGCCCTCACGTAAGGTGCAGGCGTGCACTGTGGCGTTGTGTCCTATGGTGACATCGTCTTCCATCACCGTGGGACCGGTGGTGTTGGTCACGTGTACGCACGCCCCGTCCTGCACGTTGCAACGGTTGCCCATGGTGACGGGTGCCACATCGCCCCTCACCACCGCACTGAACCATACGGAACACTGGTCGCCCATGGTGACTTCGCCCACCACTGCCGCTGTTTCACTGAAGTAACAGTCTTTGCCCCACTTAGGGGTCTTACCGTAAATTGATTTTATTATTGCCATTGTTTCTTCGGTTGGTATTCGTATTGTAACGGCCCTTGTGAGCCATCCCCCTTTTGCTTACAATCTGTAAGCGTGACCCTATGTTTTGCTTACAGTTTTTCTTAACAGGTGTTAAGCACGCCCTTACGGGGTAATAGCTATGCTTTTACCACCTAATAGCTATGCTTTTACACTGTAATAGCAATGCTTTTACCTTGCGAAAGCTGTGCTTTCAGATTGTAAGCAGAGCCTCTTTCCGTTCCACCTCGGCGCGGAGGGCGGAAAGAGGGGGCTTATCTTATTTTGCGATGTATTTCATATCCACCACCCTCGGCGCTGCCAGCATGGGGATGTCAGCCACTGACGGTGCGGTGAACGCATACGCCGCCTTTGCCTTTGCCGTAGCGGCAGACTGGCGCGACGGGGCGTCGAAGTCGATGAAGGGGTTGAGGTCCCACTGCCACGTCGCGCCGTATGCGACGCGCATCACACGCTTATAGACCATGGCGCGTGAGGCAACGTTGAACGTTACGTTCAGTGGGTCGTTGGAAACGTTCATTATGCTGTGGTCGGAGCAGCGATAGAACGCCGTGGCGAAGACGTACGCGCCCCTGTACCACTTCAGGTCCTCGCCGCTGTATTCGTCCCTCTGCTTTATGGGGTATAGCCACGAGTCGGGGCCTACCTCGTAGATTGGCGCGCTGCCGAGCGTCGGCGACACGTACCTCGTGTTCAGGTAGAAGCCGCAGCGCTGTCCTTCCTCGTAGTCTGCCACCACCTTTGTCGTCACCGCCGTGCTGCCATAGTGGTATTCGTCCGCCAGCTTCGCTATGCCGTGGCCCACGGCTTCGTGCTGAATGAGTGTCTTGAACATATCCACCCCATTCGCCTTGGCGTACGCGGGGACGTATGACAGGGAGAAACCAGAGGGTATGCTGTCCTTCACCGCCTTGTCAATGTAGAGTACGGTCACGCCCTTATAGGCATCGGTGTTGGGCATCACTATCGTCAGCGTGCTGTTGAGGCGCTGCGTTGCCTCCGCGGTGGTAAGGCCGTATATATTGATTAGCGCGTGCCACGTTACGCCCATCACGGCCACGGAGTCGCCGAACACGTTGGTGTCTTCACCGGAAGCGAGGTAGGTGCGCAGGGCGGTGTCGTGCTTCTTCTGCGTCACGCCGCTCTCGTTGGAGGGCACTGTGACTCCTATCACGTCAACATACTTCTCCAACGACTTCATAGGCTCTATGGCGAAGAGCGCCGCCTGCGCCTTTTCCATTGCCGCCTTGTATTTGCCGCTGGTAATCTCCGCCTTGGTATATCCATCAGCCATCAATACCACAGGGAAGCCGTTGCCCACGCTGTGCTGCTGCATCAGTTCGTAGGTAGCCTTGCTTGCCAGTGTATCGGCATAAGTAGGTGTCGTGCCGGAAGTGCCACCGCCACCGCCTTGAGTGCCACCGCCACCGTTTCCGCCATCATCGTCGCCGCCAGCGTTACATGCTGCCAGGCAGATTAATGCTGCGAAATAATAGATAAGTTTCTTCATACAATTAGTTTTTTTATGCCACACGCACGTCGCTGCTATGCGATGCCACGACATACGCGCGAGTTTTGTGTTATTTATTTATCAGGGTTGTCTTCTCCTTTGTGCCACACTCCAGGCGTAGCCCTTCTCCTTACAGCATCCGCCAAACAGCTCCACACCCTCCATACGCGGCGAGGTGAGCACCGTTTTCAAGTCATCAGTAATGCCCTCGCCCGTCAGTTTCAGCAGTGCCTCCTTCTTCGTCCAGAGCAAAGTGAACTCCGCGTCGGGGTCGTCTGCCACGGCTATCTGCCGTTTCTCCGCCTCGCTCATGCTGTAATCCGCCAACGCGGCAGTGTACCTGCCAGTACATTCCACATCGATACCCACCTCATCGGTGTCGCTAACCACGCAGGCTATGGCGTTGCGGCAGTGCGACAGATTGAACGTCACTGCCCTACCCTGCCCCAGTACGCCGTCCGCCACGGGGCTATCGGTAAGCAGCAGCGACGGCTTACCGTGCCGCCCCACCTCAAAACGCGGCTGGACCTCTATGCCAAAGCTGTCGCGGAGCATATCGCACAGCAACAGGTAAGACAGGCAGCACTCCCTGCGCCCACGCTCATGGCGATGACGTAACGCCACCTCGCGCCGCCACTCAGGCAGAGAGGCGATAAGCTCAGCAAGCTCTTGCGCCTGCACCGTCAAGTCATCCATGATGCGATAGTCGGTCATTTTAGTCGTTTGGTGATTTAGTTGTTTAGTGATTTCGTTGTTTGGTGGTCTGGTGTTTTAGTGGTTTAGTGGTTTGGTTGTTTGGTGGTCACTACATTTAACTAAACCACTAAACCACTAAACCACTAAACAACCACACAGCTAACAATGTTCAAAGTTAGCAATTATTTTCTTTATATAACATACTTAAAGCAAGATTTTATCAGATTAGTTATTTTTTCTTATTTTTTATTGCGTATTTCATGCGATATTTGTAACTTTGCAGCCGATTAGTCGTTTAGCTATTTAGTCGTTTTACGGTTCAAAGGGCTATTAACTCAGGTTTCTCCCCCAACAGCATGACGACACGACAAAACAACAAAACAAAAAATAAGACAAATGGCTTACAATTTACTTAAAGGCAAGCGCGGCATCATCTTCGGTGCCCTCAACGACCAGTCAATAGCTTGGAAAGTAGCGGAACGCGCCGTAGAAGAAGGTGCACAGATAGCACTGACCAACACGGCCGTAGCCTGCCGCATGGGAACAATCGACGAATTGGCAAAGAAGACCAACGCTGTTATTATCCCAGCCGATGCTACCAGCGTGGCAGACCTTGAAAATCTCTTCGTGGAAGCCCAGAAAGCATTGGGCGGAAAGATAGACTTCGTGCTCCACTCATGCGCCATGTCTGTCAATATGCGTAAGAAACGCACCTACGATGACCTTGACTATGGCTTCCTTGACAAGACGCTCGACATATCAGCCATATCTTTCCACAAGATGATACAGGTGGCAAAGAAGCTTGACGCCATATCCGACGGCGGCTCAATACTCGCCCTTACCTACGTGGCAAGCCACAGGACGTTCTTCGGTTACAACGACATGGCTGACGCCAAGGCACTGCTGGAGTCGATAGCACGCAGCTTCGGCTACATCTACGGTCGTGAAAAGGGCGTGCGTGTGAACTGTATCTCACAGTCACCAACCATGACTACCGCTGGCTCCGGCATCAAAGGCTTCGACGGTATGCTCGACTACGCAGACCGTATGTCACCCCTTGGCAACGCCTCAGCGGACGAGTGCGCGGACTACTGCATAGTAATGTTCTCTGACCTTACAAAGAAAGTCACCATGCAGACACTCTTCCACGACGGTGGTTTCTCAAACATGGGTATGTCACTGCGCGGTATGACACAGTACAACAAGAGCTTCATACCAGAGAACACAGACGAAAACGGCAAGATAATTTACGGATAAACGGAGGTAATAGGTTACAGGTTGTAAGGTTAAAGGTCACTTCGTCTCTCCGAAAAGCCTGCAACCAAAAACCTGAGAACCTACAACCCGCAACCTACAACCAACTACAATGGGAGGCTTTTTCGGAACCATTTCACACAAAAAATGTGTCACTGACCTTTTCTACGGCACTGACTACCAGTCGCACCTCGGCACACGCCGCGGCGGAATGGCGACATATAACGCCGAGACAGGCTTCGTGCGCCGTATCCATAAGCTGGAAAACAGTTACTTCCGCTCACAGTTTGAGAACGGACTGGACCAGTTTGACGGCACAAGCGGCATCGGAATAATAAGCGATACCGACGCGCAGCCAATGCTGTATAACTCACATCTCGGCAGATTTGCGCTGGTAACGGTAGCCAAAATCAACAACAAGGAAGAGATAGCACAGCAGTTGCTGAGCGAGAACATGCACCTGTCAGAGTTCTCTTCGGGAAAGATTAACCAGACAGAGCTGGTCGGCCTGCTGATACTCAAGGGCAAAACATTCGTCGAAGGCATAGAGAACGTATATCGAACAGTAAAAGGTTCATGCTCAATGCTGCTGCTCACAGAGGACGGTATCATAGCCGCACGCGACTTCTGGGGCAGAACTCCCATCATAATAGGCAAGAAAGACGGGGCAATGGCAGCGACATCAGAGTCCACCGCCTTCCCAAACCTCGACTATGAAACGACACATTTCGTCGGTCCCGGCGAGATAGTACGTCTCCGTGCGGACGGTATGGAGGTGTTGCGCAAGGCAGAAGAGCACATGCAGGTATGCTCATTCCTGTGGATATACTACGGTTTCCCGACGTCTTTCTATGAAGGGAAGAACGTGGAAGAGATGCGATACGAGACCGGACGAGTGATGGGCGAGGAAGACGAGACCGAGGTTGACAATGCAGGCGGCATCCCCGACTCAGGCCTTGGCATGGCTACCGGATATGCGGCAGGCCATAAAGTGCCTTACCAACGCTGCATTTCAAAATATACTCCCACATGGCCCCGCAGCTTTATGCCTACAAATCAAGAGATGCGCAACCTCGTGGCGAAGATGAAACTGATACCGAACCAGTCGATGCTGAAAGGCAAACGCTGCCTGTTCTGCGACGATTCCATCGTAAGAGGCACGCAGTTGAGGGAGAACACGGAAGCACTCAAGAACCTCGGGGCAAAGGAAGTGCACATGCGCATAGCCTGTCCGCCACTGATATGGGGCTGTCCTTTCATCAATTTCTCAGCCTCCAAGAGCGAGATGGAGCTGATAACACGCCGCGTCATCCATGACCTTGAAACGCATTCTGACCACACTACCCGCCTTGACGAGGCCGACAAAGTGAAGTGTGCCAACATACCCGAAGATCGGTTAAAGACGTATGCCACCACGGACTCGCCCGAATACAAGGCCATGGTGGCAGAGATAGCGAAGCGTCTGAACCTCGACTCGCTGAAATTCAGCAAGATTGACACCATTATAAAGGCCATAGGACTGCCAAAATGCAAAGTATGCACACACTGCTTCGATGGCAGTTCAGCACACACACTATAACAATTCTACAAGGAACAAATAAGAACCAGCACATCAAAGCATACGAACCGTATGCCGATGTGCCGGTTCTTTTTTATTTTATCACAATAGAACAATGGTGCGAAAGCATAGCGTTTACCCTGTAATAGCTATCTGTTTACACTGTAATAGCTATGCTTTTGCAAGGTAATAGCTATGCTTTTGTCTTGATATGTTTCCGTGTGCGTAGCGCACTATCAGGCGTACAGGCAGTGAAAGCCAATGTATTTTCGGTGCTAATATCCACAAACTAATGTCGGAGCTATGGATAAAAAAAGCGGATAAAAAAGGGATTATGAGATAAAAAGACCGCTAAAACGTGGCGTAAATAAAAACAAATGTGTAACTTTGCACCGTGAAAAAAACACACAAGAAAATATGCGAGACACCGTTTTCATCGTTCTGCCCATACTGACACTGCTCATGTTCGACCTCGGACTGACATTGCAACCGCGGGACTTCCTTCTCGTAGCCAAGCGTCCGCGCGCCGCCCTCGTGGGATTGTGCGGACAGTTAGTGGTGCTGCCATTGATAGCCGCCGCCCTCGCCGCCGCTTTCAACATGCCACCTTATTTATATTTAGGCGTAATGCTGATAGCCTGCTGCCCAGGAGGGTCCTCAAGCAACATTTTCTCGATGCTCGCTAAGGGCGACGTGGCACTGTCCGTGTCGCTGACAGCGTTGAGCTCCGTCATCACTCTCGCCACGGTGCCGGCGATAATGCAGTACACCACCGCCGCCGTGGGTGAGTCAGTGGGCATACATCTGCCCATGGCTAACCTGCTGGCGCAGAACCTGGTTACGATGCTGCTGCCGATAGTGGCGGGCATTGTGGTGAGGAGTTTTTGGCACAAGGCGGCGGAACGCATAGACAGGGTGCTGTCAAAGGTGGCGTTCCCCGCGCTGATGCTGCTGGCAGGGCTGTTCTTCGTGCAGCACAGGCAGACGATAGCGGAGCACTTTGCGGCACTCGGAATGTGCGTGACGCTACTCATAGTGACAGCGGCCACGGTGGCATACTGCGGTAGTAAGGCCATGGGACTACACACAAAAGAGAGGCGCACCATAGTGATAGAGGTGGGTATGCAGAACGCCGCGCAAGCCATAGCGGTGGCATCAAGCCCCTTCATCTTCAACAACGGCATGATAGCCGTGCCTGCCATCATCTATGCACTGATGATGAACGTTGTTCTGCTGGCCTATGTAGGCTTTCTAAAATACTCAAAAGCTACAGCAAAGACTTTTTAGGAAAATTATTTGGTTATATCGTTTGTTTTTCTTAACTTTGCAGAAATATTGAAGAAACAACGCAAAAGCAAACAAAACAAAAACATAAAACAAAACAAAAGATGACACGAGCTATAATAACCGTAGTAGGAAAAGACACTGTAGGTATCATTGCAAAGGTGTGTACATACCTTGCTGACAGCCAGATAAACATTCTGGACATATCGCAGACCATAGTACAGGACTACTTCAACATGATGATGATAGTAGATATGTCACGCTGCAACACCGCTTTCGAACAGGTTTCCGCAGAC
>JALFOF010000030.1 GCA_022773825.1 Prevotella sp.
TAATCCTTGCATCGCCTACTGCGCATTATCAGCACGTGACAACAGTCGAGTAGGAGTCGCTACACTCCTTTATGTCACATAATGATTATGCATCACTAACCAATACAATTATTGCATAAGATAATTTTGCACACCTACTTAATTATTAAACCTTTACATCACAATAAAGACGGCACACAAGTCGTATATAGATTAAACCCCACACACCATGCCATCAATGCATACGACCACACACCTCACAGAAGCAATCAACATAGCGACGAAGTTAAAAATATTTAATACACACATTTACAAGCAAATGTTTCTTGCCCAATTCAGAAAAAAGCAGTAACTTTGCACACTGTTTGGAATAAGTATCAATTAACGGTATTAAAAAAGGAAGATAGCAATGTCTAAAGTTTGTCAAATTACCGGCAAAAAGGCAATGATCGGTAATAACGTTTCACACTCAAAGCACCGCACAAAGCGTAGCTTCGACGTGAATCTCTTCAACAAGAAGTTCTTCTACGTAGAGGAGGACTGCTGGATTAGCCTCAAGGTTTCCGCTGCCGGTCTTCGCCTGATTAATAAGGTAGGTCTTGATGCGGCTCTGAAGCAGGCTGTAGCAAAAGGTCACGTAGATTGGAAGGATATTAAAGTAATAGGAGAATAAGCACTATGGCAAAGAAAGCAAAAGGAAACCGTGTACAGGTAATACTTGAGTGCACGGAGATAAAGAACAGCGGTTTGCCTGGTACAAGCCGTTACATCACAACAAAGAATCGCAAGAATACTCCTGAGCGTCTTGAGTTGATGAAGTACAACCCAATCCTCAAGAAGATGACGCTCCACAAGGAGATTAAGTAATCCATAAAACAACAACTGAACTATGGCAAAGAAAACCGTCGCCACCCTCCACGAAGGAACAAAGGATGGTCGCGCATACAGCAAGGTTATCAAGATGGTAAAGAGTCCGAAGACGGGTGCTTACATCTTTGATGAGAAAATGGTTCCCAACGAGGAAGTACAGGCTTTCTTCAAGTAAGACTACTTGACAGATTAGCATTACATAAAACAAAACAAAGAGGTTGCATGCGTTACAAATAACTCATGTAACCTCTTTTTGATTTCACACTATGCAGAATTTCAAGGTTGTCATCGTGGAAGACGTACCACTGGAGATGAAAGGTACGGAAGGCTTGCTAAAGGCAGAGGTGCCAGAGGCCGAGATAATAGGCACCGCACAGACAGAGGGCGAATACCTGAGGCTAATGCGGACAGCGGAACCCGACTTGGTACTGCTCGACCTCGGACTGCAAGGCAGCACCACCGTGGGCGTTGAACTATGCAGACAGACAAAGGCTGAGCATAAAAACATAAAGGTGCTTGTTTTCACAGGCGAGATACTCAACGAGAAGCTGTGGGTGGACGTGCTTGACGCTGGCGCCGACGGCATAATACTGAAGACGGGCGAGATGTTGACACGCACCGACGTAATGAACGTGATGTTGGGCAAACGCTATGTCTTCAACCAGCCTATAATGGAAGTGATAGTAGATAACTTCCGTCGTAGCGTGACGGGTGAGATAATGAAACAAGAGGCTTCCGTGGGCTACGATATTGACGAATACGACGAACGCTTCTTGCGACATTTGGCATTGGGGTACACCAAGGAACAGATTACAGGGCTACGAGGAATGCCTTTCGGCGTGAAAAGCCTTGAAAAAAGGCAGGCAGAGCTGGTGCAGAAGCTGTTCCCTGACGGCCACGGCAAGCAGAGTGTCAACGCTGTGCGACTGGTAACGAGGGCATTCCAACTGCACATACTGAACCCCGAGAATTTAGAGGCAGACGAAGAGTAATACTTACGATTTTTCAGCAAAACACACCCAAAAGGTAACAATCCCAAAGAAAAAAAGAAGAATTATTTTTACAATTCAAAGAAAAGATATAACTTTGCATGAATATTCGGAGAGAATTAGAGAAGAGAGCGAACAAGACTTAAAACAACAGGAGAATATGAAACATCAGCTTCGCAGCGCAGTCTGCACAGAAGGTCGCCGTATGGCAGGAGCACGCGCTCTGTGGGTTGCCAACGGCATGAAGAGAGAGCAATTCGGGAAACCAATCATAGCAATAGTCAACTCTTTCACGCAGTTCGTACCCGGACACACCCACCTGCACGAGGCAGGGCAGATTGTTAAGGCGGAGATAGAGAAGATGGGATGCTACGCAGCAGAGTTTAACACTATCGCTATCGATGACGGCATAGCAATGGGACACGATGGCATGCTCTACTCACTGCCTTCACGCGACATCATAGCTGACTCCGTGGAGTATATGTGCAATGCACATAAAGCTGATGCTATGATTTGTATTTCCAACTGCGACAAGATTACTCCTGGTATGCTCATGGCAGCCATGCGCCTTAATATACCAGCTGTATTTGTAAGTGGCGGTCCGATGGAAGCTGGTGTGTATAAAGGAGAAAATCTTGACCTCATTGCTGCCATGATAAAGGGTGCGGACAAGACGGTAAGCGACGAGGAACTGGCGGAGGTGGAGAACCGCGCCTGCCCCGGATGCGGATGTTGCTCCGGTATGTTTACAGCCAATTCCATGAACAACCTCACTGAGGCGATAGGTCTCTCACTGCCTGGCAACGGTACCATACTTGCCACGCACGTGAATCGCAAGAAACTGATGCAGGATGCGGCGCGCCAGATTGTAAAGAACGCCTTCGCATACTACGAGGACGGCGACGAATCAGTACTGCCACGTAGCATTGCCACACGCACGGCGTTCCTCAACGCCATGACACTCGACATAGCGATGGGGGCATCTACAAATACGGTATTGCACCTCCTTGCCGTGGCACAGGAGGCTGGCGTGGACTTCACCATGAAGGATATCGATGCACTATCACGCAAAACACCCTTCCTCTGCAAGCTGGCACCGAACTCACAGAAGTACTCCGTACAGGAGTGTGGACGCGCTGGCGGTATGATGGGACTGCTCGGTGAACTCGCCAAAGGCGGACTGATAGACACAGACGTGAAACGCGTCAACGGTCACACACTGGCGGAAGATATCGAGAACTACTCTATATTAAAAGATGATATAGACCCAGAGGCAAAACGCATCTATTCAAGCGCGCCAGCTGGCAAGTTCTGCAACCAACTCGGAGTGCAGGACACCATGTATGAGACACTCGACACAGACCGCGCCAATGGCTGCATCCGCGACATTGAGCACGCCTACACAAAGGACGGCGGTATGGCGATATTGTTCGGCAACATAGCGCAGGACGGTTGCGTAGTGAAGACCGCAGGCGTAGACGAGTCGATATGGAAGTTCTCTGGTCCCGCCGTTGTCTTTGACTCACAGGATGACGCCTGCGAAGGCATCCTCGGTGGCAAGGTGAAAAAGGGCGATGTGGTAGTAATAACGCACGAAGGTCCAAAGGGCGGCCCTGGTATGCAGGAGATGCTGTATCCCACCTCTTATATTAAGTCCATGCACATGGGCAAAGAGTGCGCGCTTATCACAGACGGACGCTTCTCTGGCGGCACATCAGGACTCTCCATCGGTCACATATCTCCGGAAGCGGCAAGCGGCGGCAACATCGGCAAGATTGTAGATGGCGACATAATAGAAATAGACATCCCCAACCGCTCTATCAACGTGAGGCTGACAGACGAAGAGCTTGCAGCAAGACCCATGCAGCCACTGAAGCGCACACGTGTAGTATCAAAAGCCCTGCGAGCATACGCACAGTCAGTAGCGTCAGCCGACAAGGGAGGGGTGAGGATTATAGATTAAGCAACCGTAAACAACTAACAACACCCCCACCCTGCCGCGCCCACCAGTAAGGGCACGGCTGAACGGTGGGGCACTCAATATGGAAAAGATAACTGGTGCAGAAGCGCTGATGCTCTCGTTAAAAGCAGAGGGCGTAAAGACGATTTTCGGTTACCCTGGTGGTAGCATCATGCCTACTTACGATGCTCTGTATGACTACACCATGGGAGAGAAGAAGGCATTTGAACACATACTGGTACGCCATGAGCAGGCTGCGGCACACGCTGCAGAGGGCTATGCACGCGTAAGCGGCAACGTGGGAGTGACACTTGTAACATCGGGACCAGGCGTAACAAACACGCTGACAGGTGTTGCCGATGCCATGATGGACTCCACACCGATAGTGGTCATTGCCGGTCAGGTAGCAACAAGCGTACTGGGTTCTGATGCTTTCCAAGAAGTTGACCTCGTATCCGTGAGCCAGCCTATAACGAAATGGGCATACCAGATACGCCGCGCAGAGGATATAGCATGGGCGGTAAGTCGGGCTTTCTACATTGCGAAAAGCGGAAGGCCCGGACCAGTAGTGCTGGATTTCACCAAAAACGCGCAGACGCAGAAGTTTGAATACGAACCCACAAAGGTGGACTTCATCAGAAGCTACATCCCAGAGCCAGAGTTGTCGGAAGAAGCGGTGAAGGCTGCCGCCGAGCTTATCAACAACGCCAAGAAACCCATGGCACTCGTGGGGCAAGGCGTAGAATTAGGCAACGCACAAGAAGAGTTAAAGGCCTTCCTCGAAAAGGCAGACATACCTGCCGGACGCACCCTCATGGGACTGTCAGCACTGCCAAGCAACCACAGGCTGAACATGGGTATGCTGGGTATGCACGGTTCCTACTCCGTAAACATCAAGCAGCAGGAGGCAGACGTGATAATAGCAATAGGGATGAGGTTCTCCGACCGTGTGACGGGGGACTTGAAACGTTATGCTAAGCAGGCAAAGATAATACACCTTGATATTGACCCCTCAGAGATAGACAAGAACGTGAAGACTACCGTTGCCGTGATAGGCAACTGCAAGACCTCACTGCCAGCAATAACCGCTCTTGTAAACAAGGCTGACCACTCGGAATGGAAAGAATCGTTCCAGCCACTGCGTCAGAAGGAGATAGACCAGGTGATAACACCTGCCACGAAACCCACCTCTGGTCCTCTGCTAATGGGTGAGGTAGCACACGACGTAGCCAAGGCGACCAACAGCGAGGCAATACTCGTGACGGACGTAGGTCAAAACCAGATGATGTCCGCGCGCTACTTCAAGTATCACAAGAGTCGCTCTATAGCCACCTCTGGAGGTCTCGGTACCATGGGGTACGGGCTGCCTGCCGCCATGGGTGCCACATACGGTGCGCCCGACCGTACCGTATGCTGCTTCATGGGCGATGGCGGACTGCAAATGGTGATACAGGAGTTCGGAACGATAATGGAATACCACATCCCCGTGAAGATGATACTACTCAACAACAACTTCCTCGGAAACGTGCGCCAATGGCAGGATATGTTCTTCGGGCACAAGCGCTCCTTCACACCAATGACAAACCCGGACTTCGGGAAAGTGGCGGAAGCATACGGCATACCATTTAGGCGTGTGGAGAAACGAGAGGAATTGGCCGATGCCATCAACGAGATGCTGAGCACAGACGGTCCGTTCCTGCTGGAGACCATAATACAGCCCGATGCCAACGTAGAACCTATGACAGCACCAGGCAAGGCCATTGATGAGATGATGCTGAACGTGGAATGTTGAAAACAAGCGGATTCAGGAAATAAAAGATAACAGATTATAAGAAGAAACAAAGAATGGACAAACAAGACAACAGCTGTTGTACAAAGAACAACAATCCCGTTCAAGAAGAGAACAACGGCAATCCATTATACACGCTGCAAGTTTACACAGAGAACATAGCCGGAGTACTGAACCAGATTACGGCGGTGTTCACACGCCGACAGATAAACATTGAGTCACTCAACGTATCGCCTTCGAGCATTAAGGGAGTGCACAAATACACAATCACAGCGTACAGCGATGAAGAAACGATAAAGAAGGTCGTTAAACAGATTGAAAAGAAGATTGACGTGGTGAAAGCCCACTATTATCTTAACAGTGAACTCTTCCTCGTAGAGGTTGCGCTGTTCAAGATTTCCACACCCGTCATGATGGCGGACGCAGAGATGTCACGCGCCATACGCCATGCCAACGCTCGCATAACCGAGGTGAATGAAACATTCTGCATCGTAGTGTGCGAAGGTACTACCGACCACATTCTCAACTTGTTCCATCAACTAAACAAGGTGCCCGACAGCATATTGCAGTTCACTCGCTCTGGGCGCATCGCTGTGACACGCCACTGCCAGGAAGAGGTAAGCCGCTTCTTGCATGAACGCGGAGAGTCAATGTAAACAAGCAATAGGCACGATGACCGACAAGACCACAAGATACGAATGTGTCGCAGATGCTTTCCATTGCGATTTCCAGCACCAGCTGTGCCTCGGACACCTTGGCAACAGTTTGCTCAATGCCTCTGATATGCACTCCACGCAACGCAATTTCGGCATGACGTATCTCAACACTATCAATAAGACATGGGTGCTGTCACGCCTTGCCATTGAGCTGGAAGATATACCGAAAGAACACGACAGTTTCACGATAGAAACATGGGTGGAGAATGCGATGAAGTATTTCACCAAGCGCAACTGGGCAATATATTCGCCTGACGGCAAAAAAATATACGGCTATGCCAAAAGCATCTGGGCAATGATTGACACCGTGACACGCGAACCACAGGACATTCTCGCCGTAAACAATGGCAGGATAAAGGAATATCTCTGCTCAGAGAAACCGTGCGCCATAGAAGACGTGTCGAGAGTCACCACGCCAAAGATGACCGAGTACACTGAGTTTAGGGTGTCATATAGTGACATTGACGTAAACGGTCATTGCAACTCAATGAAATACATTGACCACGTGATGGACACGTTCAGCAAAGAGCACTTTAAGAACTATCACCTCAAACGTCTCGAAATAGCATACGTGGCAGAGGGACACTGGGGTGAAACCATACGCATCTACCATATTTCCCCAGATGATACACAGCATTTCTTCCGCCTCACCAGACAGAAGGAGGAAGGAGGAGAGCAAGAAGTGTGTCGGTTGAAAGTGTTTTTTAAGAGCAAAGCTGTATAAATAATGTGTAAATACTTGCAGTATTCAGAAATAATCACTACCTTTGCATCTCGAAAAAACAAGACAGTTATATACAAAACAACTTTATAAAATTTTAGAGAAATGGCAAAAATGAATTTTGGTGGCGTTATCGAGGAGGTAATGACACGTGAAGAATTCCCATTGGAGAAGGCTCGTGAAATACTCAAAGACGAGACTATCGCAGTGATTGGTTATGGTGTTCAGGGACCTGGTCAGGCTTGCAACCTGCGTGATAACGGCTTCAACGTAATAGTAGGCCAGCGTCAGGGCAAGACCTTTGAGAAGGCTATCAACGATGGCTGGGTACCAGGAGAGACTCTCTTCTCAATAGAAGAGGCCGCTGACAAGGCAACAATCGTAATGTGCCTGCTTTCTGACGCAGCTGTGATGTCCGTATGGCCAACACTCCAGAAGTACCTCACACCAGGTAAGGCTCTGTACTTCTCTCATGGTTTCGCCATAACATGGTCAGACCGCACAGGCTGTGTTCCTTCTAAAGACATTGATGTCATCATGGTTGCGCCAAAGGGTTCTGGCACCTCTCTCCGCACAATGTTCCTTGAAGGCCGTGGCCTCAACTCTTCATACGCGGTTTACAACGACGCTACAGGCAAGGCTCTCGACCGCACACTCGCACTCGGCATAGGTATTGGCTCTGGCTATCTCTTTGAGACAACATTCCAGCGCGAAGCAACATCAGACCTCACCGGCGAGCGTGGCTCACTGATGGGCGCTATCCAGGGTCTCCTCAGCGCACAGTACGAGGTGCTCCGCGAAAACGGCCACTCTCCCTCAGAGGCTTTCAACGAAACAGTGGAAGAGCTGACACAGTCACTCATGCCTCTCTTTGCGGCAAAGGGTATGGACTGGATGTACGCTAACTGCTCAACAACCGCACAGCGTGGCGCACTCGACTGGATGGGACCATTCCACGATGCCTGCAAGCCTGTCGTAGAAAAGCTTTACGCTTCAGTGAAGTCTGGCAACGAGGCACAGATTTCTATTGATGCTAACTCAAAGCCAGACTACCGTGCCGGATTAGAGAAAGAGCTCGCAGCACTCCGCGAGTCTGAAATGTGGCGTACAGCAGAGACCGTTCGCAAGCTCCGTCCTGAGAATAACTAATATTCCAATTCTACAGACGAATTTCAAAAAAACATCGTGCAAACAAATGTTAGCACGATGTTTTTTTATTCAATAAAGCCCCAAGAAGTTGACATATAATATATATTTTTGTCATAAAATAAAATATCTGTAATATTTATTTGTGCATTTCTGGAAGTTTTACTACCTTTGCGCAGGAAACAGGAACATAAGAACAAAAGGATATTTATTCATGACCGCAAAGCGATACCTACATATCTTTGATTATATCCTTAACGGACGAGAATTGGGATGTAAATATTGGTCTATAAAACATATAGACCAATGTCCCCAATATGCACGGGGGGGGGTATTGCAAAGCCACTCGCTAACAAGTGGCAGAAGGAAAGGAACAATCTTGTGAGGCTGCACGCCACCTTGGGCAACAGCATGAACGCACCACCAAGGTCTCATGGTTATCACAACATACCACGACAAGGTACAGGTAGCACAATCTTTACCAACTAACACGTACGAAAACGGACTTACATGGATCCCGTGCAGGGAAACGAAACAACAGAAACGCGGCAGGATATAAAGGGTCGTTGCGCATGGGAACAACACCAAAAGGAAACATCCCCTTACACTTGGACATAAGACTCACAATCTGACACCACCTCACACATAGGGAAGAATAAGGCAGGTTGTATAAAACGAATTTGACAAAGGCAAAGAAACATTATATGGAAAACAAGGAGAACTCACTTCTTGCAGGATTTACGCTCTTTGCAGATGCCTGTCTTGGCACTGCATTATATGCCGGTATAATATTGGCAAATGGTATGTTTAACTACCCTGGGGCAAAAGCCTCTATAGCTGTAGTTGGTTTGGCATACCTATATATAGTGCTCAATGGCGGTATAATCCTGTATAGGAAGGACACCCATAGCTGGCAAATACCATTGCTGGTGTTACGAAACACCAGCAAACTAATTCTGTTTGCCTCACTGTTGCTTATAGTCAGCCACATAATGATACTACCGGCTCTTGAAATGGCAACATACTTCACGTTGGTATTCGTCACCTCTTCCATCTTTAGACTATGTATCAACAACGTCGTTAAGGAATACCGTAAGAAAGACAAGAACCGCAAGAAAGTGGTGCTCGTAGGTAGCGCGGCAAGCAACATCGAACTGTATGAAGAACTGGTGGGCATCCCTACCCTTGGCTATACCGTTACAGGCTACTTTGACGACCATCCTAACACTAAGTTTCCCGCAAACTGCAAATACCTTGGCAGCCCAAAGGACGTTACCGACTACCTCAGGAAAAATAAAGACATCAGAAACCTTTATTGCAGCCTACCATCGCAAAGGCAAGAAGATATCCTACCAATTATCCATTACTGCGTGAACAACCTTGTTGAGTTCTACAACGTACCGTCAATACGCAACTACCTGTACAACCGCATGAACCTCAACATGGTAGGCAGTGTACCCGTACTTGGGCTTTACAGGAACCCTCTGTCTGACACACGCTACCGTATGGCAAAACGGCTGTTTGACATTGCTTTCTCGCTCACTTTCCTTTGCACCTTGTTCCCATTCATATTGCTCATCGTGTCAATCATTACCAAATGCACGATGCCTGGTCCCGTGTTCTTCAAGCAGAAGCGTAGCGGCTTGAACAACAAGCCTTTCTACTGCCTCAAGTTCCGCAGCATGGTTGTCAATAACGATGCGGACAAGGTGCAAGCAACAAAGAATGACCCACGCAAGACAAAGTGGGGTGACATAATGCGCAGGACAAACATTGACGAGCTACCACAGTTTATCAACGTTCTCAAAGGCGAGATGAGCGTTGTAGGACCACGCCCACACATGCTGAAGCATACAGACGAATACTCCAAGCTCATAGACAAATACATGGTGCGCCACATAGTAAAACCCGGCATCACAGGCTGGAGCCAGGTAACAGGCTTCCGTGGTGAGACGAAGGAACTATGGCAGATGGAGGAGCGAGTGAAAAGAGACTTATGGTATATCCAGCATTGGACCTTCGGGCTTGACCTGCTGATTATTCTCAAGACGATTACCAATGCCATAAAAGGAGAGAAGCAGGCATATTGACATCTGCAAGCCTTCAAACAGGCACTTCATGCAGATACCTCCCACACTTCCACGCTTTTGCAACTTGGTTGCAGAAAAATAGCAGTACCTTTGTGCACAGAAATATCAAAATACACAAAGCTATATGGAAGAAGTATTCAATCTGGTGAACGCCATGTCACCCTACCTCCTGCTTGGATTCTTATTTGCAGGTATTTTACACGCCTTTATCCCTGGCGCAATTTATAGCCGTTACCTCTCTGGCCACGGCTTCCGTTCTGTTTTTTATGCTACCCTTTTCGGCATCCCCCTACCGTTATGCTCCTGCGGTGTCATCCCCACCGCTATGTCACTCCGCAGGGAAGGAGCAAGCAAGGGTGCCACGGTATCCTTCCTCATTGCCACACCCGAGACTGGTGTCGATTCCATTGCTGCCACCTATTCACTCATGGGGCTGCCATTCGCCATCGTCCGCCCCATCTCCGCTTTCTTCACCTCACTCTTTGCTGGCTGCTTGGTCAACTCTTTTGACAATGCCCCAGAAAGCTCTACCACGAAAAAGACGGAAACGAAGGAAGACAAAAGCGAAGGACACAATGCACATTGTCATTGCGGAGATGATGCAAGCCATAATAACAGCTTCCTCGGTAAGGTCAAAGAAGCCCTCTACTATGGTTTTGTTGAGATGCTCGGCGACATTGGAAAATGGTTGTTCATCGGACTACTGATAGCAGGATTGATAACAGTTTTCGTCCCCGAGAGCCTTTTTGAAGTTTTCAAAGACAACACACTTCTCAGCATGCTGCTCGTACTATGCATTGCAATCCCCATGTATATCTGCGCCACAGGTAGCATACCCATTGCCGTAGCACTCATAATGAAGGGTCTCACCCCCGGTGCTGCACTCGTTTTACTGATGGCTGGTCCTGCCTGCAATATGGCATCAATCCTCGTCATCAATAAAGTCCTTGGCAAGAAGACCCTCATCCTATACCTCTTATCCATCATCACGGGAGCTGTCATTGCAGGAACTATCATAGACCAACTGCCGAAAGAGTGGTTCATGCCTACCCTTATGCTGTCTGCCCATTGCGAGGGCGATGCCTCTGCGTGGATTAATTACGCAAGCACCATTGCCCTGTGCTTACTTTTTATCAATGTGCTGTGGCAGCGTTTCAAACATCCTCATTCACATTGCCACAGCGAAGGACATGCACATACCCATCAACCCAATAACAATAGCAACATAAAGGAAGTCATTATCAAAGGCATGAACTGCTCCCACTGCCGTGCTAACGCCACCAAGGCCCTTCTCTCCATCCCCGGTATAACATCTGTTGACATAGACCTTGCCACCGGAAGAGCACAGATAAGCGGAGAGACCTCTCTTGAAGCCATTCAGGAAGCGCTGGCATCCCTTGGCTTCAGTGCGGAAGAAGCATAAAAATAAAACGCCATGATTACACGACAAAAGCATTGCTATTACAATGTAATATGATAGCTATTACAAAGCAACATGATAGCGGCTGGTTTTATATCACCCTACATCCCAAACACAAACGCCCCCAAACTATTGGTCTTATGACCGATTTGGCTTATACACTTACACCCAAGCGGCATAGCAATGTATTCGTTGCTATGCCGCTTTTTCGTTGCCTATCCCCTACCCTTACTCACTTATAGTCGTATGCCACGCTCATCACCACAGAGCCTTTAGGCAATTTTTCCTTGTCAAGATGCATCTCCGCATAACCAGACACGGGTAAGAACACATTGCGTTTTATCTCTCGGAACTCATAATACATCATGTTCCTACCCTCGGCATACCGCACGCGCAAAATCTGCCAGCATCCGTCCACCACATGGATTTCCGCATTGTCATACTTCACTATATACACCGTGCGACCGTCAAGTACATAGCTTCCCGCATACTTTATATCCATACGGTCGTGCTTCCTCTTCGCCTTCAGCATCTCCTTCGTCTTCTCCTTCACCTTATCGTAAAAGCCGTCATACACGTTCGCTTTCAGCAACTCGTCATGTTTCAAGAACGCCGTCACCTGTTTGTCCGACAGTTTCGGCACCATCTCCACCATCCGCGGCTGCGTCCCCCTCATCTTTCCATTGTCAAAAAAAAGGTTTTCAGTCATCACCAGCTTCAGGTATTTGTTTTCAAGCAGAGCATCCAGTATCTTGGAATACCCCAACACCCACGCCGCCGCCTTCACCGTGCGCCGCCTCGGCATCCCCTTCAAGTCCATATCCTTCTCCATCCTGCATGTCACCCTCGCCTCATAGCGCGGCAAACGCTTCTTCAGCGGAACGATATTCTTGTTCACCTGCCGCAGAATGTATTCCTCCATCGTCATGCCCTTAGGCAGCACGAGCATCTCACTCAGTTGCACCGCTTCCTCCTCTAAGGCTATCGTGGGCATCTCCACGTCGCCCCTCACCGCCACCGTCTGCGCCACCGTCTTGCGTCCAATAAACGACACCGACATCCTGTGGCTACCCTGTGGAATATCCGCAAAGGCATACCGCCCGGCAAGGTCCGTCGTCATACTACGCTGAAGGTCATGCAGATGCACCGTAGCGTAAGGCAAAGGTCTGCCGCCCTCGTCCGTCACCACACCACGCACCTCATGCGCCGCCATATATTTCGCTGTCGTAAGAAGCACGGCAGCTATAATAAAAGTCACTAAACGATGCTGTTTTTCCATTTTTTTTTCTTACCTTTGCAAAACAATCAGACCATCCCACAAGCCACAGCCGCATCACTCCGTCTTGGCTCTCACTATGCCAAGCAGCCGTTGCAGGTTCTGCGGAGTATTGGCAGCTATCACACCCTTGTGCTCCACGCATGACAGCGGATTGCCCTTGATGTCGGATATCACGCCCCCCGCCTCTGTCACTATCAGCGATGCCGCGGCGAAATCCCACGGGCACAGCAAGTACTCAAAATACATCTCGCACCGTCCCATCGCCATATAGCACAACTCTGGTGCGCAAGCTCCGAAGCGCCGGAAGTCATTACACTGCTTGAACACCTCAAGCACGATTTCCGAGCATACATCGGCAAGTTCCTTGTGATACACCGTCAGCGCCGTACATATCACGCCATCCTCAAACGGACGGTCTGACACATGTATGCGCTCACCGTTGAGGTATGCCCCCTTGCCCCTCTCCGCGGAGAACATCTCCCCGGTGCGTGGCAGGTAAACCACCCCCATCAGCATGGCATCCCCATGCTTCAGCCCCACACAGATGGCACACTGGTCTATGCCGCGACTGTAGTTGGCAGTACCATCTATCGGGTCTATTATCCATGTGTATTCATGCGAAGTGTCCTGCATATCCTCCTCCTCGCACAGAAATCCGCTGTCAGGCAGCAGCCGGGCAAGGTGCTCGCACAGAAAATCCTGCACCGCTACGTCAGAAGACGTCACGATATTAGAGTAGCCATCCTTCTGCGAGATGTCAAAATGTCTTGTGTCCATGAGCGCCGAAGCCTCTCTGACAATAGAAATGAGTGTATCGAGTGTAATCATCACCGTTGGTTTATCTTTTTCGGGTACAAAAATACTCTTTTTCCCTATAACCACGGCATATTTTGAACATTATTAGCAAACTATAATACTTATGAATACAACAAAAGATAACGCCTACCTCCGCCTGCATATAGGCATCCTCATCGCTGGTGGCACGGGCATATTCGGCAGGATGATTTCGCTGACAGAGATACCCCTTGTATGGTATCGTATGCTCACCGCCTCCATCGTCATGGTTCTCATAATGCTCTACAACCGCCGTCTGCACCGCCTTCCCCTGCCCCACCTCGTGAAAATCAGCGGCTGCGGCGCACTGCTCGCCATCCATTGGGTCATGTTCTACGCCAGCATCAAAGCCTCCAACGTCTCCATCGCCGTTGTCTGCATAGCCCTCGACGGTTTCTTCACGGCACTACTCGACCCCCTCATCTCGCACCGCCGCTTCTCCTTACGCGAGGTTCTGCTCAGCCTCATCGCCCTTGCCGGCATACTCCTCATCTTCGGTTTCGACTCCCGCTACCGTCTCGGCATCATCTTCGGCATACTCACCTCTTTCTTTTACGCCCTCTTCTCCATTTACAGCAAGGGCATCCAGCACACCACGGGACATAAGAGCAGCACCATGCTCCTCTACGAACTCATCAGCGGATGGCTCCTCCTCACCCTCTTCCTCCCTTTCTACTCCATGCTCAACCCCTCCCTGAGCCTCACTCCCTCCACCGCCGACTGGATTATGCTGCCCATCTTCGGTTCCATCTTCACCATAGGCCCCTTCCTGCTACAGCTACAGGCACTACGTTCCATCTCCGCCTTCACCGTCAACCTCAGCTACAACCTCGAACCGATATACAGCATCATCTTCGCCCTCATCATCTTCGACGAGGCCAACGAGCTAAACCGCTACTTCTGGCTCGGCGTACTGCTGATAATCCTTTCCGTTGTGTTGCAGACCATCTACTCGCGGCATAAAAAGAGAGTTTAGTTTTTGGGGATAGCAAAAGAGCCCCTGCAACATCACGGCTGCAGAGACTCATTCAATAACCTTTTCTATCATTATAAAACTAATCCAATGTACTGTAGCGATAAAAGCATAGCGATTGCTGTGTGAGGGGACAGTCTATGGCGAACCAAGGCGGTTGCCAACTACTCCGCAGGCAGAAGCTATGCCACGGAAGTACTAACTGTTCTTCAGCTTCGCCCTGACATACATACCGGGACGGAAGTCGGCGTTGGTGCTTCTAACCTTGGCATATACCTTCACGGAATAGTCGCTCTTATCGACGGACTGGTCTATGGAGATAATAGTAGCTGAGAAGGTGGTCTTGCCCATGCCGTTTACACGAAATTCCATGTTCTTCCCCACGGCCATGAGGTGCAGGTCTTTCTCGTAAACGGTAAGCTGGATGAGCGGGCTGTGCTTGTCTATTATTTCACAGACGGGTGTGCCTGCCTCGACGTACTTGCCGAGGTTTACGTCCAGATGGGTTATGTAGCCGCTGATGGGTGCCTTCAATGGCAGATAGGTCATTATGCCGCTGGTTTTTATGGTCTGTGGGGTGATGCCGAGAGCTTTCAGCCGTATAGCTGACGCCGCCAGCTTACTCTGCATTACGAGGTAGTCAGCACGGCTCTGCTGCACACGTTTCTGTGATGCCGCATCTTTCGCTCCGAGGGCTTTCTGGCGCTGGTATTCCTGTTCGAGGAACTCCAGCTGTGCGGAGGCCTCAAGGTATGTCTGCTGCAACTCTATGAAGTCGGGATTGTCAAGCTGTGCTATCACCTCCCCACGGGTCACGGCTTTGCCTGGCATCGCTTTTAGGCTGTGTATCTTGCCGCCAATGGTGGACGACACCGTGGCCTGCTGGTCTGGTGCTATCATCAGCAGTCCGTTGAACGTGGGACTGTTGGCAACATTCGTTGCACTTGTCACTGCATCTACCGTCGTTGTGTCTTTGGCTTGCGCCACTGTCTCCGTAGTATCGCCCTTGGCTTCCCGCTGTGCGGTGTCCGTGCCGCCTGGCGCTGCGTCCTTGCTACCGCAAGAGGCGAGGAGCAGCATAATGGCTGCCGTCATGTATGTTCTTTTCATATTGTCAGCTTTTTGGGTTATTCGGTGTAGAGTTCAAGTTCTATTACTATTATGTCGTAGTCGCGTATGCTTTCTATGTACTGCCGGTGTATCTCCGCTGATGTATTGAGGCTCTGCACCAGCTCTGCCATACCTGTTTCACTCTCAGTATACAGTAGCAGCGCGTTGCGTCTCAGTTCATCGGCTTCACGCATGGCGTCCTCCGTGTAATACTTCACGCTCTTTGCCTGCTTATCCAGCTGCGCCCTCAGTTCGGCGACCTTGTTGGCAAGGGTGGCCTGATTGTCTTCCGCCTGCCATTCCGCCATCATGGCGTCAATCTTTGCCTGCTTCACCCTGCTCTTCTGTGGGAAGAACAGCATGGGGAACGACACGCCCACCGACCATGAGCTCAGTCCTGTGAGCGGTGTTATCTTTTGAAGGGAATAGCCTACGGATAGTTCGGGGAAGAACTTGCTCTTCTCTATCTTCACTATATCCTTCTTCTGTTGCGCCTCCGCGGCGAACCATGCCGTATGGTCTGGCGACAGTTGTGTCTGGCGCGATGGTGCCGCGAGGAGGCGCAAGGCGGTGTCGGCAGGCAGCAACGGTGTAGCAGAGCGGCATACCCATGCCAACCGCTTCATGGCGAGTGACATGTCGTCCTCGGCTCTTGTCAACCTGGCGTGGCATTCTGCCGCCATGGTGTTCATCATGCTGTGTTCCAGCTTGTTTATGTCGCCTTGCTCATACCTTATTTTGCTTGTGGCGCGTAGTTTCTCGGCTAAGCTGTCTTGCCCTTGATATAGTTTCAGCAGGCTTTTCGCCGCCAAGCAGTCTATCCATGCGCGCTTCACTTCAGCCTTAAGCTCCCTTGCCACGACACCCCGGCGGTGCTCCCCCGTAGCCTCCATGGTCTTTGCAAGGGCGTTCTTGTAGTGTGGGGTAAGCAGAGAACCGAGCGACTGCTCCACGGTGAACTCGTTGTCGTTCTTCTCCTCCCCGTTGAGTTGTCCCCACGCGAAGCCCACCTGCGTGTTACCGCCATCCCATGACTCTCCCCGCATGGCGCGACTCTTCTTTATGTCGGCCGCCGCAACCTTCATACGCGGGCTGCGCTCTACTGCCATGCTAACAGCCTCATCAAGTGTCACGGTGGATGGCTGTGCCATAGCGGGCAGGCAGCCTAAAGACAAGAGCAGCACCGCCACCGTCATCGTCACGGGACGAGAGGGAGAAAATCTGCGCCTCCATACTGGATAGCTGTTAATCATGCGGTAGAACACTGGTATTATGATAAGCGTCAATATGGTAGAT
>JALFOF010000032.1 GCA_022773825.1 Prevotella sp.
CGACAACTATGTTGACGAGACTGTACTGACATTGCTCGATAAAAGAGATAATAACGTGTCTGCAATCATCTACACTCAGCAGATAAGCCGTCAGTTCCAACTCGACATAGACCGTCATAATGCTCAATATGCACCGATTGATGTTGAAACATTCCGTTTATCGCATGACCGCTTCCTTTGTATAGACGATGATGTGTATCACATAGGAGCATCCATAAAGGACTTGGGCAAGAAGTGGTTTGGTTTCTCCAAGATGGAGATACTTACACCAGACGAATTGGTGGAAAGAATCAATAGAGAGTAATCAATACGCAACATTTCAAGTGTATAAACATTAAAGTATTCCTCCAAAAGAAGTGATTTTCTCAGATTTTATTTGTACCTTTGCCACGTCATTGATGATTTTGCTTGTCGTTAAACGCATCACTAAGGTAATTGAAAAATCTGACATGGCAAAATCTTGGGCGCTCGGCTTTGCCGCTTGCAACAAGCAAGAACTTTTTGTTGCTCAGGAACTTATTAATAATGTTAAACTAAAATGCTGCGGAATTTATGTCAATGAAGAGAATTGCGTGTTTATTTTTGGTATGTGTGTCTGCTGTTATGGCAGTTGCACTGGGGTATCGGAATGATTTTATTTCGCCGACTGACGGGCAGCGTTCATTGATAATATGGCAATGGATGGATGGGCTTGTCAGTAAGGAGGCTATCACGAAAGATCTGGAGGCTTTCAAGGCTGCTGGATTATCTGGCGTACAAAATTTTCAGATTGGCGGTGACCAGCAAAGCAGGGTTGGTGACCCCACCTGCGCTATCGGCTCAGAGAAATGGAAGTCTATGATGCGTTGGGCGATGGATGAGTGCCAGCGTCTCGGACTCACCTTCGGTACCCACAACTGCCCCGGATGGTCATCAAGTGCCTACGGAACAGTGACACCGGAATATAGCATGCAGAAACTTGTGTTCTCAGAAACAAAGATGCCCGACACAGCTGTTGGCAAAGGCAAGAAAAAACCTATCTTTATTAGTGTCGCACTCCCTCGTCCAAAGGTTGACGAGAGATACAACTATTACGAAGACATCTGCCTCTTAGCACTTCCTGACGACAGCATTGTCAGGAAGGAAAACATAATAGACCTGACACAGTATTTTGACAAGTCATCTCAGATAGCAAACATTCCTTCTGCCCTTGCCAAGGACATTTCCGGGTATAGCCTTCTGCGCTTCGGACATACGACAAACGGAAGGACCAACAAAGCACAATCCCCTCTGTCGGGACAAGGGCTGGAGTGTGACAAGATGAACAGGGTGGCTGTAAAGGCCTTTTGGGATGCATATCCACAGATGCTCATAGACATTGCAGGACCTCATGCCGGCAAAACGTTTAATATAATAGAGATAGACAGTTATGAGGCTGGCGGTCAGGATTGGAGTGTGGTTTTGCCAGATGAGTTCTTGAAACGGAAGAAATATGACATACTGCCATACCTGCCTTACATCGTAGGGCGCAACATCATCGGCAGTAAGGAAGAGTCGGCACGATTCAAGAAAGACCTTGTAGATGTTGTCACCTCACTCTTTGCAGAAAACTATTATGGCTATATGAATCAGCTGGCACGCAAGACATCCGGTATGCAGCTGCTGATAGAGCCGTACGGTACAGGCGGGCAGAAGCCATTCCAAGTGCTCGATATCAACAAGATACTCAAGGAGGCAAACAGCGCAGTCATAGCGACAGAATTCTGGGTAAAGCCCGAGACATGGGGTTGGAAAGATATGAAGCGTCATGAGCAGGTGATGAGAAATCTGCAACGCCCGTTGCTTGTCGCAGAAGCCTTTACGTGCTGGCCTCTTCACGCATGGAAAGACGACCCGCAATCCTTAAAGCCGATATGCGACAAAGCCTACTGCAATGGTGTTAACAGGATGATGCTCCATGCAGGCGCCTGCAACCCTTGGACAAATGTAGAGCCGGGAATGTCATTCGGCATCTGGGGCACACATTTCGTACCCAATCAGACATGGTGGAAAGCTGGTGGAGCACGCGCACTATTCGACTACATGGCACGTTGTCAGTCGCTCCTGCAACGTGGTGTGCCGACGAAACAGCAATGGAAGGGAACGGATAAGTTCATGACCTATCAGCGCACTGACGGAGATAATGACATACTGTTCCTCTGTAATCCTACAAACGAAAGCGTATCAGACACCATCCGGCTTGCCTCCGTTGCCAAAGGTAGGAAACTGGAGATATGGGATGCATACAATCTTACTATGCAGAAGATAGACGACAGACCTATGATACTCTCCATAGAGCCGTACGGTTCAAGATTTATCATTATCTCAGATACAGAGACATCTTCTGAAACGCCACGTCCTGAAAACCAACTGCTAACCTCACTCCCGGCCAGCGACGGCAGGACAGAGATAGACAAAGGGTGGAAGGTGGCTTTTCACTATAAAGACGCTGATGACATCATTGTTGATAATGACACTCTGTTCGACTGGACGACATCCTCTGACAGCAACGTAAGATATTTCTCAGGGACAGCGACTTACAGCAATTCGTTTACCATTAAGAAACTGAAGAAAGACGCACGCTATATCATCAGCTTAGGTCAAGTAAAAAACCTTGCCTCTGTAACCGTCAATGGCAAGACCTTTCCCACTCTATGGAAGGCACCATTCCTATTGGATATCACCTCTGCCATACATAAAGGCACCAACACCATAAGCATTGACGTTACCAACCTGTGGCCTAACCGCATGATAGGCGATGAGCAGGAGCCAGACGACATAGAATGGTCAGAACCCCTGACGTACACCTATGCCCCAGGTAGTCCTACGGCAGGTCGTTATATGGCAAAGATTCCCGAGTGGCTGAGCAATGGCACCCCACGCCCCTCCAAAGGAAGAAAGACCGTCGGATGCTTCAAGTTCTTCACAAAAGAATCCCCCCTGCTTCCATCAGGATTGTTGGGCTCTATAGAACTATTGACTACGAAAACAAGATAAACTTTCAAGACAGCCCTTGCTGCTTGCGAGATTCCTGTGGTGTTGTCCCCGTTACCTTACGATACCTTTTCTATCTTATTACGTGCAACACGCTGATTTTTAGTATGTGATACAAACTATAACTGAAAAGATGTTCTGTAGTGTTGAGAGCTATGTCTCCCTCAGTGGCTCCAACGGCTGTGCAGACCCGCTCGGCCCTCAAGGACGCTTTGCTTGCAAAGAACTCACGAATTGGGATGGCTCAAAGAAACTTGGTCTGGCTGCACCAGAGAAGAAGAAAGGTGGTGGAATGTCGAGATAACGATGTGTTTCTCCCATGCCTGGAAATGGGTGTGGGAGAAACTTGCATTGAAGGTTATAGCAACTTATAGTTCATACAATAGGCTATTGCCTGGGAAATATTGTTGACATTGAGTTTCTGGAACAGGAGGCGCTTGCTGGCTTTGAGGGTGTTGAGGGAGACACCTTCGTTATTGGATATCTCCTCCATCGTGTAGCCCTGCATCAGCCGTGTGAGGATGGTCTTTTCCGTTGCGTTTATCTTCGGCAGTTTGCGCTCTATCCATTCGTGCGTCTCAAGGTTGTACTCATGAATCGTGCGACAGCCCTCCTTCCTCATTATTATATTACCTGGAGTCATTGATGATGATGGCGACATGGTGCATAGCGCAAGCAATATCCTTCCCTTCCTTGTCGTAACGAGGTACGTCAGGTCGTGGTGTATCATCGTAACTCTGTCGCCCTTCATCACATGGAAGTCGTAGGATATGGAGTAACCATCTCGCTCATTCTTCGGCAGGTTCTCATAAAACTCAAAGCCCGCCTTGTTCAGTTCGAGCAGCATCTGCTGTTCCTTCCTCGGTACATATTGGAAATGGAACAGATACCCCATCTCCACCATTTCCTCCTTTGTTATGCCGCAGAGGTCCTCAATGTTGGCGGAGGAATACAGGAAGTTCTTCTTCAGATAGTCCACCATATACACCACTTTGTTGGTGTTTCGCGTAAATGCCTCTATCGTCTGCAGCACAGGCTCCAGCTTCTGATAGTGGCTCTCAGGTATATCATCTACCGCATTGGCAGAGATAAAGTATTTGTCGATGTTCGCTTTCATAGGGTCTGAGTTTTACAATTCCACTGCAAAAGTACGTATTTTTCTCTTGACAACTATTAAAACAAAGGTAAATACTTAACACTATAGTGTGTGATTAAATTTGTTTAACTAAAATAGTAGTCTAAAAGTATTGCGAGACTTAAGAAGTAGAGATAACTTTGTGTAAAAATTCAACTGATTATAAAGGCAAGTATGAAACGAATAACATTATCCCTCTTATTCCAGCTTTGCATTTTAGGCAATGCGATAGCAGCAGAGAAGAAAGACACGCTGATGGCTATATACGGCGGAGTGTTTGATTCCTTCACCGGTGCGGCAGTCAAAGCGAACGTGTATCTGCTGCGAGAGGATTCTACCATCGTGAAGCAACCAACACGGAAGGACTCCGTGCTCGTGGATACACTGGACGTTCAGCAATTTGAAGACTGGCAGACAAAGCGACAGCAGGTGAGATATGTCGGTATGGTGCCTAAGCAGAAGGGTAACTATATCCTCAAGGCGGAGCATGAGGACTACGAGACGCTCTTCCTGCCCCTTAATATAAATAAGGTGAGGAGTTACTTCGAAGCGCCAGACTTGAAGATGAAACGTAAGATACATAAGTCGGCGGAGTTGGATGAGGTAGTAGTGAAAGCTACTAAGATACAGATGGTCTATCGTGGCGATACAATTGTGTATGATGCCACAGCGTTCGTACTTCCTGAGGGCAGTATGCTCGATGGACTTATTCGTCAGCTACCTGGCGCAGAACTGTCGAGCGAGGGCGAGATAACAATCAACGGCAAGAAGGTGGATAACCTCACGCTCAACGGCAAGGACTTCTTCAAAGGTGACAACAAGGTGATGCTGGAAAATCTGCCTTACTTCACCGTGAAGGAGCTGAAGGCATACGACAAGACCGACGAGAAGTCGGCGGCGCTCGGACTTCCTGCCGAGCAGCAAAACAAGATTTACACACTCGACGTTGTGTTGAAGAAGGAATATCAGCGTGGCTACATCGCCAACGCAGAGGTAGGAGCAGGCTCCGAAGAGCGTTGGATGATGAAGTTGTTTGGCCTGATGTACGGCGAGAGATACCGTCTTGCAACTTTTGGTAATGCCAACAACGTGAACGAGGAACGCTCTCCTGGCAAGGATGGCGATTGGGATCCGAGCAAGACCAGCCGCGGTTTGATAACCACACGCCAGGCTGGTGTGCACCATGAGATAAGCGATAAGTTCGATAAATGGTCAAACACGTTGGATGCCAAAGCCTCATGGCAGGGCACCAACAATGAACAGACATACCGCAGCGAGCGCTATCGCACCGAGGGAAACATCTTCTCTGGCGGTTTCAACAACAACAAGAGCAAGAACAACGACTTCAAGATTACCGAGAATTTCAGATTGAATAAACCATATTATCTTAGAGCTGGTGCAGAACTGAACTATAAAACCCGTGACAACAACAGTGTTTCTGCTGACTCTACATGGCAGACCACTCTGACCAACAGCAGCGAGTCGCTGTCGAAGAATTTGCGAAAGACATTCAATGCCAGTGGAAGAATAGGTTTCAGCAACAGAACTCCGTGGGATAATGGCTCGTACGGCCTTGGCGTAAATGCTGCATACGAAAGGACTAACCCGTCGGAGAGTTTCAGTTTCGACAGAACTAATATCTTCTCTACGGATGGTGACAAACTGGACCTGCGCAACAGGTACGGCGACAATGCAACGTGGCGATATAACTATGGAGCAGATGCAAGTACGGGTTACTTTTTCACGAAGCCACAGATCAGTCTCCGCCTGTCGTTTAACTACAGACAGATGATGCAGCACAGTGATAACCTTAACTATCGTCTTGACTCTATTGGCGGACGATATGCAAGTGAGGCATTTATTCTTCCATCGACATACGACTCACTCGCCGTTGCCACCGACGTAAACAACAGCTATCAGTACAACACCCTCAGCCGTTACTACAGGACGACTTTCGGCATCAGCAAGTCCTTCGTAAAAGAAGTGACCAATGCTGATGGAGAGAAGAGAACGCAAAGCCGGGGTAGTATTCACCTGTTCCTTCCCTTGGAGATAGCCGATGAACGCATAGACTTCTGGCGACCAACGAAGACCATCGGACGCACCAATCAGCAGACAGCCAGCAGGACGATACGCACCTTCAATCCGAATTTGTACTTCTATTGGAACACGAAGCGCACGGAGTGGACTGCAAACATTCAGCGATACGAGGATCCTAATTCCCTTACGTCACTAGTTGATATGAGCAGTACGAGCAATCCGCTGTACTTCAGTTTCAATAATCCTTCACTGAAGACAGCATGCCATTACAACTTTAACGTACGTCTCGATGTGAAGTGCGACTCCATTCCTCTGACCTATTGGGTGAAGGCGGACTGCTATCTTGGTACGAACTATGTCGGTTCACGTCGTTGGTACAACTCAAAGACGGGTGGCTATGTATCGATGGAGGATAATGTCAATGGCAACGTGAACAGTAAGGCGAGTGCTGGACTCAACTGGCAGTTCGACAAGCAGAAGCGTTGGCGATTGACGATGGATGGTTTCCTGCAGTATCATCGCAGCGTAGATTTCGCTTTGCAGACGGTAGAGTTTGATGGTACTCCTACACTTGAGCAGTTTCACACTCTCACTCCATCGCCTGAACTCTCAACGGTGAACAACATCAACACAAACCTGCGCCTGATATTGAACTACAAATACAAACTGTTCACCGCAGGTTTGATAGGCAGAATAGACGGTCGCCATAGCCGTAGCAATCGTGAGGATTATCAAGACCTTGATGCCTACGAATATAAATATGGTGTGAACTGCACCTATACTACTCCAAAGGCTTTTGGTTCCTTCACCATTGCCACCGACTACAACATCTTCGTGCGCCGTGGCTATCAGTCATCGGAGATAAACAACACCACCAATGCATGGAATGCTTCCATCTCCAAGGCATTCATGAAAGGTTCGCTCGTAGCAAAGCTCTCAGCCTACGATATTCTCCATCAGGTCAGCAACATCGGCTACTCTGTCAACGCACAGGGCTACACCGAGCGCCGCTACAACTCCATCCCTCGCTACGTCATGTTCTCACTGGCATACCGTTTTACCAAGAAACCAAAGAAATAATAATCTTACTGGTAGCGGAAATGAAAGTATTATGTTGTTGAATATGACACCATAAGAAATAAAAGCAAATGAAACAAACAATTTTATCCCTTTTATTCCTGCTCTGCATTTGTAGTAACGTTAAGGCTGACATAATAGATTCGTTAATGAATGTACATGCAGGCATCTTTGATTCCTTTACAGGTGAAGCTGTAATGGCTAGGGTCACAATGCTGAATCCTGACTCGACTTTGTTCAAAATGCTCGGCATTTTTAATTTAGAACCAGTTGATACAGTGCGTGTTTACCAGACCAGGGATTGGTACACAAAACGTCCCAAGGCGTTCTATACCGCCCTTATGCCAAGGATAAACGGTAATTTTATTCTCAAGGCTGAGCATGAGGATTATGAGACACTATATGTGCCGTTGGTTATAGATAATGCGAGACATCTTGTAGATGGACCTGATTTGAAGATGAAACGCAAGATTCATAAGACCGCAGAGTTGGATGAAGTTGTGGTGAAGGCTACGAAGATACAGATGGTGTATCGTGGTGATACACTTGTGTATGATGCAACTGCGTTCATGCTTCCTGAGGGCAGTATGCTTGATGGGCTGATTCGTCAATTACCTGGTGCAGAGCTGTCGAGCGATGGGGAGATAACTATCAACGGAAAGCATGTTGATAACCTCACGCTCAACGGCAAGGACTTCTTCAAGGGTGACAACAAGGTGATGCTGGAGAATCTGCCTTACTTCACGGTAAAGGAACTGAAGGCTTACGACAAGACGGACGAAAAGTCGGCAGTTCTTGGACTTCCTGCCGAACAGCAGAAGAAGACTTTTACGCTCGATGTTGTGCTGAAGAAGGAATATCAGCGTGGCTATATCGTCAACTCCGAAGTTGGAGTTGGTTCAGAAGAACGTTGGATGGCTAAGTTATTCGGCTTGATGTATGGCGAAAGATACCGCCTTGCAACCTTCGGCAATGCCAATAACGTAAACGAGGAACGCGAGCCAGGAGAAAATGGTGATTGGAATCCGAGCAAGACAAACCGTGGTTTGATAACAACACGTCAAGCTGGTGTACATCATGGTGTTAGCGATAAGTTCGGCAAATGGTCGAATACACTGGATGCCAAGGCCTCATGGCAGGACACGAACAACGAACAGACATACCACAGTGAGCGTTATCGCAACGAGGGAAACATCTTCTCTGGTGGCTTCAGCAGCAACAAGAGTAAAAACAATGATTTCAAGATTACCGAGAATTTCAGATTGAATAAACCATATTATCTTAGAGCAGGTGCAGAACTGAGTTACAACACCCGTGATAAAAACATTTCCTCTTCTGACTCCACATGGCAGACGAGGCTCACGAATAGCAGCGAGTCACTTTCCAAAAGTCTGCAAAAAACATTTAATGCCAGTGGAAGAATCATCATGAGCAATCGTGCACCATGGGATAATGGCGCATACGACATAGGCGTAAATGCAGCGTACGAAAGGATTAGTCCGTCGGAAAACTTCAGTTTCAATAGGACTAATATATTCTCCACCGATGCCGACAAACTTGATTTGCGTAATAGGTATGGCGACAATGCTTCTTGGCGATATAATTACTCTGCAGATTTAGGGTTTGTCAAATGGTTTACAAAACCGAGTATCAATCTAAACCTATCGTTTCGCTATAGACAGATGATGCAGCATAGCGACAATCTGAACTATCGTCTTGATTCCCTTGGTGGACGCTATGCCAACGATCCGTTCATTCTGCCATCGACATACGATTCTCTCTCTGTTGCGACGGATATCAATAACTCATATCAGTTCAATACTCTCAGCAGATATTACAACACCACTTTCGCAATCAGCAAATCTTTTAATAAGACGGCTCTCAATGCTGAAGGCAAAATGACAGAAAAAGCCCAAGGCTTTATGCGATTAGGATTTCCTTTGGAGATTGCAGATGAACGTATAGATTTCTGGCGACCAACGAAATCAAACTATTGTTCAACTCTACAGACATCCAACAGGACAATGCGTACATTCAATCCTGATTTTTACTTCTCTTGGACGACGAAACGCATAAAGTGGCGCGTTAATATGCAACGCAACGAGACCCCTAATTCTCTAACAAACCTTGTGGATATGAGCGATACAAACGATCCGTTATACTTCAGTTTCAGTAATCCTTCACTGAAGAATGCTTGTCAATATAACGCCGATGTACGTCTCGATGTAAAGTGCGACTCCATTCCATTGACATATTGGGGAAAGGTAGAATACAATGCAACCACAAACAATCACGGTTCTCGCCGTTGGTATAACTCAAAGACTGGCGGTTACGTGTCAATGACGGATAATGTTGATGGAAACTGGAATGGCAAGGCTAGTGGCGGACTTAACTGGCAATTTGACAAGCAGAAGCGTTGGCGATTGACGATGGATGGTTTCCTGCAGTATCATCGCAGCGTAGATTTCGCTTTGCAGACGGTAGAGTTTGATGGTACTCCTACGTTGGAGCAGCTTCATGCCCTCACCTCATCACCAGAACTCTCAACGGTGAACAACATCAACACCAATCTTCAGCTGAAGTTGAACTACAAATACAAACTCTTCACCGCCGGACTCCTCGGCAGAATAGACGGTCGCCACAGTCGCAGTAATCGTGAGGACTATCAGGACCTCGATGCCTACGAATATAAATATGGTGTAAACTGCACCTATACTACGCCTAAGCATTTCGGTTCCTTCACCATCGCTACCGACTACAACATCTTTGTGCGTCGTGGTTATCAGTCATCGGAGATAAACAACACCACCAATGCATGGAACGCTTCCATCTCCAAGGCATTCATGAAAGGTTCGCTCGTAGCAAAGCTTTCAGCCTACGATATCCTCCATCAGGTCAGCAACATCGGATACTCTGTCAACGCCCAAGGCTACACCGAGCGCCGCTACAACTCCATCCCTCGCTACGTCATGTTCTCTCTGGCATACCGTTTTACAAAGAAACCAAAGAAATAATAATCTTACTGGTAGCGGAAATGACAGTAATGTGTTATTCTTTCCTTTATTTTGTGTTCTCACAAACAGCAAGCCTGGGTACTTCTTCGAATGGGTGGTGAACGAGGGACAGAAATACAATAACAGGTACGGGCTCCTGAAATTGTAAGTTTTTTAGGCATGATAAGTGAACGCCTATTTTATACTCGACCAGCTATTACATCGTAAAAGCTATGCTTTTGCGATGTAATCTCAACGCTTTAACCGTGTAATCTCAACGCTTTTGTAAGTGTGTCTTGCCGCGCTTTCCCCACTTGCGAGAAAAATGCGAAAATCATTGTCTATAAAATCATTGTTAACTTTGTCATCTCTAATCATAGAGAAATTATTTCGTGCGTTTTTTTTGCGATTCAATGTAACGGAGAGTTTTTGCTAAGTATCAAATTACCAACGTTTTATATTTTGCCATATATATAATAATAGAAGTGTAGCCCTTAAAAAGGAGGTTGCGAAACAAAAAGAATCGCATCCTAAATGGAACCCGATAGCCCCACGTGGCTACATTCGCAGGATGAATACCGTCATGATACTCGTTGCCCCCCTCTCCACAAATAATAGGGAGAGGGGGGCAATATCATAAGAAGACGACAGAACCTTGGGCGGATTTGTAATATATAAAGTCGAGCCTTAACAAACTGTCCGTTTGTTAAGGCTCGACTGCTTAATTATTTTCCATTCTTATTATTTCCCCTTTTTGCCAGCTATGAGTGTGTTGTTCATTAGCGAACAAATGGTCATAGGACCTACTCCGCCTGGCACGGGAGTGATGAAGGAACATTTTTCTGCAACGTTATCGAAGTCAACATCTCCAGAGAGACGGAAGCCACTCTTGCGCGTAGCATCGGGCACACGTGTCGTGCCTACGTCTATTATTACTGCGCCCTCTTTTACCATATCGGCGGTTACGAAGCCAGGACGACCTATGGCAGCAATGATTATGTCGGCTTCACGACACTCTTTTTTAAGGTCGGTGGAGTGGGAGTGGCATACTGTAACAGTGGCGTCACCAAATTCTTTCTGCATCATCAGCTGCGCCATAGGCTTACCAACGATGTTGGAGCGTCCGAGGATGACACACTTCTTGCCTGAGGTCTCGATGTTGTAACGCTTTAGCAAGGTGATGATACCGAGTGGCGTGGCGGATATGAAGCATGGCAGGCCTATCGCCATGCGTCCCACATTGACTGGGTGGAAGCCGTCAACATCCTTACGGTAGTCTATTGCCTCTATTATCTTTTGTTCATCGATGTGCTTAGGTAGCGGTAGTTGCACGATGAAGCCGTCAACGTCTTCGTCTTTGTTGAGTTTGTCAATACATTCGAGGAGTTCTGCCTCTGTGATGTCGTCTTCGTAGCGTATCAGGGTGCTCTTGAAGCCACAGGCTTCGCATGCCAATACTTTATTTTTTACATATGTCTCAGAGCCACCGTCATGGCCTACGAGCACAGCTGCGAGGTGTGGCTGCTTGCCGCCTGCCGCCATCATCTGGCGTACCTCTTCTGCTATTTCCGCCTTTATCGCTGCGGCAGTCGCTTTTCCGTCGATTATTTGCATGATTGTAGTTATTGTATGTTATAGTTTCGGCATTCCAGGCATTCCCGGAAATCCTTTTCCTTTGCCCATCATTCCTGCCATCTTTGCCATGTTTGCCATGTTGTTGCCAGAAAGGAGTTTCATCATTTTGCGCATCTGCTCAAATTGCTTTATAAGCCTGTTTACTTCTTGTATGTTGGTGCCAGAGCCTTTGGCGATGCGCTGTTTGCGTGAAACGTTGAGTATTTCAGGGTTGGTGCGCTCTTTGGGCGTCATTGAGTATATGATGGCCTCAATGCCTTTGAAGGCGTTGTCGTCAATGTCTATGTCCTTTATCGCTTTCCCAACTCCTGGTATCATGCCGGCAAGTTCCTTGATGTTGCCCATCTTCTTAATCTGCTGTATCTGGCCGAGGAAGTCGTTGAAGTCAAATTTGTTCTTCGCTATCTTCTTTTGGAGGCGCTTGGCTTCTTCAAGGTCGAACTGCTCCTGGGCACGTTCTACGAGTGATACTACATCGCCCATGCCGAGTATGCGGTCTGCCATACGCTCGGGGTGGAAGACGTCGAGTGCTTCCATCTTCTCGCCTGTGCCGATGAACTTTATTGGCTTGTCCACCACGTTGCGTATGGAGAGAGCCGCACCGCCGCGGGTGTCACCATCGAGTTTGGTGAGTATCACGCCGTCTATCTCCAGCCTTTCGTTGAACGTCTTGGCGGTGTTGACAGCATCCTGTCCTGTCATGGCATCGACCACGAGCAGTGTTTCGTTGGGGGTTATGGCGGCCTTGATGTTCTCGGCCTGCTTCATTAACTCTTCGTCTATGGACTGTCGGCCTGCGGTATCGATGATTACGACGTCATACGCCTTTGCTTTCGCTTCCGCTATGGCGTTGAGTGCCACCTTCACGGGGTCTTTGGCTCCCTCCTCCATATATATCGGCACGTTGACTTGCTCTGCCAATACGCGTAGCTGCTCCATAGCAGCGGGGCGGAATGTGTCGCAGGCTGCGAGCAGGGGCTTCTTGTTACGCTTGTCCTTGAGCAGTTTTGCCAGTTTGCCGCTCATCGTGGTTTTACCTGCACCGTTGAGACCTGCCATCATTATGATTGTAGGATGCCCAGTAAGGTTCAGTTCCTTTGCTTCGCCGCCCATGAGTTCCGCAAGCTCGTCGTGTACGAGCTTTACCATCAACTGTCCTGGCTTTATGGCTGTGAGCACGTTCATGCCCAGCGCCTTTTTCTTGACTGTGTCAGTGAAGGTCTTGGCTACCTTGTAGTTGACGTCGGCATCAAGGAGGGCGCGCCTAACGTCCTTCAGAGTCTCGGCTACATTTATTTCGGTGATTTTTCCTTCACCCTTGAGTATCTTAAATGATCTTTCTAATCTGTCGCTAAGATTTTCAAACATTGTTCTTTATCTTCCTTTATACATATTTTCGTAATACTTCTCGTAGTCGCCGGAGGTGACGTTGTCCATCCACTCTTGGTTGTCAAGATACCACCTCACGGTTTTTTCTATACCCTCTTCAAACTGTAGTGACGGTTCCCATCCCAGTTCTTTTTGTAACTTTGTTGAGTCGATGGCATAGCGTGCATCGTGTCCCAAGCGGTCTGTTACGTATGTTATGAGGTCAAGGTCTTCGCCTTCTTTACGTCCAAGCAGTCTGTCAACGGTGTTTATCACGACTTTTATGATGTCTATGTTCTTCCATTCGTTGAAGCCGCCGATGTTGTAGGTCTCGGCTATCTTGCCTTCGTGGAATATCACGTCAATTGCCCTTGCGTGGTCTTCAACGAACAGCCAGTCGCGCACGTTCTCGCCCTTGCCATATACGGGGAGTGGCTTGCGGTTGCGGATGTTGTTGATGAACAGCGGAATCAGTTTCTCGGGGAACTGGTAGGGGCCGTAGTTGTTGGAGCAGTTTGTTACTATAGTTGGCATACCGTAGGTGTCGTGGTATGCTCGCACGAAGTGGTCAGAGCTTGCCTTAGAGGCGGAGTAGGGGGAATGGGGATTGTACTTCGTCGTCTCATAGAAGAAGTCATCGCCGTAGGCAAGATGGTGCTTGGCGGAGCTTGCCGTGGTAGAGAAAGGGGGCGTTATGCCTTCTGGCTTGTTCATTGCCAATGCTCCGTAAACCTCATCTGTAGATATGTGGTAGAAGCGTTTGCCTTCATATTTCTCGGGGAGCGATTCCCAATAGAGTTTTGCCGCTTGGAGCAGTGACAGGGTACCCATGACGTTAGTCTTGGCAAAGGTGAAGGGGTCTTTTATGGAGCGATCAACGTGTGACTCCGCGGCAAGATGAATGATGCCGTCAACTTTCTCGTCCTGCATAAGCTGGTAGAAAGCGTCAAAATCGCAGATGTCCATCTTGACAAACTTGTAATTAGGCTTGTCTTCTATGTCCTTTAAGTTGGCAAGGTTGCCAGCATACGTCAGTTTGTCAAGGTTGATAATATTGTATTCGGGGTATTTATTCACAAAGAGGCGCACGACATGACTGCCGATGAATCCTGCGCCGCCCGTGATAACTATATTCTTCTTCATTACGTCTTGTTGCGTTATGGTTAATATAATGATATATTGATGTTAAACGGCGAGTCAAACTCTGCCAACGTGGGGTGCTTGGTGTCTTTCTCAGACAGTATAGCTTTCTCTGCTGGTATGCGCCAGTCGATGCCGAGGGAGGGGTCTTGTATGGAGATTCCTCCATCTGCTTCTGGATGGTAGAACTCATCGCATTTGTATTGGAATATTGCGGTATCAGACAGCACCGCGAAGCCATGGGCAAATCCTCTCGGTACGAAGAATTGTCTATGGTTGTCTTCTGTCAACTCCACGGCAACGTGTCTCCCAAATGTGGGTGAGCCTTTGCGAATATCTACTGCTATGTCAAGTACTGCACCCTTTACGCACCGCACAAGTTTTGACTGGGTGAACGGTGGACGCTGGAAGTGCAATCCCCTCATCACTCCGTATGAGGACATGGACTCGTTGTCCTGTACGAAATGCACGCTGTGACCAAGTATTGGGGCTACCTTGTCATCAAACTCGCGTTGCGAGAAGCTCTCAAAGAAGTATCCCCTTGCATCGTCGAATACGCGGGGTTCTATAATCAATACGCCTTCTATGTCTGTTTGTATGATTTCCATCTCTTGAAGGTATTTGGGGTGTTGTTTACTCTATTCCTGGACCGAACCGTTTTACTTCGTCAATTACTTTCAGAAGGTACTGACCGTATTGGTTTTTCAGCATGGGTTGCGCCAGCTCGCGCATACGTTCTTCCGTTATCCATCCCTTGCGATAAGCAATGCCTTCAAGGCAGGCGACCTTCAAGCCTTGTCTCTTCTCAAGCACTTCTATGTATGTGGAAGCCTCTGAAAGACTGTCGTGTGTACCTGTGTCAAGCCATGCGAAGCCCCTGCCGAGGGTCTGCACCTTCAGCTCGCCGTCTTCAAGGAACTTTTGGTTTACCGTTGTGATTTCGTATTCGCCACGCGCAGATGGTTGAATGTTTGCTGCCACGTTGATGACTTTGTTCGGGTAAAAGTATAGTCCCACGACAGCGTAATTACTCTTAGGATGTTGCGGCTTCTCCTCAATGGAAAGGCAGTTCCCTGCTTTGTCGAACTCTGCTACGCCGTAGCGTTCAGGATCGTTTACCCAATAACCGAATACTGTCGCTTTCTTTTCTTCTTCCGCAGTTCTTACTGCTTCCTTCAGCATCTTGGTAAATCCTACTCCTTGGAAGATGTTATCGCCGAGGATGAGGCACGCTGAATCATCGCCGATGAAGTCGGCACCAATGGTGAATGCCTGCGCCAATCCGTCCGGGGATGGCTGTTCGGCATATTCGAAGTGCACACCGTAGTCGCTGCCATCACCAAGCAGACGCTTGAAGCCTGGAAGGTCGTAAGGCGTTGATATTATGAGTATCTCACGGATACCAGCCAGCATCAATACGGATACCGGGTAGTATATCATGGGCTTGTCATATATTGGCATCAGTTGTTTGGAGATGCCTTTGGTGATGGGATAGAGGCGAGTGCCACTGCCACCGGCGAGAACTATTCCTTTCATTGTCTATTTATATAAATAAGGTGGAGAGTGATTATTTCATATTGTCCATACACTTCTTTAGAGAGTGTGTCCAATAAGGTATTTTGATACCGAAGGTTTCCTTTACCTTTGTCTTGTCAAGCACACTGTATGCGGGACGTGTGACGGGTGAGGGGAACTCATCACTGTGGCAAGGCTGGATGTCGCACTGCGTATTGCCTGCTATCTCTGCTATCTTCATCGTAAAATCATACCACGAGCATACACCTTCGTTACTGTAATGGTATATCCCTGTGTTTCCCTCATACTTGCGCTCGGAGATGATGGTATATATGAGTTCTGCCAAATCGCCTGCGTATGTGGGGGTGCCGCATTGGTCGAATACCACGTTCAGCCGCGGTTTCGTAGAAGTGAGGTTCATCATTGTCTTGACGAAGTTCTTCCCGAACTCAGAGTACAACCAGGCGGTGCGTATTATGATATGCTCAACTCCTGAGTTGACGATGTTCTGCTCCCCTTCCAGCTTCGTCTTTCCGTAAACGCCCGTTGGGGTTCCTTTCTGTGATTCCTTGCATGGGGTGTTGTAAGGGTCGCCCCCAAAGACATAATCAGTGCTGACATGGATGAGCAGTCCGTTCACTTCTTTCATGACCTGAGCCAGCAGTTGTGGTGCCGTCGCATTGAGTTTGCGGCAGAGAGCCTCGTCAGTCTCTGCTTTGTCCACATTGGTGTAGGCGGCGCAGTTGACAATGCAGGTCACCTCATTCTTCTGTACGATGTCGCGCAATGCCTCTATGTCTGTCATGTCAAGACGCATTGTGGTTACACCGTCTTGTTCTGTTACATCCGTGAAGATGTATTTGTCAGACGAACCTTTCGAGATGAGGCGCATTTCGTTGCCAAGTTGCCCGTTGGCTCCTGTTACTAATATGTTCATTTGCTTTCGCTTGTTTACAACAACTGTTTATATAGCTTTGAAACTCATGTCCAGCCCTTTCACACTGTGCGTCAGTGCGCCGAAGGAGATGAAGTCAACGCCTGCTTTGGCGTATGGTATCATGGTGTCGAAAGTGATGCCACCGCTCGACTCTGTCTCACATTGGTGGTTTACCATCTGCACTGCTTTTACCGTGTCTTCTGGCGTGAAGTTGTCGAACATGATGCGGTCGGGAGCTTCTGCCAGAGCCTCTTCCAGCTCTTTGAAGTTGCGTACCTCTATCTCTATCTTTAGGTCTTTGCCCTTTTCTTTGCAGTATGCCTTTGCACGTGAGATAGCGTTGTGTATGCCTCCAGCAAAGTCCACATGGTTGTCCTTGAGCAGAATCATGTCAAAGAGACCGATGCGGTGATTCATGCCGCCACCAATCTTTACGGCTTCCTTCTCAAGCATACGCATACCTGGCGTGGTCTTCCTTGTATCAAGAACGCGTGTCTTCGTGCCAGCGTCAATGAGGGCTTGCTGGTACTTATTGGTCATAGTTGCGATGCCGCTCATTCGCTGCATGATATTGAGCATGAGGCGTTCTGTCTGCAATAGGCTTTGTACCTTGCCCGTCACCACCATTGCAATGTCTCCCTTCTTTACCTTCGCACCGTCTTCAATGAGTGTTTCTACAACCATCTCTGGGTCGAAGCGACGGAAGACTTCTTTCGCGACCTCAACGCCAGCAATGATGCCGTCCTCTTTTATTATAAGGCGGCTCTTACCCATTGCATCTGCAGGTATGCAACATAGGGTGGTGTGGTCGCCATCGCCGATGTCTTCCGCAAAACTTAAGTCTATGAGCCTGTCTGTAAGTTCTTCTACGCTTAACATATTGCCGTGTTTTTGGTGTTTAGAAATAAAGTCCAATTCCGACTTTCAGTCCTACAGTGGAATAAGTGGAGTGCTCCTTCAAACTCTGGTCGTAATAGACAGCTGGCTCAATGGTCACCTTATCGTTGATAAAGAAGGCATATCCAAGCTCTATGCCTGGCATGACATCATTGTATCCACTGCTAAACACTCCTTTTACGTTGACGGCGCCATACAGCCCGTTCTCCAAAATATAGTATCGTCCTCCTGCGCCAATCTGGAAAACGCCGTTGATGTCTTTGCCTGCTTTGTCATATCCCACCATTGCGTTAACCTGCCAGCAATCTTCTATGAAGTAGCCGCCTTTTGCCTGGAAGCCGAATTGCATTTCCTTATTGTCATTGTATGAAAGGTTAAGGCCCGTCAGTGAGGCACTGACGAATTTCTTGCCTTTCTCAAACTGGGCGTTTGCTGCCAGCGTCATTGTCAGCATGGCAAGCATAATCATAATTTTTTTCATAGCTTCAGTGTATTTAGTTGCTTAACTTAATATGTTGCATTTATGCTTTATTGGCTTCTTTCTTGTCAGAGGCTTTGCCCTCCTTTCCATAGGCGTAGTCTAACGTGAATTTCTTATTGTGCCACAAGAAGAAGCGCACGGTTACTGTCAGTGTTACGGCTATACCTATAGTGTAGCTTGTCGTTGGTGACAGCGAAAGGGCAATGTTGCTTATTAAAATGAACGTAGTGCATACGAATGTCATGAACATTGCTGGGAGCAGTGTTATTATAAACAACTTCTTTTTCAGTGCAAGATACACTGTTATGGTCCACAATGTGAATACTGCCAGCGTTTGGTTTGCCCATCCGAAGTAATTCCATATTGTCTTGAAACTGTCTGGGTTGTCCATCTGCCATACGAGCAATGCGATGCATGCGATGAAGAGCGGTGCGCACACCATGAGCCTTTTCGCTATAGGCCGTTGGTCTATGTGCAGTGCATCGGCTATTATAAGCCTTGCTGAACGCAGAGCAGTGTCTCCGCTTGTAATAGGGGCTGCCACTACACCGAGTACGGCAAGTATTCCGCCCGCTATGCCGAGCCATCCCTTGCATACTTCCATCACCACTCTTGGAGCATCAAAGAACTGCGTTACGGTTTTCTCATTCTGCGCGAGGAACGCGTCGGGGCATATCTCACGCCACCCTTGGTCGTAGAAGAACCAACTGCTCACCGTGGCCCATATTAGTGCCACGATGCCCTCTGTTATCATAGCACCGTAGAACACGGGTCTGCCGAGGTGCTCGCTGTTAATGCATCGTGCCATCAAAGGACTCTGTGTGGCGTGGAAACCACTGATGGCGCCGCAGGCTATGGTAATGAATAGTGCTGGGACTATTGGCTCTGAACTCGTCATGCCCAATCTTGCTTCGCCGAGGTTGTCAAGACCATCCCATAACTCTGGCAGTGTAGGCCATTTGATAAACAAAGCAATCATGAGGGCCAATGCCATAAATATTAGTGAGAAGGCGAACAGAGGGTATATCTTGCCGATAATCTTGTCAACAGGCATCATGGTCGCAATGATGTAGTATATGAATATCACGGCAATCCATATCAGTATGTTGTCAAATCCACTGCCCGCGGGCATCATTCCCGTTAGCAACTTCGCTGGGCTAAGAACAAACACCGCACCGACGAGTGCAAGGAGTATTGTGGCGAACAACAACATTAGTTTACGGAAATTCGGGCCGAGGTATTGCCCAACCATGTCTGGTAAGGATATGCCACCCTTTCTCATGCTTATCATGCCAGAGAGGTAGTCGTGCGTGGCACCCGCAAAGATGCATCCGAGCACAATCCATAGGTAGGAGGATACTCCAAACCACATTCCCATTATTGCGCCGAATATCGGTCCGGTGCCTGCTATGTTCAGGAATTGAATCATAAAAACCTTCCACGAGGGGAGGACAAGATAGTCAACACCGTCGAATTTGCGGATTCCTGGTGTCTTACGCTTTTCGTTGGGGCCAAAGACGGTCTCAACAAACTTTCCGTAGAAGATGTAGCCCAATATCAAGGCTATAAGACTGAGTGTAAATGAAATCATCTCCTTGTTCTGTTGGTCGTTTTGTCGTTTGTTCTTTTGGCGGTATAGTCCTCACCTTTGGTAAGTGATAAGACAGAGAGGCTTTGATATGCATGGGCGTAGCATTTCGCTTTGCCATTAAACCGTCAACCTAAATATATAATTTCTGCAAAATTACAAAAAATATTTGTTATTGCAAAAAAATAGCGTTAACTTTGCATGCGAAATGAAGAAAAAACTATTTTGGGCACTTATTATACTCTTTATCCAGTTAGAAACGTTAGCGCAGAATGTGTTTTTGGATACCCAATCACCCAGTAAGGAACCGTTGCACGAGATGCGTGCGGTGTGGCTTGCTACCATCGGGGGTATTGATTGGCCACATTCTTATTCTCGGTCGTTATATTCTGAGTTAAAGCAGAAACAGGAGTTATGTGACATTCTTGACAATCTTTCTGCTGCTGGCATCAACACTGTATTGATGCAGACTCGTATACGTGCAACGACTATTTTTCCGTCAACTATGGAACCGTGGGATGGGTGTCTCTCTGGTATCCCCACGCAATCGCCCGGCTATGATGCTCTCGCCTTTGCAATAGACGAGTGCCATAAGCGTGGCATGAAGTTTCACGCATGGGTCGTTGCCATACCTGTAGGCAAGTGGGATGGGGCAGGGTGTAAGGCTTTGAGAAAATCTGCTCCAAGTGTTCTAAAGAGGATTGGTAACGAGGGATTTATGAATCCAGAGGCAGACGGCACAGCAAGTTATCTTGCTCGCTTTTGTAAAGACGTTGTTGCGAGATACGATGTGGATGGAATACATCTTGACTATATACGTTATCCTGAGGCATGGAAGAAGATAAAGAGCCACGATAAAGGTAGGGAATGTATCACCCGCATAGTTCGGGCAATACGTGATGCGGTGAAAGAGGTGAAACCATGGGTCATGCTGTCGTGTTCCCCCATTGGTAAATACGCAGACACCAAACGGCAATGGAGCAATGGGTGGAACGCGAGGGATGTGGTATGCCAAGATGCGGCACAATGGCTTGAAGACGGATTGATGGATGCTTTGTTCCCTATGATGTACTTCCGCGGGGATAATTTCTATCCTTTTTTGATAGACTGGAAAGAGCGCTCTGCCAATAAGATTGTCACACCGGGATTGGGTATTTACTTCCTTGACGAGCATGAGAAGAATTGGGCTCTTGGCGACATTACCCAAGAGATGCACGTGCTGCGCCAATTTGGAATGGGGAATTGTATGTTCCGTTCCAAATTCTTTACGGACAACACAAAGGGACTGTATGATTACACCAAGACGGTTTATTCTCGCACTCCTTCTTTGCAGCCAGCCATGACGTGGTATGCCAAGGAACGTCCTGCTGTTCCGCGGGGAGTGGCAGTGACAAATCAAAGGGACGGGACGTGGATGTTATCATGGCAGGCAGATACCACCTCTGCGTCTTGTGAGGGGTATGGTGGCAGTAAATTATTATATAATGTGTATGGTTCCGATACTGCTCCTGTTGATACCAAGGTTGCTGACAACTTATTGATGGCAGCATACGAGGGTACCTCTATCGTTGTTCCCCAAGGGCGCACTGTAAGGCATTTTGCCGTTACTGCTACGGACAGATACGGCAACGAGTCAGAGCCGTGCCAGTCTTTTGCTGGTGACGCCATCGGGAGCGAGGGTGCGAAACCAAATGTGCCGGGAAAGACCTTGGAAGATGACGGTCGCTATGTGTGGCTCGATGAATGTGATGTTACCCTCGGTCAGCTCTTAGAGATACACTCCCTCGTTGGCACGGTCGTGACATCCTGCTTTGTCAGGGAACAGTATGGCAGGCTTTTTATCGATGCGCAGGGTATGGCGGCTGGGCATTATGTGGTTTATCTTATTAACAGGAAAGGGCATCGCCATCGTTTGGGAACGTTCTCGCGAGCAGTTTGTTAAAAGCGTCCATTGACGGCAGCACCATGTCTGCTCCTTCCTGCTCCAGTGCGGCATTTGGTAACGGACCGGTGTTTATCGCAACAGTGAAGCATTGAGCAGCAACAGCAGCCCTTACGCCCAAAGGTGCGTTCTCCACCACTATGGTCTGCCACGGTTGTACATCTGCTTTCTGCATACCTTTAATGTAAGGGTCGGGAGCGGGCTTGCCGCGTTGGACGTCGTTGGCGTTGACGAGTATTTCGGGCGACACAAGTCCTTTGAAGTCCTGCAATATTCTGTTTAACAGCGTTGCCTGCCCGCTGCCAGTCACCACGCCGATTTTCCATCCTCTGCGTGCTATGGATTCTTGTAGGGCGTAAACACCATCTATCATTTTTGCCCGACCTGCCGCGGCGTATAACTCTGATTTCTGCTTGTATATCTTTGCTGCCTCTTCTTCCGTAAAGTCTATACCTAATTGTTTCTTCGCAAGCAACTGTATCGTTTCCACGCCGCGCATACCTTCATATAGATATGCTTCTTCCTTCATCATATTAAGGTTGTTGAGTGACATACATTCCGCCCATGCCTCTGCGTGGTTGGGCATGGAGTCGTACAACACACCGTCCATATCGAACAGTACAGCCTGTGGCTCAAAACCATTGAAACCGTTTTTCTTAATGTATCTTTCTATTGCTTCTATCATAATAATATAATGTCAGTGGCTCCTTTGTTGTTATTTTGTAAGTAGGTGTGCAAAATTATCTTATGCAATAATTGTATTGGTTAGTGATGCATAATCATTATGTGACATAAAGGAGTGTAGCGACTCCTACTCGACTGTTGTCACGTGCTGATAATGCGCAGTAGGCGATGCAAGGATTA